>CAZZYJ010000259.1:0-5054 GCA_964658215.1 uncultured Steroidobacteraceae bacterium | reverse complement strand
GGCATAGATGTCCTCGGTGTTCTCACGGAAAATGGTCATGTTGACCTTCTCCGGGGCCTTGACGGGCGAGGGCACGCCCTTGAACCAGCGCACGGGACGCAGACACACGTACAAATCGAGCAGCTGGCGCAGCGCCACGTTGAGCGAGCGGATGCCGCCGCCCACGGGCGTGGTCAGCGGTCCCTTGATGGACACCAGGTAATCGCGGCACGCGGTCACGGTCTCGTCCGGCAGCCAGGTGTTGAACGTCTTGTTGGCCTTCTCGCCCGCATAGACTTCCATCCAATGAATCTTGCGCTTGCCGCCATAGGCCTTCTTCACCGCAGCGTCGAACACGCGCACGCTCGCCGCCCAGATGTCGCGGCCGGTGCCGTCGCCCTCGATGAAGGGAATGATGGGCTGATCGGGCACGTGCAACCGGCCGTCACTGATGGTGATCTTTTCGCCGCCGGCCGGGATCTGCAAGGTCATGGGTTTCGCTTCGGACATTCGTTCGCTCCTATAAAATCGGCCGCAATGCTAGCATGCGCGGACGGAGGCCCGCATTGCGCACATTGAGTTCGACGCCCAGCAAGGACGGTTTCCGCATGCCGGCCGAATACGAACGGCACGCCGGCTGCTGGATGCTCTGGCCGGAGCGCACGGACAACTGGCGCGACGGTGCGAAGCCGGCGCAGGCGGCGTTCGCCGCCGTCGCCGCCGCCATCGCCGGCGGGGAGCCGGTGACCGTCGGGGTCTCCGCGGCGCAGTTCCAGAACGCCCGGGCACGGCTGCCGCCGGCCGTGCGCGTCGTCGAACTCACCGGCAACGATGCCTGGATCCGGGACAGCGGCCCCACCTTCGTGGTCGACGCGAAGGGCCGCCGACGGGGCGTGGACTGGACCTTCAATGCGTGGGGCGGGCTCGCCGGCGGGTTGTACTTTCCCTGGGACCGCGACGACGAAGTGGCGCACAAGGTGCTCGAGCTCGAGGACAGCGACCGCTACCGTACCTCGTTCGTGCTCGAGGGCGGCGCCATCCACGTCGACGGCCAGGGCACGTGCCTGACCACCGAGGAGTGCCTGCTGAACCCGAACCGCAACGGCGGCGCCACCCGCGCCGACGTCGAGGAGCGGCTGCGGCGTTATCTCGGCGTGACCAAGATCCTCTGGCTCGGGCTCGGCGTCCATCTCGACGAGACGGGCGGCCACATCGACGAGCTGGCGTGTTTCGTGGGCCCGGGACAGGTCGCCCTCACCTGGACGCTCGACCGGGCTGATCCCCAGTACGAGATCTCGCATGATGCCGAACAGCGGCTGCGGCACGCACGCGACGCCCGCGGGCGTCGGCTCACGGTGCACAAGATCCATCAGCCGGGCCCGTTGTTCATGACGGCCGGGGAGGCGGCGGGCATCGACCTGCGTCCCGGCACCCGCCCGCGCCTGGCCGGCGAGCGGCTGCCCGGCTCCTACATCAACTTCTACGTCGCCAACAAGTGCGTGGTGATGCCGCTGTACGACAAGCGCTGGGACGCGGCGGCGGCCCGCACGTTGAAGCGCCTGTTTCCCGAGCGCCGGGTGGTGGGCGTGCCCACCCGCGAAATCCTGCTCGGCGGCGGCAACATCCACTGCATCACCCAGCAGGTGCCGCGTCAGGTGAAGCCGGCCGTGCGGCGGTGAGAAGCCCGCGCCGGCGGCCTCGAGCGCGTGGGCCGGCGCCGAGGAGGTGGCGTTGGGCGGTGAGGCGCCGCGTGGCAAGGCGCCGGGCGGTAAATGGAACTTTGCCGCACGCCCGCTCTCGAATGCCATTATTCTACGCAGCCTCAGGGCCCGCCCGGGCCGCCCCTACTGGAATTCCGAAGTGCATGCATTCCCCCGCCGTTTGACCGCCTTGCTGTGCGCCGTGGCCTTCCTCGCCGCGGGTTGCCACAGCAACAACACCAGCAGCGGCTACGGCGCCACCTGGGTGACCCTCACCGCGGAGCCTGGCGACTTCACCAGTTACAGCGTCAACATCGATTCCGTGACACTGATCCGCAACGACGGCCAGACCGCCACCGCGCTGGCCACCGCCGAGACGGTGGATTTCACCAAGTTGTCCAATCTTTCGGAACTGTGGGGCACGGGGACCATCGCCACGGGCACCTTCGTTGCGGCGTCCATCGTGCTGGATTATTCGAGCGCCAACATCGCGGTCATGGTCAACGGCGCACCGGTGCAGGCGACGGTGGTGGGGCCCACGGGCACGGCCGTCACCACGGTGACTGTTGTCGTGGTCTTCGACCCCGCGAACCCGCTCACGCTGCCGGCTACGTATGCGACCACGGCGGCGCAACGTCTGGCGCTGAACTTGGATCTCACCGCGTCCACCGTGTCCATCGATACCTCGACCGCCAAGCCCACGGTGACGGTGCGGCCCTATTTCACGGCGGGCATCTCGCCTTCGGATCAGAAACTGGTGCGCATCCGCGGCCCGCTGATCAATTCCAGCGTCACCGAGGGGAGTTACACCGTGTACGTGCGGCCGTTCCACGACGAGGGCGACGACATCGGCTCGGTGACGTTGTTCAACGACGCGAACACGATCTACACGCTGAACGGCTTGAACTACGTCGGCACCCCCGGTCTCACCATCCTGTCGCAGAAGTCCGCGAGCACCACGCTGACCGCGGCCTATGCCACGTACGAGCCCACGGCCACACCGACGGCGACCGCCGGCAAATGGCACGCGAAGTACATGATCGGCGGCGCCACCCTCGAGGACACCTACACGTCGGGCCTCGAAGGCGACGTCATCAGCCGCTCGGGCAACACGCTGACGCTGCGCGGCGCGACGTTCTGGCAGCCCGACGGCACGCTCAAATATTACGAGACGGACTCGACGCTCACGGTGGGTCCGTCCACCGAAGTGACCGCGGACGACAACACGACCCTGACCGGGCTCGACTACAACTCGATCTCCGTCGGACAGCACGTGATCGCGCGCGGTGTCGCGTCCATCACGAACGGCGTGGTTACGCTCAACGCCAGCGGGTCGAGCACCACGGTGGGGTCGGTGCGGCTGACCTCGACCAGCGTGTTCGGATCGCTGATCTCCGCAGGCGCGAACGATCTGCTGCTGAACCTCACCACCATCAATGACTGGCCGGTGTCGGTGTTCAACTTCGCGGGCACCGGGTCGAGTACCGCGAATGACGCCTCCGCGGGCAATTACTACGTCAGCACCACGGGCCTCACCATTCCGGACACCACGGCCGGCGATCCGATCTGGGCCGACGGACTGGTGGCGCCGTACGCGGCGGGGCCGCCGGATTTCAATGCGGCCAGCCTCCAAACGGAGGCCACGCAGCCGGCGAGCATCCGCGTCTATTGGGGCACCGCCGGCACCTCGGCGCCGTTCTCGGCGATGGCCGCGAGCGGCCTGACGCTGGATCTGTCCAACGCCAGCATCACCAGTGCGGTGATCCGCTTGGGCTCCGAGAGCCTGGCCTTGTCCTCGCTGCCCGCCTCGCCGGTCATCGTCGCCGCGACCGGCACGGCGCCCACCGCCACCGGCCTGCCCTCCACGTACACGCCGCTGTTCTCCGAGGGAGATCCCACCGTCGTGGGTACCGATGCAGCGCCCGACGGCGTTCACGTTTACAGCGCATTGTCGAGCTACGTCACTCAGTTGACCACGGTGTTCACCACCAAGGTGGCGCTCGCCTTCGAGGCGCGCGGGACCTACGATCGGACCACCAACACGTTCACGGCGAGCAGCATCAACGTCGTGCTCTGAACGACGTCTTGCGATGGGGCGGTCGTACGCAGGGGGATGGGCCGCCTCGGCGTTGATCGCCGCGGCGTTCCTGTCGCCGCACGCGGGCGCAGCCTCAGCGTCCGGGGGCGCGCAGCCTGCACCGGCTCCCGACCCTGCCGCGGGTGCCGCGACCGCCCCCGCCGCGGTGTCATTGCGGCCCCGTATCTGTCTGGTCTTGTCGGGCGGCGGTGCGCGCGGCATGGCGCACATCGGTGTCCTCGACGTGCTCGAACAGCTCAAGATCCCCATCGACTGCATCGCCGGTACCAGCATGGGCGCCGTGGTGGGCGGGCTGTACGCGAGCGGCATGAGCGCCCGCGACATCGACCGCACCATGCGCTCGGTGGATTGGCAGGAAGCGTTCCGCGACGCACCGCCGCGGCGGGATCTCGCCTTTCGCCGCAAACAGGACGATCGAAACTTCCTGGTCCGTCTGCCGCTCGGGCTCAAGCACGGCCAGGTGCTGCTGCCCAAGGGCTTCATCCAGGGCCAGAAGCTGCAGGAGACGCTGCGTCAGCTCACGCTGGCGTTCAGCAACAGCACGGATTTCGACACCCTGCCCACCCCCTTTCGCGCCGTGGCCACCGACCTGGAAAGCGGCGCGGCGGTGTTGCTGGACAAGGGCGATCTCGCCATCGCCATGCGCGCCAGCATCTCGGCGCCGGGGGTGTTCGCGCCGGTGGATTACCAGGGCCGTCTGTTGGTGGACGGCGGTCTGGCGGAAAACCTGCCCATCGACGTCGCGCGCGACATGCACGCCGACATCCTCATCGTCTCGGACGTGAGTTTTCCGCTGCTGGACCGGGACCACCTCGATTCGGCCCTGTCCATCTCCAACCAGATGCTGGCCATCCTGGTGCGCAAGGACTCGGACCGGCAGCGAGCGACACTCGGTGCGCGCGACGTGTTGATATCGCCCATCCTGGGTTCCGCGCCCTCGACGGATTTCACCATCGCGGCGGGCACCATCGTGCAGGGCGAGGCGGCGGCGCGCGAGGCGGCGCCCAAGCTCGCCGCGCTCGGCGTCAGCGACGCCGAATACCGGCGCTACGTGGCGCGCCGTGAGGCGCACGAGCCGGGCCTGCGGCCGATCGAGTTCGTGCGGGTGGACCGCGAATCCAAGCGCTACGAAAAGACCATCCTCGCCAAGATGCAGCCGCTGATCGGCAAACCGCTGGACGTCGACGCCCTGGGCCGGCGCATCACCGAGCTGTACGGGCTCGGAAATTTCGAGACCCTCGATTATTCGCTGGTGGAGCGGAAGCCGGCGCCGTCGG
>CAZZYJ010000258.1:0-5061 GCA_964658215.1 uncultured Steroidobacteraceae bacterium | reverse complement strand
GGCGCTGGCGGACACCGTGCTGAATTCGGAATCGAGAATCCGCTGGTTCGCATCGATCTGGTTCTGCAGCTCGACCACCTTCGGGTGGGCCACCCCCATGGTGGCGCGCATCTGTGCCAGCTGCGCCTGTTCGAGGTTCAGCTGGCTTCTGAGCGACTGGATCGACGCGGATGCCGTGGCCCCGGCACCGACCTTGCGGTCCGCCTCCGCCTTCACCTCGGCGGCGCGGCGGGCGTTCTGGGCCTCCTGCAGGCGCACCTCGAGGCTCGCCAGCAGCGCGGCCTCGCCGTTGGTCTGCGCGCCCACATCGGTGACGCCCGTGCGCTGCCGGAACGCCGTGACCTGATCCTGGGCGATACTGACCTTCTGCTTGAGTTCGGCGAGTTCGGTCGAATAGCGCATCGCCCGGTCGCTGGCCGGACCGGAGGTGCGCTGGCGCTGCTGCTCCAGGTAGACGTCCACCAGCGTGTTGGCGATCTGCGCGGCGAGCACGCGGTCGCGTGCCGTGGCGGTGACGTAGATGAGCTGACTGCCGAGCCGGCCGGGCTCTATCTCGAGATCCTTGACCAGCTTTTCCTTCACCCAGTCGGCGAGCGAGTAGCCGTCCCCCTTGTAGCCGGCCGCGTAGTACTTGAGGTCGGCCAGCTTCAACCTGTCGATGACGGGCAGCAGCACCTCGGCGCTCTGCATGAGCTGGACTTCGGTGGACATATAGGCGAACACCGACATGTTCTGCGACTGCCCGGCGCCGGCCAGGGGATCGCTCACCTCGCTCGACACCATGAGCGTCGCCGTCGCGGAATAGCTCTTCGGCAGCATTTTCGCGAAAAGCGCAACGCCTGCCACGATGACGGCCGCGATGACCAGCGCATACACCCGATAGGCCCAGACGATGGACAGGATCTGGGTCAGCGAGAGGCCGCCGCCGCCCTCGGCTTCGGGAACCGTGAACGCAGGCGTCTCCCGGTACATCGGCACCGGCGTGGCCACCGCCAGCACGGGAACATTCCTAGGTGACCTCAAAAGATGCTCTCCTTGACGCGAATCACGTCGTCGCCGTGCACCGCTTCGTCGAGTTTGGCCTTGAACGTCTTGAAGGTGCCGTCGGGTTGCAGCCGCTTCACCTCCACCCGCCGCTGGCTGCCGCGCACCGTGATGCCGCCCGCGCGGGCGATGGCCTGGATGATGGTCATGCCCGGCTCGATGCGGAACTTGCCGGACGCCGATACCTCGCCATAGATGTAAAACTGTTCCGCACGCGGCACGAACAAGGTGTCGCCGGCCTGCAGCGTCTGGGCCGCGACCGGCAGCCCCCCCTTGGCGAGGCCTTTCAGGCTGATTTCGCGCCGGACCACCGCACCGTCCTTGTCCGGGTGCAGGACATAGATCACGTCGGAGGCGTTTTCCGTGACGCCGCCCGCCTGCGCCAGCAGATCCAGGAGGGCGATGTGGGACTCGATCACGTAGCGTTCCGGGCGCCCCACCTCACCCACGACGGACACGCGCTGGCTGCGCGAGACGATCGCCGACAGGGTGACGTGCGGGTCGACCAGGATTTTCTTGTTGCGCAGTTCCTTTTCCACCCGCCGTGCGGCCTCCGCGGGCGACAGGCCCTGGACGTTGATCGCACCGGCCAGCGGAACGCTCAACATGCCGTCGTCGCCGACGTACGTGGTGGTCGCCATGTCGGGCTGACCGAACACGGAAATGGTCACGCTGTCGCCCGGGCCCAATTGGACCAGCCGGCGGCTCTCCTCCACGGCCTGGGCGTCGCTGGGCGGCGTGGGACGCGTCTCGGCCGCATCCGCCGCCACGGCATGCGGCATGGCCGAGGCCAGCGACAGCGACAGAAACAACCCCGCGAGGCGGTACGATAGGCACCTGATCGACACGCATTACTCTCCTAGCCACGGAATACCCCGGCCGCGTCCGCCGGCAGCCTGTTTCCAAGTTTATATTAGTATCATACGGCGTCGCGCCACCGACGCGATGCGCTGCTCAGTTTGAGCGCCGTCGGGTAGGGTTTGAGCGCCGTCGGAGGGGGGGATGAGCGCCGTCGGCGAGGGTGCAAAGGTCAAGGGTTTCTTGACGATCGCGGCCGCGTCAGGTAACTTGCCGCGCCTCCACGTGGGGCCATAGCTCAGCTGGGAGAGCGCTTGCATGGCATGCAAGAGGTCGGCGGTTCGATCCCGCCTGGCTCCACCAGTTTCTGTCGATCGCGATTTTCGGCCTGCGTCCCCATCGTCTAGAGGCCTAGGACACCACCCTTTCACGGTGAGAACCGGGGTTCGAATCCCCGTGGGGACGCCACTTTGAACCGCCGCCGGGGCCCGGTGGACCCAACGCATTGGCGAGCCCCTTCTCCGCACATCGCGCGGTGATTATTGCTGACTGTTCTACGAATGCGAAATGCGACGCTCGTGGTTGCACGAAGGTGCTCGGCACTGCAATAGTGCGGCTCTTTGGGCGTGGCGTTGAAATTCCCCTATAAGTTGTCCCCCACGTCCTGGCTGACCACCAAGACGGTGTTCTCGCAATTGTTCGCGCTCATGCTGTTCGCCATCCAGGCGCCGGTGCTCGGTCCACGTGCCTTCGGCCTGATCTCCATCGTGATGGCCTTCGTCGGCTTTTGCGAGTACGTCGCGGTTGAGGCGGCGGCGGAGTCGTTGATCTCGATTCGCGAAATCGATCATGGGCACTTCGACACCATGACGACCGTGAATTTCGCGCTGGCATTGCTCCTCGGCGCGTGTGTCTTCTTCGCCGCCCCGCAGATCGCCGTGTGGTTCGGCGATCCCGAACTCGTGCGAATCTCGCGCTGCATGGCCCTGCTGCCGGCCATCAGCGCGCTGACCGCGGCGCCGACCGCGGCGACCAAGCGCGACATGTTGTTTCAACCGCTGGCATTGCGCTCCATCGGCAGCGTGCTGGTGGGCGGGATCGTCGGCCTGATCCTGACGTTGACCGGCGCGGGCGTCTGGGCGCTGGTCTGGCAGGCCATCGTCAGCCGGTTGATGGTGCTGGCGGTGCTCTGGTACATGGTGCCGTTGAAATTCCGCTTCGGCTTCTCGGCACGGCATTTCCGCGACCTGCTCGTGTTCGCCGCCCCCACCCTGGTGTCGCGGCTGTTGACGTGGAGCTGCAATCAGCTGCCGCGCGTCATGCTCGGCCTGTACTGGGGCTCCGTGGAACTCGGCCTGTTCAGTCTGGCGGCGCGGCTGGGCGACCTCGTGATGGAGGTCGCGGTGGTGCCCCGCTATGCCGTCGCCCGCGTCGAGCTGCGTCGCTTTGCCCTGGATGCGGCGGGCCTGCGCGAGGCGGTCAAGAAGTCGCTGACCTTGCTCACCGTGCTCTCGTTCCCGCTCTTCGTCGGCGCGGCCGCGGTGGTTCCCACGCTGTTCCGGGTGTGGCTCGATCCACGTTGGACCGGCGCCATCCTGCCGACGCAGTGCCTGCTGCTCACCTGCCTGGGCCTCGTGACACAGTATCTGAGCGGCGCAGCGTTGCTGGCCATGAACTTCCAGAAATCCGAAGCCCTGGTGTCGATCGCGCAGACCGTCGCGACCGTCGCGGTGGTGGTGCTGTGTGCACCGTTCGGCCTCGTCGCCGCCGCGTTGGGCATCGCGGCGCGCCCCTTCCTGCTGCTGCCGCTCTGCGCCCGGCTCATGCGCCGCCGCTGCGGGCTGTCGGCGCGGGATCTGTTCGCACCGCAGGCGCCCGCATTCCTCGCCAGCGCGGCGATGGGCGGCAGCATCCTGCTGCTGCGCCATGCTCTGCTGGACGTGGTGCCGGACGTGGTGACCCTGCCGCTGCTGATCTTCGCGGGCGGCGTGATCTACGTCGTGCTGATCCGGCTTCTGATGCCTGCGCTGGTCGCCCGGTTCCTCGGCGGATTTGTGACCCAGTCCTCTGATCGACCCGGCTGAGCGTCGCCCGGACCCCGTGCCGGGGATATAATCGGGCTTTCCATCCAGCCGTGGAGAGGTCCCAATGAGCGCCATGCCGGCCGAAGTACAGCCCACGGGGGCGCCGGTCCGTGATCCGGGCGGTCTGTTCGGTCGCGACTACAATCGCGCGAATTTCCTGTTCGAGCATGGGCTGGCGGGGCACCCGCTGTTCGAGCCGGCCAATCTGATCGAGCTCAGCCGGCGCATGCCGGATCATGGCGAGCACTACTGGTCCAACGGCAAGGTCGCTGTCGACAACACCTGGTCGGAGGGCACGTCGGGCCGCCGCTCGCTGCAGGACACCATCCGCGACATCGAGCACAACAACTCCATCGTGATCCTCAAGCACACGGAACAGGACCCCGTGTTCGCGCCCCTGCTGCAGAGCTTGCTCTCGACCATCGTCGATCTCGCCGGTCCGCGCATGCGCGACGACGTCACCGTCGGCGAGGTGCTCATCTTGATCAGTTCACCGTTGCGGGTGACGCCCTACCACATGGATTCCGAGACGAATTTTCTGCTCCAGGTGCGCGGTGGCAAGTGGTTCCACGTCTTCGACCACACGGACCGGGAACTGGTGACGGAACGGGAGCGGGAAGAGTTTTTCGCGGTGAGCCGCAATCATGCCGTCTACCGTCCGGAGCGGCAGTCCGGGTGCAACAAATACGATCTGCCCGCCGGCTACGGCGTGCACGTGCCGCCGTGCGCTCCGCACTGGGTGCAGAACCGCGACAACGTCTCGGTGGCGCTCAGCGTCAACTACGAACTGCGTTCCGTCGACCGCCTGGAAAAGCTGCACCGCTTCAATCACCGCCTGCGCAGGCTGGGGCTGCGGCCGCAGCCGCCCGCCGCCTCGCCCTGGCGCGATGCGCTCAAGCTCAGCGCGGAAGCCGCGATGGCGTCGGTGCGTGCGCTCGGTCGGGACCGTGCGAAGCCGTTCCAGGTGTGGACTCCGCCGGCCGCTTGACGGCCGGGTTCCAGACCTCGACCCTCGCTTCGGCGAAGAGCGGCGCGGCGAGTGGCGCAGGCGGGCTACCCGTGCCGCCGGCGGGCGCGTGCGGCGACGCGGGCGCACCGTTCAGCGTGCGCCCGAAAAACTCGGTCAAATGGCCGC
>CAZZYJ010000257.1:0-5066 GCA_964658215.1 uncultured Steroidobacteraceae bacterium | reverse complement strand
TCATTCTTCTGCCAATGTATTAATGCACTAGTACGTTAGCGCATTAGGCCAGGCTGCGCCAGTCCGGCGCGGCTCGCTTGACGAAAAGGGCAGCGGCCGCATACCATGCCGCCATTCATCTAGACCGGCTGAGGGAAAGGCCCTTAGAAGCCGGGGCAACCACCAACATCCTCGGATGGCGGAACGGTGCCAACTCCTGCGAGACCGCGCTCCCCAAGGCGCGGGTTCGATAGATGGGACGGTCGGTCAACGCATAGTCGTACCCCGCCGATGAGCGCCCGCTCTTCAGGAGTCCTACAACCTGAGGAGTTTCGAGTTTGGCGCGAGAATCAATCCAACCGTCGCAGCATCCCGCCGCGGAACCGCCCGCCATCGAGATGGTGGACGGTGTCGTGCCCCTGGGTGCATCGTGGCCGTTGCATCACGGCGACTCGCTTGCGGATGCGCGCGTGGCATTCCGGCTGGTGGGGCCTGTGGGCGCACCGGTGGTGGCCGTGCTGGGCGGCATATCCGCGCATCGACGCCTCACGGGCGCCGGCGGCTGGTGGGCCGAGATGGTGGGTCCGCGCCTCGGCATCGACACCACGCAGTACCGCGTGCTCGGCATCGACTACCTGGGCGGCTGGGGCGACAGCAGCACGCCGGCCGAGGGCGCGCCGTTCCCGCCCGTGAGCTCCATCGATCAGGCCGAGGTGCTGCAGCGGGTCCTGCGGCACGTGCGCATCGACCGCCTGCACGCCATCGTCGGCGCCTCGTACGGCGGTATGGTCGCGCTCGCCTTCGCGGCACGGCATCCGGGCCTGATCGGGCGCATCGTGATCGTCAGCGCCGCGGACCGCGCGCAGATCCTGTCCACGGCCTGGCGCAGCGTGCAGCGGCAGATCGTGCGCGAGGCCATCGCCCGCGGCGACGGGGCGGCGGGGCTCAAGCTCGCGCGGGCGCTCGCCATGGCCACGTACCGCAGTGCGACCGAGTTCACGTTGCGGTTCACCGGGCCGCCGCAGCGCGATGCCGATCGTTTTCGCTTTCCCATCGAAGGGTATCTGTTCGCACGCGGCGATGACTACGTGCAGAAATATCGGGCCGAGTCCTTCCTCGCCCTGAGCGAATCCATCGATCTGCACGACGTGGACGCCGCCACGGTGCGCACGCCGGCGACGCTGATCGCGGTGCACGAGGATCAACTGGTGCCGTACGCCGACATGCAGTCGCTCGCGCGCCGCCTGGGCGGGCCGCACGAGTTCATCGAGATCCGGTCCATTTTCGGCCACGACGCCTTCCTCAAGGAGAGCGCCGTGCTCAATCCCATTCTCAAACAAGCCCTTGCGGAGCACACCCCATGAGCCACGACTCCACCACCAAGAAGAACATCGCCACACGCGCCGTGCGTGCCGGCCTCGAATCCGATCTGCAGCACGGCGCCGTGGTGCCGCCGATCTATCTGTCCACCAACTTCGCTTTCGAGGGCTACCGCAAGCCGCGCAAGTACGACTACACCCGCTCCGGCAATCCCACCCGCGACCAGCTCGCCGGCGCACTCGCGGATCTCGAGGGCGGCGCCGGCGCTGTGGTCACCTGCACCGGACTCGCGGCCATCACCTTGATACTCGCCACGTTGCCCGCCGGCGCGCGCGTGGTGGCGCCGTTCGACTGCTACGGTGGCACCTACCGCATGCTGGCGGCCTACGCGAAGAAAGGCGTCCTGATCGCGGATTTCATCGACCAGGGCGACGCCGCCGCGCTCGCGAAGTCGCTGGCCGCGAAACCCCATCTGGTGTGGATCGAGACCCCCAGCAATCCGCTGCTGCGCATCGTCGACATCCGCGCCATCGCCGACGCGGCGCATGCGGTGGGCGCGTTGGTGGTGGTGGACAACACCTTCCTGTCGCCGGTGTGGCAGCAGCCGCTGGCCCTGGGAGCGGACATGGTCATGCACTCCACCACCAAGTACCTGAACGGTCACAGCGACGTGGTCGGCGGCGCCGTCATCGCCGCCACCGCCGAGCTGACCCAGTCGCTCGCCTGGTGGGCCAACGCCATCGGCGTGACGGGCGCGCCCTTCGACAGCTTCATGACGTTGCGCGGGGTGCGCACCCTGCACGCGCGCATGAGAAGTCACGGCGAGAACACGGTGGCGGTGGTCGACGTGCTCAACCGCCACGCCGCCGTGCGCCAGGTGTACTACCCGGGACTGCCCGATCATCCGGGGCACGAGCTCGCGGGCCGTCAGCAGAGCGGCTTCGGCGCCATGCTGAGTTTCGAACTGGAAGGCGGCGAGCCGGCAGTAAAGGCCTTCCTCGAAGGATTGGAATGCTTCACCCTCGCCGAATCGCTGGGCGGGGTGGAGAGCCTCATCGCCCACCCGACCACCATGACCCACGCCGGGATGGACGAGGCCGCCCGGTTGCGCGCCGGGATCGGCCCCGGCCTGCTGCGGGTGTCCGTCGGGATCGAAGATGCTGCGGATCTGGTGGCGGACTTCGCCGCGGCGCTCGAGCGGGCGGCTGCGGTGACCCACACCGAATCGACGGGACTGCGGGCAGGGGCGGGCGAAGGTGCTGGCGCGAAAGTGGCGGCGGCATGATCGCGCGCGCTTGGGGCGGAGCGTAAAAGGCCTCGTGGATCTCGTGAACTCGCTCGAGGCGCGCGAGGTGCACATCCGCAGCTTGACCGACCGCATCGACACCTAGACACCCGCCGGACGGTTCCTCTTACGTGCCGGCTCCCCGCCCAAGATTTCTACGTCAGGCAGTACGAACACGCAGACGGCTGTCATAAGTCCAACGGCGGGCCTTCGTCGCTTTTAGCAAAACGACATCTTTGTGTTTTGGATTGACCAAGTAATTCATTTCCTCCGGCACTACCACCGAAGGCACTTCAAGGATCAGTGTTCGATCAGACTCTATCCAACGAGTGCCGACGCCCAAGGATACTAGTCCCGCTGGTTCGGCGTCCCAACCGATGTGATCACCTGGAGCGATCTTTTCTCGCGCAGCGAATAAATCTTCGGGCACTTCCATGCCGACGAGATATCGATTGAGCGGGAGGCTAAACATGCCTCCGAGGTGCATCATGGTCTCGAGGCATGCCAATGCGATGCTTCCTGAGGTGTACAGCATCGGGGTACCGTCCCGGTTCCACCGACCTCCTGTGACGGCGGCCCCTCTTCCGAAATGCTCATATGGACAAGAATATCATGGCCCGAGAGACGCTCCTCGAGGAGAAACGAGGGTTATAAAGTGAAACAAAGGTCGCCTATTCGGACTTGAGCAACACCAGCACCTGTCCATCGCTCACCGCCCGGCCTTCGGTGCAGCGCAGCTGCGCGACGGTGCCGTCGACGGGCGCGAGCACTGGAAGCTCCATCTTCATGGACTCGACGATGACCAGAGGGTCGCCCGCACGGACCCGGCTGCCGGGGGCGCAGAGGGCCTTCCACACGCTCCCGGACACGGGGCTGAGCACGGCGACGTGTCCGGCTGCCAACACGTCGAATGGCGTTTCTTCTTCAGCGGCGGGCAGCACGGCGGCGTAACCGATCTGCCCGCTCGCCGCCCAGCGCGCGCGCTCGGCCTCGAACGCGGCCTGCTGCCGGGCCTTGTGGGCGGCGATGTCGGGTTGGTTCGCAGCGAGGAAACGCCGATACTCGGCGAGATCGAACACCCCGGGCTGCACGTCGAGCTGCACACCGCCGTGCAGGAAGTCGCGGCGGAACGCGGTCAGTTCCGCAGCGCTGGCCGGGAAGAAGCGCACCTGGTCGAAGAAGCGCAGCAGCCAGGGTTTGCCGGTCACGAATTCGCGGGTGGTCCGATAGGTGTTCCACATCTGGCAGGTGCGCCCGACGAATTGATAGCCGCCGGGGCCCTCCATGCCGTAAACGCACAAATACGCGCCGCCGATCCCCACCGCGTTCTCGGGCGTCCAGGTGCGGGCCGGGTTGTACTTGGTGGTCACCAGACGATGGCGCGGGTCGAGCGGCGTCGCCACCGGTGCGCCGAGATACACATCGCCCAAGCCCAGCACCAGATAGCTTGCCTCGAAGACGATGCGTTTCACTTCATCTATCGAGTCCAAGCCATTGATGCGACGAATGAATTCTATGTTGCTCGGGCACCAGGGTGCATCCGCGCGCACCGACTGCATGTACTTGGCGATGGCGAGCTGCGTCGCGGCGTCGTCCCAGGACAAAGGGAGGTGAACGATGCGCGACTCGATCCGCTGGTCCTCGGTCGGGCCGAGCTGCACCTCGCCTTCCATCAACAGGTCGATGAGGCGGGCGAGCGACACGGTGCCGGGATCGAAATGCACCTGCAAGGAGCGGATCCCGGGGGTGAGTTCGATGATGCCCGTGACGCGTCGCTGCTCCACCCACGTCATCAAGGCATGTGCCCGTACCCGGAGTTCGAGATCGAGCACCAGCGGCCCGTACTCGATCAGCAGGTAGGCGTCGCCGGCACGGCGGTATACGACCGCCGGATGCGCCGCGGTGGCGGCCAGATGCGCGGCAATGGGGCCGCCCGACAGGGACTGCCCAGGACGGGAGGCGGGTGCCTCAACAGGATGCACGGGCATGCCGCGTTCGGTTGCTGACGTGATGCCGTCGCCCGCAGCCGCCATGCGCACGAACCGCACCTCGTCGTCGGCGCGCAACTGTCCGAGTTTCCACAGCTCCGACTGCGCCACCGTGGCGGGGCACACGAAGCCGCCGAGCGACGGGCCGTCGGGGCCGAGAATGACCGGCATGTCGCCGGTGAAATCCACGGCGCCGATCGCATACGCGGTGTCGTGAATGTTGGAGGGGTGCAACCCTGCCTCGCCGCCGTCGCTGCGCGACCATTTCGGTTGTGGTCCGATGAGACGGACGCCCGTACGGCTCGAGTTGTAATGCACCCGCCACGTCGCCGCGAAAAAGACCTCGACGTCGTCCTCGGTGAAGAAATCCGGCGCGCCGTGCGGGCCGTAAAAGACGCCGAGCTCCCAATGGCGGGTGATGCGCGGGCGGCGTGCCACCGGGATCGCGGCCGGCGCGGGATGGGCGCGGGTGCCCTCGGGCCCGCTGCCCACGG
>CAZZYJ010000256.1:2521-5122 GCA_964658215.1 uncultured Steroidobacteraceae bacterium | reverse complement strand
CGAACTCCAACGTCCAGGCTGCGCCGGCATCGGCCAGGGGCAGCGCCAGGGTGCCCACCACGTCGGGACCGCCGACGCCGACGCGCCAGTTGCCGTCCTTCACGGCAAGATCGAGCGTGAGGTTCAAAAACGACAAGCCCAGGTAGTCCAATTGACTGACCTCGAATTTCGCGGCGCTCACATAGTTTCCGACCGGTTTGGCGCCCTTCTCGGGCGTGTACAGCTTGAGCCACCCGGCCAGATCGAAGCGGCCGATCTTGCCCCCGGTATTCACGCGCTGTGCGTCACTGATCACCTGCTGGGTCGAGTCGCCGAAGGTGAACGCCGCATTGCCCAGATGCGGCCCGTCCTGGTCGACATCCAGACTGAACGCACCGCGCAGCACCGCGCCCACGGCCACCCGCAGCTGCGTCGGGCCGACGGCGGGCCACTGCACGTCGATCGACGTGGGCAGTGCGCGCCCGGCCGGTTTCGCCAGGGGTTCGGGCAGGTTCAGTTCGAGGCCGGCGAGACTCGCCGTGACGTGCAGGGAGCGTTCGCGCATCGGCGCGGGACTCAGCTTCAAGGTCGCCCGCCAGTCGGTTTGACCGCCGACGGGCACGCGCGCCGGCAGGGAGAGCGCGTCGTGCAGCGCCTCGCCGCTCACGCTGCCCCGAAACTCCAGCTGTGTCCGTGTCACCGGGCGATTGCGCGGCGCGTGGGCCTGCATCTGAAACGCGCCGCCCAACACTCGGCCGCGCACGTCGGCGCGCGCCACCTGACCATTGTCGATGTCCGCATCGCCCTCGAGCTCGGTGGCGCTCAGCGCCGCTCCGGGCCGCTGCAGCGACAACCCCTCGAGCCGTGCGTGCACCTGGACTCGATGGCGCTCGAATTCCTTGAAGGGGAAGAACAAATCCACCGTGGAACTGACGGGCCCGTGTGCTTCGACGTTGGAGAACGTGTGTTCGGCCAGGGCGTCGAGCGGCGTCGCCCGCAGATAGGTCAGCGCCTCGTCCGCGTCGCCACGGGTGGCGAATCGCACCTGCAGCTCCCCCGTCTTGAAGTCCGCGAAGCGCGCCGTCCCGCCCGTCACCGACACGGGGCCCAGGCGCCCGCCGTCGAGCCGTACCGTGAGCCCCTCGTTGCGAAACTCGGCGAGGAGCGCCAGATGCTCGGCGCGCGGCCAGTTCTCGCGGTAGTCGAGGGTGAGCCCCTCGACGCGGCAGCGGGCGAGGAACGTGCCGCTGCCGTCGCGGAACGGGAAGTGCCGCAGGGGGCCTTGAATCACGACCTCTGCGTGCGGCATGCGGCCGCCGACGAGGGCCCGATTCAACCAGGCGAAGGCGGCGGGCGAGATGAACCCGCGCGGCAGATAGGCGTGCGCGCGCGCGACGTTGCCGTCGTCCACGGCCGCCGTCAGCGTCAGCAGCGGCGAGTCCCCGTTGGCCGGGCGACGCCAGGCGAACCGGGCATGCAGGGCCGCATCGCGGGTCTTGAAGTCCAGCGCCGGCGTCGCCACCAGCAGCTGCTCCGGGGTGTGCTGCCAGTACAGCGTGGTGCGCAGCGACTGCACGTCGACCGGCTGCGAGAACTGCGCGGGCCAGGAATAAATCGCGGCGGGACTGGCGATGTCGACGCGACCGCCGTGCTCGTCGCCGGCGGCCGAACCGCTGAGGCCCCGCAGGCCCGGCACGCGGCCGACGGATGCGACCCCGAGATCGCGGAAGCGCGCCTGCACGGTGAAATGCCAGGGTTGCTCTGCGCTCGTGCGGCTCATGTCGAGCTGCGTATCGAACCACTCGCCGCTCGGCGCGAGATCCTGCACTCGTTGCCGCAGTTCCCGCCGCGGCAGCAGACCGGCGAGCGGGAGCAGCGACTCCACGCGTAGATAGCTCGCGCGTGTGTGCAGGTCGAGCAAACCCGCCGGCGTCGCCCGCCACGACGCGTCGAATTGCGAGTCGGGATCCCGGCCGCCCGGGCGCACGCTGCGCAGGCGCCGCCCGAGCAGGGTCCAGCGGTCTCCCGCGTGCGTGAGGGTGACGAGGCCGCCCAGCTGATCGAGCCGCGACGACGGTCCGTCCGGGAGCTGCGTCACCACGCCGGCGGCGTCGAAATCGAGCTCGGCGTGCGCGAGCGTCGCGCCCCGGCCCCGGGCCGCGACGCCGAAACCGCCGCTGCCCGCCTCCAGCCGGCTCAAATAGTCGGGCAGCAACCTGCGCCAGCCCGGGAACGCCAGGCCGCGCGCAGCGCCCGTCATGTCCCATCTCAGCGTGTCCGGCACGCCACGGCCCTGCACGGCGCCGTGCACGCTCAGCGTGCCGCCGAGCACGGCGGGCAGGCGGACGGCCGCCGCGAGGGTCAGTGAGGTGCCGGCATGGCGCGCATCGAGGCTGACCTCGTCCAGTTCGAGGCTCGGCAGGGCGTCGCTCCAGCGCGCCAGCGTCAGCGTGCCGTGACGCACCGCCACGCTGCCCGCCGGCAGATCGTCGAGCGAGTTGAGCCCGAACTCGCGGAGCTGGTCGCGGTGCGAGGCGGCCCATTCCAGGGCGTCGGCCAGGGCCCGGACGTCGCCGATCGGGACGATCTTGCCGTCGCGGCCGTCGGTCACGCACCCGATCA
>CAZZYJ010000256.1:0-2511 GCA_964658215.1 uncultured Steroidobacteraceae bacterium | reverse complement strand
CGTCGAGCGACCATGTCGCCGCGGACGAACCGCGGCCCAGTTCGAAGTCGGTGCCGAGGGCAAAGCGCCGCGGGCCCAGGCGCGTGACGTCGAGCGCCGGCCGGTCGAGTTCGATGCGTGCGGCGAACCATCCGCCGCCGTGCAGGAACTGTCCCAGATCCAAACCCACGCGGGCACCGTCCGCGCGGGCCAGCACCCGCCGGCCATCCTTGGAGCGCAACTGCAGATGTTCGAAATAAAGTTCCGGACCGTATCGGCGCAATGCCGGGGTCACGCGCGAGAACTCGACGGGGTAGCCGCTGCGCTGACGCATCCAGTCCTTGATTCCGGCCTGGTACGCGGGCGCGCGGGCGAGGACGAGCATGAACGCACCCAGCAGCAGCAGGATCAGCCCCGCTGCAGCCGCGCCTCCGTACAGCAGGATCGTGCCGGCCTTGCGCAGCGTCATTACATCAGGACGACGTCGTAGTGGTCGACGCTGTAGAGGGCTTCGGTCTGCAGTCGGATCGGCTTGCCGGTGACCAGCTCCAGTTCACCGAGCACCGGGGACTGCTCGTCCAACAATCGTTCGATCACGTCCTGATGGGCGAGCACCATCAGCTGCCGGCAGTCGAACTGGCGGGCTTGACGGACGATCTCACGAAATATTTCATAGCACACCGTTTCCGCGGTTTTGACGAAACCCCGCCCTTGGCACGTCGGACAAGACCCGCACAGCAGATGTTCCAAACTTTCGCGCGTGCGCTTGCGGGTCATTTCGACCAGCCCCAGGGGCGACACCGAGGAGATGTTCGTCTTCACGTGATCCTCGCGCAGCGCCCCGTCGAGGGCTTGAATCACCTGCCGGCGATGCTCCGGCTGCTGCATGTCGATGAAGTCGATGATGATGATGCCGCCGAGGTTGCGCAAACGCAGCTGCCGCGCAATGGTCACCGCCGCTTCCAGGTTGGTGCGGAAGATGGTTTCTTCGAGGTTGCGATGGCCGACGAAGGCGCCGGTGTTGACGTCGATGGTGGTCATCGCCTCGGTTTGGTCGATCATCAGGGTGCCGCCCGACTTGAGCGGGACCCTGCGGTCGAGGGCCTTCTGGATCTCCTCCTCGACGTGATGCAGTTCGAACAGCGGCCGCGACGCCTCGTACAGCTCGATGCGGGGCAGCGCCTCGGGCATGAAGGTCGCCGCGAACTCCTGCATTTCCCGGTGCGCGGTCGGCTGATCGACGAGCACACGGTCGACGTCGGGACGCAGCAGATCGCGCAGGATGCGCAGGTGCAGCGGCAGGTCCGCGTGCACGAGCTGTCCCGGCTGGGTGCGCAGGCTCTTGTGCCGCACCACCTGCCACAGCTTGCGCAGGTAGGTCATGTCGGCGCGCAACGCGCCGGCCGGCGCATCCTCCGCCGCCGTGCGCACGATGTAGCCCGCGCTCTCGCCGTCCTCGAGGCCCGCGAGCACCGCCTCGCGCAGACGTTCCCGCTCGCCCTCCTGCTCGATGCGCGCCGACACGCCGACGCCGCGGCCCTGCGGCATGTACACGAGATAGCGCGACGGCAGCGTGACGTGCGTGGTGAGACGCGCGCCCTTGGTCCCGAGCGGATCCTTCAGCACCTGGACGAGGATTTCATTGCCCTCGCAGACCAGCTCGCGAATGTTGTCCGTGCGCGGCGCTTCGATGCCGGTTTCGGCATGGCGTGGATCGATGATGTCGGAGGCGTGCAGAAACGCCGTGCGTTCCAGGCCCACCTCGATGAACGCCGCCTGCATGCCCGGCAGCACCCGTGACACACGCCCCTTGTAGAGGTTGCTGATGAGGCCGCGACGGCTGGCGCGTTCCAGAAAAATTTCCTGCAGCACGCCGTTCTCGACCACCGCCGCGCGTGCCTCGTGGAGGCTCGCGTTGATCAGGATTTCGGTGCTCACGGCACGCCGTACAGCCAGTGCGGCACCTGCGCCTGCCCGAGCAGCGCGGCCGTCTCGTACAGCGGCAACCCCATCACCCCCGAATAGCTTCCCTCGAGGCCCGCGACGAACACCGCGCCGTGTCCCTGGATGGCGTAGCCGCCCGCCTTGTCGAGCGGCTCCCCGGTGTGCCAATAACGCTCCGCCTCGGCGCGGGTGATGTGCCGGAAGGTGACCTCGCTGCGGTTCAGACGGAAATCTATGCGCCCCGCGTACATCACGGCGACGGCCGTGAGCACGGCGTGGGTGCGGCCGGACAGCGCGTCCAGCATGCGCAGCGCATCGTCGCGATCCACGGGCTTTCCCAGGATGGCGGCGTCGAGCGACACCGTCGTGTCGGCGGCCAGCACGGGCCCCTGCGGCAGCGCCGCCGCGGCGAGCGCATGCCAGCCCGCGCGCGCCTTGGCCTGCGCGAGCCGCACGACGTAGGCCGTGGCCGCTTCGCCCGGCCGCACCGTCTCGTCCACGGCGGCCGCCAGCACCCGGCAGGCCACCCCGATCTGGGCGAGCAGTTCACGCCGCCGGGGCGATGCCGATGCAAGATAGAGAGTGGCC
>CAZZYJ010000255.1:0-5142 GCA_964658215.1 uncultured Steroidobacteraceae bacterium | reverse complement strand
GTGAACGCCATGTCCTCGAGATCGCCCAGGGTGCCGAATTGGTCGCCCAGTTCGAGCAGCGCCTGCTGCGTGCGCTCGGCGAACCGCCGGCGGGTGCGGTCGCGCAGTATCTTGAGGAAGCCGAGCGGCTGCCCGCTCTCGTCGTTCAGCGGCATCATCTCGCCGCTCGCGAAGAACCGGCTGCCGTCCTTGCGCAGATGCCAGCGTTCGTCGGACCCGCGGCCCTGCGTGAGCGCGGCGCTCATCTCGCGCTGCGGAATGCCCGCCGCGCGATCCTCCTCGGTGAAGAACCGGTCGCAGCGGCAGCCGGTCATCTCCGTCGCCGTCCAGCCGAAGATGCGCCGCGCGCCCTCGTTCCAGCTGGTGACGACCCCGGTCAGATCGAGGGAGACGATGGCGTAGTCGAGCGCGCTGTCGAGAATGAAACGGTTCAGTTCCTCCTGTGCGCGGTGCTGGGCGAGCGCTCTGCGCAGCTCCAGCTGGGTCATCACCTGGCGGGCGAGCGCCTCGAGCGCCAGGTGCTGGGTTTGGTTGAGTTCGCGCGGATGACGGTCGAGCACGCACAGCGTGCCGATGGCCACCCCGTCGGCGGTGTGCAGCGGCGCCCCGGCGTAGAAGCGCAGATGTGGCGTCCCCGTCACCAGGGGGTGCTGGGCGAAACGTGCATCCTGGGTGGCATCCTGCACCACCAACACCTCTTTCTGCCGGATGGCGTGGTCGCAGAAGGCGATCTCCCGCGGGGTCCCGGCGACGTCGAGGCCGAGCGCGGCCTTGCACCACTGCCGCTTGCCGTCCACCAGGCTGATGAGCGCGATGGGCGCGCCGCACAGTTCGGCCGCGATGCTGACGATGTCGTCGAATTCGCGTTCGGGCGCCGTGTCGAGCACCCGGTAGCGCTCGAGCGCCGCGCGCCGCGCCAGGTCGTCCCGCGAAGGGGGTAGGTTCGTCATCAGCCCCCCGCCTAGGCGCTCAGGCGTCGCCGCCGGCGTGGGGGCCCATGCCGCGGGCGGCGGCGAGCTGCGAGCTGCGGTACTTGCCCTGCAGGTCCAGCATCCAACCGGGATACTCCGCCGGCAGTCGGCTGACCTCGCCGATTCGTTCGAGATCGGCGTCGCTCAGGCGTACCTCCGTGGCGCCGATGTTGTCGGCGAGCTGCTCCGGACGCTTCGCGCCGACGATCACGCTGGTGACCGCCGGCTGATGCAACAGCCATGCGAGCGCCACGCGCGCGATCGAGATGCCGTGCGCCTGCGCGATGGGACCCATGACCTCGATGCAGCGCGTCGCGCGCGGCGCATCGACGGGCGGGAATTCGAACGACGAGCGCCGGCCACCCTCCTCCACCTGCTGGGCGTTCGCGTACTTGCCGCTGAGCAGACCGCCCGCGAGAGGACTCCACACCATCAAGGCCAGTCCCTCGCTGCGTAGCATCGGCAGGAGTTCGCGCTCGAGGTCCCGTCCCGCCACGCTGTAATACGCCTGCAGCGACTCGAAGCGCGCGAGCCCGAGCCGCTCCGACAGCCCGAGCGCCTTGGCGATCTGCCAGGCGGCCCAGTTGGACACGCCGACGTAGCGGACGTGGCCGTGGCGCACGATCTGATCGAGCGCCCGCAGCGTCTCCTCCATGGGCGTCGCGACGTCGAAGCCGTGGATCTGGTAGAGATCGATGTGATCGAGCTGCAGACGTCGCAGGCTGGCCTTCACGCCGTCGAGAATGTGATGACGCGTGGTGCCGCGCTCGTTCGGGCCCGTGCCCATGTCGCCGAACACCTTGGTCGCCACCACCACGTCGGCGCGCGGCACCTTGAGATTCCTGAGCGCCTGCCCCGTGATTTGCTCCGAGAGGCCGCCACCATACACGTCCGCCGTGTCGATGAAGTTGATGCCCGAATCGAGCGCCTTGCCGACGAGACGCTCGGCGTCGGCCTGCTGCAGCCCGCCCATGCTCGCCCAGATGCCGTCGGTACCGCCGAAGGTCATGGTGCCCAGACATAATTCGGAGACGAAGAGGCCGGTTCGGCCGAGCAAACGATGGCGCATGGCAGATCCTTCATTCGAAGATCGCGCAGTGTACCCGGCGCGGGCCGGCCATGCATCCGCCAATCGGCCCGCCGATCGGCCCGCCCGACGGCCACCTCCGGCTACCAGCGCGCTACACCACCGCGGCCCGCAGGTCCTCGAGAACCGACCCCGCATCGCGCATGTCGCGCTCGTGCGGCTCGTCGCGAAACGGTTCGGCGAGCGCGGCGGCGTACCACTCGCGCAGCGACGCGAGCTCCAACAAGCGCTGCGCGTAGGCGGCGGCCGGCGCGCCGACGCGCAGACCGTAGGTCTGCAGACGCAGCGCCACCGGTGCGAAGAACGCATCGACCGCCGTGAAGGCCGCACCGCCGAGGTAGGGGCCGCCGAAGCGCCGCAAGCCTTCGTTCCAGAGTCCCTCGAGCCGCGTCAACTCGTCGTCGAGCGCCGCCGGAACGTCGTGCAGCCGGACGCGGACCCCGCAGGTCATCGAGCATCGCGAGCGCAGCTCGGCGAAGCCGGCGTGCATCTGCGCCGCCGCGCTGCGCGCCCAGGCCCGCGCCGCGGCATCCGCCGGCCAGACGCCGGGGTGTGCTTCCGCGAGATACTCGACGATGGCGAGAGAGTCGGCGACGCCCAGGGCGCCGTCGATCAAAAACGGCACCCGGCCGCTCGGGTTGAGGACGCGAAACTCCTCCCATCGGCCACGGTCGCCGAAGCGCAGCAGCCGCTCCTCGAAGGGAATGCCCAGCTCCCGCAGCAAAGCCCAGGGGCGCAGCGACCAAGAGGAATAATTTTTGTTGGCAATGTAGAGAACGTACATCAGGAACCTTGCGTGGACGATGCGGCGGGCAGGCAGAGTTCGGAGCGGATGATGAAGCGCAGGTTGAGCGGTGCCTCCAGCGAGAAGCTCGCGCCGCGGCCCGGCACCACGTCGACGGTCCAGCGCGTGTGGCGCCAGCGCTTGAACTGCTCGCGGTCCATCCAGAATTCGCAGCCCGCGATCTCGCCCACCTTCTCGTCCACGCTGCCGAGCTTGAACTCTCCCACCTGAAAACACATGGGTGCACTGCCGTCGCAGCAGCCGCCGGACTGGTGGAACAGCAGGGGACCATGCGCGGCGCGCAGCCGTTCGATCAGCATGCGCGCCGCGGGCGAGACGCCGACACGGTCGGCGTCGCTCGCGAAGGCACCGCGAGTGGACGCGACGCCCGCAAGGGCGCCGTCCGCGAAGGCGGGGTCCGGGCCGGTGCTCAAAAGAACCCCAGCGCCTTGGTGCTGTAGCTCACCAGCACGTTCTTGGTCTGCTGGTAATGGTCCAGCATCATCTTGTGCGTCTCGCGGCCGATGCCGGATTTCTTGTAGCCGCCGAAGGCGGCATGCGCGGGATAGGCGTGATAACAATTCGTCCACACCCGGCCGGCCTTGATGCCGCGGCCGAACCGGTATGCGAGGTTGACGTCGCGCGTCCAGACCCCGGAACCCAGGCCGTACAAGGTGTCGTTGGCGAGCTCGAGCGCCTCCTCGGGCGTGTCGAAGACGGTCACCGACACCACGGGCCCGAAGATCTCCTCCTGGAACACCCGCATCTTGTTGTGGCCCTCGAAGATGGTCGGCTTGACGTAGTAGCCGCCGGCGAGTTCGCCGGGCAGGGCATTGGCCGCGCCACCGGCCAGCACCTTCGCCCCCTCCTGGCGGCCGATGTCGAAATAGGCGAGGATCTTTTCGAACTGATCGTTGGAGGCCTGCGCGCCGATCTGAGTGCTCATCTCGAACGGGTCGCCCTGGCGTATCCCCTGGACGCGCTTCACGGCGCGCTCCATGAACCGGTCATAGATCGACCGCTGCACCAGCGCGCGCGACGGACAGGTGCACACCTCGCCCTGGTTGAGCGCGAACATGGCGAAGCCTTCCAAGGCCTTATCGACGAAATCGTCGTCCTCGCGCATCACGTCCGCGAAGAAGATGTTCGGCGACTTGCCGCCCAGCTCCAGGGTGACGGGAATGATGTTCTCCGACGCGTATTGCATGATGAGCCGGCCGGTGGTGGTCTCGCCGGTGAAGGCGATCTTGTTGATGCCGGGGTGGGTGGCGAGCGGTTTGCCGGCCTCGAGCCCGAAGCCGTTCACGATGTTGAGCACGCCCGGCGGCAGCAGATCCTGCACCAGTTCGGCGAACACCAGCAAGGACATGGGCGTCTGCTCCGCCGGCTTGATCACCACCGCGTTGCCGGCGGCGAGCGCGGGCGCGAGTTTCCACGCCGCCATCAAAATGGGAAAATTCCAGGGAATGATCTGACCCACCACGCCGAGCGGCTCGTGATAGTGGTAGGCGACGGTATCGTCGTCGAGTTCGCCGAGCGAACCTTCCTGGGCGCGCACGCAGCCCGCGAAATAGCGAAAATGGTCCACCGCGAGGGGCAGGTCGGCCAGGTTCGTTTCGCGGATGGGTTTGCCGTTGTCGTAGGTTTCGACGGCGGCGAGGAACGGCAGGTATTGCTCCATGCGATCCGCGATCTTGTTGAGCACGGCGGCGCGCGCGGCGACTGCCGTTCTGCCCCAGTTCCCGGCGGCCGCCTGCGCCGCGTCCACCGCCCGCGTGACGTCGTCGGCCTGCGAACGCGCCACCTGACAGATCACCTGGCCGGTGGTCGGCGAGACATTGTCGAAGTAGCCGCCCTGCGCGGGCGCCACCCACCTGCCGCCGATGAAATTGTCGTAGCGCGCGCGCAGCGGCAGCGTGCGTTCGAGGGTGCGCAGGTGCGCGGCGAACGAGGCGCTTTCGCGCATGGGATCGGTGACGGACGAAATCTCAGCAGGACGTACTTGGGCACTCATGGCGTTCTCCTGTTATGTGTTCGAGCCCGTCCCCGGCGATCTCGCACCACGGGCTCGAACAGCATTATGAACCTGTCCTGCGACAGTGCATGTTGCGTCGCAGCATACGCCCTCGCCTGCGTGCAGCCGCACGCTCCGCTATGATCGCGCGTCGTCATGGGGATCAGCGCGGATGGATTTACCGGTCTTCATCGCCTTCGCCACGCTGCTCGGGTCCGCCGCGGTGGTGTACTGGGCCTGCGAGTATTTCGTCAACGGGGTCGAGTGGGTGGGACGCAAGGCGGGC
>CAZZYJ010000254.1:0-5144 GCA_964658215.1 uncultured Steroidobacteraceae bacterium | reverse complement strand
GGAAGTACGCCGTCAGCGACTTCGCCGCGCCTGCGACGGCCGCCGAGGCGACGAGACGCCAGCCGCCGCCGTTCATGACGCCGGGGTGGGGAGGGTGCGCCCCTTGCGCAGCCACAAACCGGCAAGCAGGAACGCGACCGCGCCGCCGCCGATGGCCCAGCCCTCCCAGCGGGTGGAGGGGTTGGCGGCGGGGGCCGCCGGCTGTCCCGGGGAAATCACGTGCGTCATCGGCAAATAGCACAGCCCCGCATCGGCGCAGCCCTGATAGCTCACCTTGATCTGCAGCGGATGCGCGCCGCCGTCGAAGCGGCTGTAGGCCACCGTGGCCTCCACCCCGTGGTAGTACACTTCCTGGGTTCCCGAGTACGGGTCGGTCTTGGTGGTGCCGGCGGGGAATCTCGGCGCGGAAACCACGAGATCCGGACTTTCCGCCGCGATGGCGAATTTATGCCGGTACAGGTAATAACCGTCGGCGATGGCCCAGCGTACCCGCAGTACGCCACCGTCCACCTGCACGGAGGGCCGAAAAGCCTCGTCGGGCGGCAGAAAGTCGCCCTCGTTCGAGGCCGTGCCGCGCATCCACCAGGGTTTGGCCAGCGCGCCGTCGCTCAGAACCAGCAAGCACAACACACATAATCCGGGGAACGCGCGGGCCGGTAGCTTCATGCCGGCACTCTATAACATTCGCGGCGGCGGGACGGCGGTAGAGGACGCCCGGACCGTTGCACCGGCCGCAAACGGGTAAAAATTACCCCGCCACCCTTGAAATGGTCGAATTCGTCGTTATCATTAGCAGCCACGAACAGAGAGTGCTAACAGCCCTCTGTTCATTGTCAACCCAACTCAAAGCACTAGGAGTCTTGTCTTATGAAGATTCGTCCCCTTCATGACCGCGTGATCGTGAAACGAGAAGAAGAAGAGCGTCGATCACCGGGTGGAATCGTGATCCCGGATACTGCAACTGAGAAGCCCATCTTCGGCAAGGTCGTTGCCGTGGGCAAGGGCAAGATTTTGGAGAGTGGCGAAATCCGCCCGCTCGACCTCAAGGTCGGCGACAAAATTCTCTTCGGCAAATACAGCGGCACCGAAGTCAAGATGGATGGCGAGGAACTGGTTGTGATGCGCGAAGAGGACATCATGGCCGTCGTCGAGAGCTAAGCAGGCGATTCGACGGATTCGCTTCGAAAATCAATTCAATTTAGAGGTATCAGCAAATGGCAGCGAAAGACGTACGCTTCAGCGACGACGCCCGGCAACGCATGTTCAAGGGTGTGAATATTCTGGCCAACGCCGTCAAGGTGACGCTCGGTCCGAAGGGCCGCAATGCGGTGCTCGACAAGAGCTTCGGCGCCCCCACCGTCACCAAGGACGGCGTGTCGGTCGCGAAGGAAATCGAACTGAAGGACAAGTTCGAGAACATGGGCGCGCAGATGGTGAAGGAAGTCGCTTCCAACACCTCCGACGAAGCCGGCGACGGCACCACCACCGCCACCGTGCTGGCGCAGGCCATCATCCGCGAGGGCCTGAAGTCGGTCGCCGCCGGTGCGAACCCGATGGACTTGAAGCGCGGCATCGATCTTGCCGTGACGGCGGCGACGGAAGAGCTCAAGAAGCTCTCCAAGCCCTGCAAGGATCCGAAGGCGATCGCGCAGGTCGGCACGATTTCCGCGAACTCCGACGAGAGCATCGGCAAGACCATTGCCGACGCGATGGCGAAGGTCGGCAAGGAAGGCGTGATCACGGTCGAAGAGGGTTCGGGACTGCAGAACGAGCTCGAAGTGGTCGAAGGCATGCAGTTCGACCGCGGCTATCTGTCGCCGTATTTCATCAACAATCAGCAGAGCCAGAGCGCCGAGCTCGAGAAGCCGTTGATCCTGTTGGTGGACAAGAAGATCTCCAACATTCGTGAGCTGCTGCCGCTGCTGGAAGCCATCGCGAAGGGCGGCCGTCAGCTGCTGATCGTCGCCGAGGACGTGGAAGGCGAAGCGCTCGCCACCCTCGTCGTCAACACGATTCGCGGCATCGTCAAGGTCGCCGCCGTCAAGGCGCCGGGCTTCGGCGATCGTCGCAAGGCGATGCTGCAGGACATCGCGGTGCTCACCGGCGGTACGGTGATCTCCGATGAAGTGGGCCTGTCGCTCGAGAAGGCGACGTTGAACGATCTGGGCGAAGCGAAGAAGATCCTGGTGGAGAAGGAAAACACCACCATCATCGACGGTGCCGGCAAGGCGGCGGACATCAAGGGCCGCGTCGACAGCATTCGTCAGCAGATCGAGGAAGCGACCTCCGACTACGACAAGGAAAAACTGCAGGAGCGCGTTGCCAAGCTCTCCGGCGGCGTTGCCGTGATCAAAGTCGGTGCCGCGACCGAGATCGAAATGAAGGAAAAGAAGGCCCGCGTCGAAGACGCGCTGCATGCAACCCGTGCAGCCGTGGAAGAAGGCGTGGTGCCGGGCGGCGGCGTCGCCCTGGTGCGTGCGTTGAAGGCCATCGAGAAGCTGGTCGGCGCGAACGAAGATCAGACCACGGGCATCAAGATCCTGGCACGCTCGATCGAAGAGCCGCTGCGTCAGATCGTCGCCAATGCCGGCGAAGATGCCGCGGTGGTTCTGAACCGCGTTCGTGAAGGCAAGGGCACGTTCGGCTACAACGCCGCGACGGGCGAGTACGGCGACATGATCGAACTGGGCATCCTGGATCCCACCAAGGTCACGCGTCTGGCTCTGCAGAACGCCGCTTCGGTCTCGGGATTGCTGCTCACGACGGAAGTCATGATCGCGGAATCGCCGAAGGAAGAAGAGCACGCGCATGGCGGCGGCGGCGGCGGTGGCATGGGTGGCATGGGCGGTATGGACATGTAGTCCTCACGCCGGGGGACGGCCCCCGGCATCCGTGGTGTCGAAAACCCCGTCGGTCCGCAAGGATCTGCGGGGTTTTTTTATGGGGCTGGCTGGAGTGATGGCGCCCGAATTCGGCAGTCAATCCGAATTTTAGATTTTTTTATTAGAGAGTTATAATTATTGCTCTCAAATAAATCAGGATATCCCGTGAGCCGTATCTACCGCCGCCCCGCCCTGGCTGCCCAGATTGCCAAGCAGCTTCTCAATCCTGGGGTCCTCGATGAAGGTCTCCGGTCCGGATTATTCCTATCCGGCCTGCGCCGGACAGGAAAGACCACGTTTCTCATCAACGACCTGATCCCTGCGCTGGAAGACGCTGGAGCGCTCGTCATTTACGTGGACTTGTGGAGCGATACCCGGACGAGTCCGGCAGTGCTGGTGCTTGCCGCTGTAAAGAAGACACTTGCCGAGCTGCGGACGCCGGCATCGAGCGTCCTGCAAAAGCTAAAACAGGTCACCAGCGCGGACTTAGGTGCAGCGGGATTCAAATTCGCTTTCGAGCTCGACCGCCTCGGGACGGAAGGCGGCCCCACGCTCGCGCAAGCCCTGACCGAGGTCGTGGACCAAGCGAAGACGAACGTCGTGTTGATCGTCGACGAAGTGCAGCACGCCATTACTTCGGACGATGGGAACCAGATGCTGCTTGCGCTCAAGTCGGCACGCGACGCGATCAACCCGCGTCCGGGCACGCGGGGGCATTTCATATTCATCGGGACAGGTTCTCATCGCGCCCTGGTGAGTGAGCTGACCGCTCGGAGAAACCAGGCGTTCGCAGGCGCTACTTCGGTTCCATACCCAGTGCTGAGCGAAGACTACGTCGAACATCTGCTGAAGAGACTTGCGCAGGAAGGTGCCGCGCAACTGCCGTCCCTTACGGTGGCGAACCAAGCATTCGGGACTTTGGGTAACCGACCCGAGGAGATGCTCAAGGCGCTTCGACAATTGGGTCGCCACCTGCCGCCGGGTGGCAACCCCGACGAGCACCTGCCGGTGATCGCAGCGACGCTTCGGTCAACCGCGGCGGATATCGAGTTGATGAAAGTGGAGCAGCTTGGCGGCTTGGCTACGGCGATCTTCGAACGTATCGCTGATACGGACGGCGATGCGCGCGGGGTGTTCTCTGCCGAGGCTGCAGCCGACTACACAAAGGCGGTCGGCAGAGAGGTGCGCGTTGAAGAGATACAGCCGGTAGTGAACGATCTCCTGGCAGCCAACCTCATCATGCGCAGAGGGCATGGTATGTATGGGGTGACGGACCCGTTCGTTCAGGAAATTTGGCGTGAAAAAAATGCCTTGGAGGACAAGCGCTGATAAGCCGTTTTCAACGCTGATTGACGAGGATGTGCTGTGGTGAGTAGAGCACCCCAGGCTCCTACTCAGCGCACGTTCCACTGCATGTAGGCGGGCGCGTCCTGCACCTTGTAGCCCGCGGGCGTGTCGAGCAGGGTGCCGGTAGGGACGCCGTCATGAATGCCCGTGAGCGTGGTTTGTGAGATGGCGATGTCGTACTTGTACTCGCGCACGGCGAGCGGGACGCCGCTCAGACGGGCGATGTCGGGCCACCAGGCGCCCAGGCCGAACTCGACGCCGAGTGCGAAATTGGCGCCCTGCCTGAACTGGCCCAGCGTTTTCATGCCGGCCAGGAGCTCGGCGCCCCCCGGTATGCTCGCCGTCGGCGCCACGCAGACTTCCAGGCGCTTGACGTCGTTCTCGCGCTCCTCCCAGATGCGGCAGTCGTGTCCGTCCACGGTGTCGGTGCGTACCGTCACCGTGTAGGCCGGGGTGGGCGGACGCATGCGCTCGCTGGCCAGTTTCATGTCGGCCACCTTGCGCTCGGCTTCGGCGCGCTGATCGGGCGGCGCAGAGGCCGCCGCGCTCTGCAGCTGCTTGAGGATGTCGGCATAGTGCTGCGCCACCTCGCTCAGGGTGGCGTGCTTCAGTACGTCCACGGACCGGGCGGGTGCGTCGATCTTGTACAGCAGGGTGTCCTTGAACAGATAGACCGTTTTCGCCGTCGGTGCGCCGATGCGGACCTTGCCGTCGGCGACGAAGTAGGGGGTCACCGACTGAACGGGTCGTCCGAGATCGTCGGTCACCATGGGAGCGGCCACGGCGGCGAGCGTCGACTGATCGAGCGGACGCACCGTGAGGTCGTACCCTGTACCTGCGCCCGCGGCGACCGGAGCCAGCAGGAAGCAGGGAAACAAGCGTTTCATGGGTGGGGTGGAGCCGGCGGAGCGCCAG
>CAZZYJ010000253.1:3318-5145 GCA_964658215.1 uncultured Steroidobacteraceae bacterium | reverse complement strand
CCGCGAGCTCGTGACCAGCATCTGGTTCGTCGCGTTCGAGAGCATGGGCGAGGCCATCGCCAAGAATGCCCGCAAGGGCGATCAACTCATCTTGCAGGCGCAGATCCGCAGCAACAACTGGACCGACAAGGACGGTGCCAGGCAGTACGACCACTCCTTCGTCGTGCAGAATTTCCGTTTCGGCGCGCCCGGCAGGGCGAAGCGCGAGGAACTCGCGGCGCTGCGCGACGAGCGCGAACTCGGTTCCCTGGAGACCGAGGCCTGACCCCGCACCGCATCCCCCTCACGACTTTCGGAAAAGGAATTCCGTCATGCATCACCCCCGTACGCCGCGCAGGGCCGGCCCGCATCTCGCCCTGATATCACTGCTTGTCGCCTGCGCCGTCTGCGCGCCGGAGCTTGCCTTCGCACAGGCCTCGCCGTTCATGACGGGGGCGACCTCCCTGCAGACCAACATCCTCGCGTGGCTCACGCCCGTGGCCATCATCCTGGTCATGGTGCTGGGCGGCATGGCCATGGCGAACCGCATGTCCTGGGGGTGGTGCATCGGCGCGGTCCTGGGCATCGCGATCGCCTTCGGCGCACCGCAGATCGTGACCTGGATCCGCGGCATGTTCGGGGTCTAGCGTGAAACACGACGTTGCCGACGGACTCACCGCGGATCCCCTGTTCGTCGGCGCCACCCGGCCGCCGATGCGCTGGGGCGTCACGTACTCGGCGCTGCTGTTCAACATGGTGTTCACCATGGAGGGGTTCCTGCTGACCAAGAACCTCTTGATACTGCTCATGGCCGCGCCCATCCACGGCGTGTGTGCGTTGTTGTGCGCACGCGATGCCCGCTACTTCGATCTCGTGCTGATCTTCGCGCGCACGCGGCTGCCGGCGGCAATGGCCAACTTCAGACTGTGGAGGTCGAGCAGCTACTCGCCGCTCAGACTCGAACTGCCGGGACGCGGCGGACGGCGCCGTGCGGAGGATTGCTAGATGCGCGCCGCGCAACGGGCACGGGCCGTCCATCGCGAGCTGACCACGGCGCAGCGCATCCCCTACCGGGCGCACGTCGCGCCCCACGTCGTCACGACGGAAGCCGGCGATTTCGTGCAGGGGTTTCGCCTCGGCGGCGCGAGCTTCGAGAGCAACGACGACCGGGAACTGAACGCCTGGCACGAGCGGCTCAACATCCTCTGGCGCAACATCGCGAGCCCCAACGTGGCGTTGTGGACGCACGTGATCCGGCGCCGCGCGAGCCTGGACGCGCTGCCCGCGGCGCCGGTCCGTTCGCCGCCCGCGGGCCTGTTCGCCGATCACCTGCACCACCGCTACCGCGAGCGCTGCTGCGGCGAGACGTTGATGCAGAACGAGCTGTACTTGAGCGTTGTCTACCGGCCCGCCGCCGGTGTGACGAGCGGGCTTGCGGCCCGCGCCCTGCGCACTTCGCGCCGTGTCGGCTCGCGCGAGGATCTCGCCGACGCGCTCGACGCGTGCGAGAAGCTCTCGCTGACCCTGGCGGCCTCGCTCGACCGCTACGATCCGGAACTGCTGGGCTGTTACCGGCATGGCGCGGTGTGGTGCTCGTCGCTGCTCGAGTATCTCGGCCTGCTCGTCAACGGCGAGTGGCAGCGCATGCCGCTGCGGCGGCTCGCGCTCAACCGCATGCTGGCGGGTGGACGGCTGTTCTTCGGCACCGAGTCCATCGAATACCGCGCTCCGTCCGCCACGCGCGTGGGCGCCATGCTCGGCATCCGCGAATATCCCACCCCGACCGTGGTGGGCATGTACGACCGGCTGTTGTCGGCGCCGTTGACGTTCGTGCTGACCCAGTCCTTC
>CAZZYJ010000253.1:0-3218 GCA_964658215.1 uncultured Steroidobacteraceae bacterium | reverse complement strand
CAGATCGCGCTGGCGCGCAGCCTGCTCGCGGACACCGGCATGCTGGTGGCGCGCGAGGATCTCGCGCTCGAGGCGGCGTTCTGGGCGCAGCTGCCCGGTCATTTCGCGCTGCGGCCCCGCAAGGCGCCCATCACCTCGCGCAACCTCGCCGCGATGGCCCCCTTCCACAACCATCCGCTGGGGCGGGCGCGGGGCAATCATTGGGGCGATGCGCTCGCGCTGCTGGTCACGTCGGCGCGTTCCCCCTACTATTTTTCGTTGCATGCGAGCGATCCGTCCGATGCGGACGGCGGCAGCCGCAAGGACACCGGACACACCCTGATCTGCGGACCCACGGGTTCGGGGAAAACGGTGTTCATCGCGTTCCTGATCACCCTGCTGACGCGGCAGGGGGCGACCCAGGTGATCTTCGACAAGGACCGCGGGCTCGACATCCTGGTGTGCGCCCTCGGCGGCGTCTACCTGCCGCTGCGCAACGGCCTGCCGACCGGCTTCAATCCGCTGCAGCTGCCGCTCACGCCGTCGAATCTCGAATTCCTGAAAGGTTGGCTGCGCGTCCTGTGCATTCCCGAGCGCGCCGCCGTGGCCGGCGTCGCGCCGCGCGCGCAGGCCGATCTCGACCAGGCCCTGCACGGCACGCTGGCGCTCGAGGTGCCGCAACGCCGCCTGTCGCGCCTCATCGAGTTCCTGGACCCCACCGACCCGGAAGGCTGCCATGCGCGGCTGGCGCGCTGGTGCGAGGGGTGCGGCGGCGACTACGCCTGGGTGTTCGACAATCCGCTCGACACCTTGGCCTGCCGGCTCGGCGGCCAGTCGCTCATGGGATTCGACGTCACCGAGTTCCTGGACCTCGCGCTGGTGCGGCCGCCGGTCACGCTTTATTTATTTCATCTGGTGCGACAGCTTCTCGACGGCCGCCGCCTGGTGTGCTGGATGGACGAGTTCTGGCGTCTGCTGGCCGATCCCGCCTTCGAGAATTTCGCCAAGGACGGACCGAAGACCTGGCGCAAGCTCAACGGCGTCATGTGCCTGGCGACGCAGAGCGCGAGCGACGTCCTCGACAGCCCGATCAGCCGCACCCTGGTGGAGCAGACGCCGACCAAGGTGTTCTTCCCGAACGCCGACGCGGACCGGCGCGAGTACACCGAAGGCTTCGGCCTGACCGAGCGCGAGTTCCGGCTGGTGAAGGACGAGCTGGCGCCGGGTTCGCGGATGTTTCTGGTCAAGCAGGCGCAGCACAGCGTGGTGTGCCAGCTGGACTTGAAGGGCTTCGATGCCGAACTCGCCGTGATGTCGGGACGCGCCACGGCGATCGACGCACTGCGTGAACTCATGGCGGACGTCGGGCCGCACCCACAGAACTGGCTGCCGCCGTTCCTGGCGGCGCACGGCGCTCATCCGGAGTCGAGCACATGACGCATACCGGCGCCGGTCTCGTGTTCCTGGCGGCGCTCGCCGCGAGCCCCGGTGCGCGGGCGCAATGGGCGGTCATCGACTCGCCCGCGCTCGTGCAGCTCGTCAAGCAGGTGCAGGACATGGAGCAGCAGATCCAGACCGCGCGCGACCAGCTGCTGCAGGCCCGCACCACGCTTGCGTCGATGACCGGCAGCCGGGGCATGGCGTTGCTGCTGAACGGCGTCGTGCGCAATTATCTGCCGGCCGACGCCACCCAGCTGAGCGCGGCCCTGTCGGGCAACGGTTCTGGGTATACGCAACTGGCCGCCGACGTGCGCAGCGCGCTCGCGAGCAACGCCGTGCTGTCGGCCGACCGGCTCGCCACGCTGTCCGCCGCCGACCGCGGCCAGGTGGTCGCCGCCCGCCAGACCAATGCCCTGCAGCAATCGGTGGCGCAGGAGGCGCTGGCCAACGCAAGCGCGCGGTTCGCGTCCCTGCAGAACCTGGTCGATGCCATCTCCGCCGCCTCCGATCAGAAGGCCATCCTCGAGCTGCAGGCGCGGATCTGCGCGGAGGTCGCCCTGCTGCAGAACGAGCAGACGAAACTGCAGGTGCTTTATCAGGCCACGCAGGCGCAGGGCGCGGTCGACCGGCAACGGCAGCGCGAACAGGTCGTCGCTGCCCACGGCCGCTTCGAAACCCGTTTCCAACCGACGCCCTGAGGACGCGACCGCCATGGAATTCTTCGCCACCTTCCGGCAATGGCTCGACGGCCAGCTCGTCGCCTACATCGGCGACAACACGGCACGCCTGGCCGCGGCCCTCGAACCCGCCGTGGTCGCGCTGGCGGTGACCTACGTGATGGCCTGGGGCTACCTGCACCTGACCGGCAGGATCGAGGAGCCGGTGCTCACGGGATTGAAGCGCATCGCCGTGCTCGCGCTCGTGCTGGGGGTCTCGTTGCGGCTGTGGCTCTACAACGCGCTCATCGTCGACACGTTCTATGACGCGCCCGCACAGCTCGCGGCGGCCGTCATCGGCACGCACGACCCCGTCGCGACCATCGACGCCATCTGGGATCGCGGCGGCCTGGTGGCCGGCAACCTGTGGGACAAGGGCGGCGTCATGAGCGGCGACTTCGGCTTCTACATCGCCGGGGCGATGGTCTGGTGCCTGATGGGTGTGCTGTGCGTCTACGCCATGTTCCTGCTGGCCCTGTCGAGCATCGCGCTCGCCGTGCTGCTCGCGCTCGGGCCCTTGTTCATCGTCTCGCTGTTGTTCGAATCCAGCAAACGTTTCTTCGCGGCCTGGCTCGCGCAGCTCGCCAATTACGGCTTGATCACCGTGCTGACCGTGATGATCGCGGCCCTGCTGCTGCAGATCGTGCAGTCCTATGCCGCGCAGACGGCGGACCGCGGCAGCGCCATCGTGACGGTGGATGCACTGCACATGATGCTGGTCGCAACGCTCGTCTTTCTCGTGTTGCGCCAGGTGATGCCCATCGCGGCGGGCCTCGCCGGCGGGGTGGCGTTGAGTTCGTACGGACTGGTGAGCCGCACGCTGCAGCGGGGTTTGCAGGTGGGCGGCGCGAAGGCCGCCATGGCCGCGTTCCACGGCGCCTCGTACGCAGGACAGATGGCCGGCGCCGCGGCCCGCGGCACCGCGCGAGCGGCACGCCAGGCGGCGGCGTACGGACGGGATTGGAGACGCAATCGCCGCTGACGGCGCTCGAGGAGGGATCATGCGCGTGTTGTTGTGTTCGTGTTTGTTGTCGACGGCCTGCGCGACGCCGGGTGTGCGTTGCGACCAGCATCTGCAACCCA
>CAZZYJ010000252.1:0-5166 GCA_964658215.1 uncultured Steroidobacteraceae bacterium | reverse complement strand
GGGCTCCCGAGCGGCCACCGACCCCCACCCCGGCTGCGCGTCCAGCCGGGCCGCGATCGGGGCCGCGCAGCGCGCGAACAGAAAGAGGATCTGCGGATTCGCCACCGGCAACGGCCGCGAATCGAGCGCGCACCGAGTGCCGAAGTAGTCGTCGTTGCCGAGCACGATGGGCACCGCCAGGTAGCTCTCGACGCCGTACAGCTGCGGACATCGATGTTCACGGTAGCGCGGATCGGTGCTCGCTGATCCAGGGCGATGGGTGTGCCATCCTGCCGCACCTCGCGGCAGCACGACGTGTCGACGTCGATCTGCCGCCCGCCTCGAGACCGAAGCGCATGCCCGTCGTCTCGCACAGCAGTTCGAGCAACGGCGGGACCGCTTCGATGCTGCTTATCGCCGGCACCACTTTGCTGATTTCACCCTGGGTATCCCGCGTGCGACTTAACAGTTTAAATCGACTGCAGGGATTTCTCTACCAGCACCTTAGGCCGTAGGATAACGCAACACCAGCGGAACCTCCGCTCGCGGTTCATGCTCCAACTGCGACAAACAGCAACCGACAACCCTTCCAGACCATCATCAAAGGACCCCAGACTAATGAGTCAACAACCCGCGCCGGCCTCCGGCGAGTTCGACCCCGCCGTGCTCGCCGCGCGCGACGCCGTGCGCGCGAACTCGACCTGGATCGAGCCCCTGCAACAGGAAATGGCGCGGGTCATCGTCGGCCAGAAACACCTCCTCGACCGGCTGCTGATCGCGCTGCTGACCAACGGCCACGTGCTGCTCGAGGGCGTGCCCGGTCTCGCCAAGACCCTGGCCTTGAAGACCCTCGCGAGCTGCGTCGCCGCCCGCTTCAAACGGTTGCAGTTCACACCGGACATGCTGCCCGCGGACATCGTCGGCACCATGATCTACAGTCCGCAGGAAGGCGTGTTCCGCACCAAGCACGGCCCCATCTTCAGCAACCTGATACTCGCCGACGAGATCAACCGCGCTCCGGCCAAGGTGCAGAGCGCGCTGCTCGAAGCCATGCAGGAGCACCAGGTCACCATCGGCGATGAAACCTACCCGCTGCCCGATCCCTTCATGGTGCTCGCCACCCAGAATCCCCTGGAACAGGAAGGCACCTATCCCCTGCCCGAGGCGCAGATCGACCGCTTCATGATGAAGGTCATCGTCGATTACCCGAACCGCAGCGAAGAGCGCGCCATCCTGGACGCCATGGCCACCACCGAGCGCATGCCCGCGCCGAAGGCCGTGGTCACCCCGGAACACATCTTGAACGCCCGCCACGTCGTCAACTCCCTGTACGTCGACGCCAAGATCCGCGACTACATCGTCGATCTGGTGCTGGCCACCCGCCCCGCCCAGGCCGCCGTGCTCAAGCTCGACCACCTCATCCAGACCGGCGCCTCGCCGCGCGCCACCATCAACCTCACGCTCGCCGCACGCGCCATGGCCTTCCTGAACGGCCGCCACTACGTCACCCCGCAGGACGTCAAGACCATCGCGCTCGACGTGCTGCGCCACCGCGTCGCCGTCACCTACGAGGCCGAGGCCGAAAACGTCACCGCCGAGGACGTCGTGCGCCGGATACTCGACGCCCTGCCGGTCCCCTGACGCCATGCCGGACGACGCCACCCAGCCCACGCGGGTCATCATGAGCGACATGCGCCGGCTCGAGATCCGCACGCGCCGGCTCGTCAACGACAGCCTGTCCGGTTCGTACCACTCAGTGTTCAAGGGCCGCGGCATGGACTTCGACGAGGTGCGCGAATACAGCGCCGGTGACGAGGTGCGCACCATCGACTGGAACGTCACCGCCCGCGCCGGCAAACCCTTCGTCAAGAAATTCACCGAGGAACGCGAGCTCACCCTCATCCTGCTGGTCGACATCAGCGCCTCCGGCAACTTCGGCTCCGCCACCTTGAGCAAGCGTGATCTTGCCGCCGAGCTCGCGAGCGTCATCGCCTTTTCCGCGATTCGCAACAGCGACAAGGTCGGTCTGGTGCTCTTCTCTGATCGCATCGAACGTTATCTTCCACCAAAAAAGGGCCGCCGCCACGTGCTGCGCGTGGTGCGCGACATCCTGTATCACACGCCCCTGGGCACCGGCACCGACGCCGTCCAAGCCCTCGAGGCCTTGAGCCAGGTGCTGCACCGGCGCGCCGTCGTTTTCCTCATCTCGGATTTCCAGTCACCGGGTGATGCGCTCACCGCCCGCAGCGCCCTGCGCCGCGCCATGCGTCAGGTCAACCAACGCCACGACCTCATCGCGGTGCAGGTCGCCGACCCGCGCGAGCGCGAACTGCCCAATGTCGGCATCGTCGCCCTCGAGGACGCCGAGACCGGCGAGATCATCGAACTCGACACCGCCAAGCCCGCCGTCCGCCGCCGCTTCGCCGCCCACGCGCTGGAGCAGGCACAGCGACTGGTCAGCGACTTTCGCGCCGAGGGCGTCGACACGCTGCAGCTGCAGACCGACCAGCCCTACCTGCCCGCGTTGCAGCGCTTCTTCAAGACCCGCGAGCGCCGACGCCGATGAGCGACAACGTCCCTCCCGGCGCCGCGGCCCCGGGTCCAGCCCCGGCGCCCGGCATCCCCATGACGCAGGTGGCGCCCACCGAGGACATCCGCGACATTCGCGGCCCGCGCGCCGTGCTGCCGGCCTGGGTGTGGCCCGCCGTGTTCGCCGCGCTGGTGCTCCTCGCGCTCGCCGCCTACGCGATCCGGCGCTACCGCCGCCGCGCCCGCGCGGTCGTCCCGTTGCTGCCGCACGAGCACGCGTTGCAGGCCCTCGAGGACGCCCGCCCGCTGCTGCAGCCCGCGACCTTGCGCGACTACTCCGCCGCGGTATCCGACGTCGTGCGCCGGTACATCGAGGCACGCTTCGGCGCCACCGCGTCCCGGCGCACCACGGAGGAGTTCCTGCACGCCCTGCTCGCCACGCCCGAAGCCGATCCGGACCTGCTGCGCCACCGCGACCTGCTCGACGCATTCCTCCACCAATGCGATCTTGCCAAATTCGCCGACCTGTCGATGTCCACGCAGAACATGGAGTCGCTGCACCAGAGCGCGCGCGCCTTCGTGCTCGAGACGATCCCCGCCGCGGCCGAGGGCTCCGCCACCGACACGGCCACCGCCACCTCCCCCTCCACCGCGGTGCGCAGCGCATGATCACCTTCCTGCAACCGGGCTGGTTCTGGCTGTTCGCGCTGCTGCCGGTGGTCATGCTGTGGCGCGGGCGGCGTGGTCCCGTGGCGGCCATTCGCTACTCCGATGTGGGCCTGGTGCGGGAACTCGGCAGCGCGGGGCGCAGCCGGGTGGGCGGCATCGTCTGGTGGCTGCTGCCGCTGCTCGGCGCCGCCTGCATGATCGTGGGCCTCGCCCGTCCCCAGCGCGGCCACAGCCGCGTCGAGGTCACCGCCAACGGCATCGACATCGTGCTCGGCCTCGACGTCTCGGGGTCGATGCAGGCGCTCGACTTCGAACTGAACGGCCGGCGTCAGAACCGGATCCAGATCGTCAAGTCCGTGGTGACCCGTTTCATCGAGCAGCGCCCGAACGACCGCATCGCCTTGATCGCCTTCGCGGCCGCGCCGTATCTCGTCAGCCCGCTCACGCTCGACCACGACTGGCTGCAGCAGAACCTCGAGCGGGTGACCATCGGCATGGGCGGCGACGACGGCACGGCCATCGGCTCGGCCATCGCGGCGGGCGTCAACCGGCTGCGCACCACGGCGGCCAAATCCAAGGTGCTCATCCTGCTCACCGACGGCGTCAACAACTCCGGCAAGATCTCGCCGCTGGCCGCCGCCGAGGCCGCCAAGGCGTTCGGCGTCAAGATCTACACCATCGGCGTCGGCGCCCGCGGCAGCGCGCCCGTGCCGGTGCGCGACGACGCCGGCAACATGCACGTCGTCATGGCCAAGGTGGACGTCGACGAGAAGACGCTCGAAGCGGTCGCCGCGCAGACCGGCGGCACGTTCTACCGCGCCACGGACACCGACTCGCTGGAAAAAATCTACGCGCAGATCAACAGCCTCGAGACCACCGCGCAGACCGTGCAGAAGTTCGAGCACTACGAGGAGCTCTACACCTGGGCGCTGTATCCCGCGCTGGCGTTCTTGGGCCTGGGCTCGCTGCTGCAGCAGACCCGCTTCCGGAGACTGCCGTGACGTTCACCGCACCGGGCTGGTTGGCGGGCGGCGCCGTCGCGTGCCTGTGGCTGATGTGGCTCTGGTACCGCTACGACAAGCGCCAGTACGCGGCGCTCGCCTTCTTCGTCGCCCCGCACCTGCGCGCGCCGCTCACCGAGTCGCTGTCCGTCGCCCGCCGGCGCGCGCGCCGCGGCCTGTACCTGCTGAGCGTGGCGCTGCTCTTCGCCGCACTCGCCGGGCCCCGCTGGGGCTTTCACTGGGAGCAGACCAACCGCCGCGGCAACGATCTCGTGTTCGCGGTGGACACCTCGCGCAGCATGAACACGCCCGACGTGAAACCCGACCGTCTGACACGGGCCAAATTCGCCATCGACGATTTCGCCAAGCGCCTGGACGGCGACGCCATCGGCCTGGTCGTCTTCGCCGGCACCGCGTTCCTCGCCTGCCCGATCACGCTCGACTACGGCGCGTTCTATGAATCGCTCAACGTCGTCGACACCGCGAGCATCCCGCGCGGCGGCACCAACATCGCGAGCGCCATCCGCGAAGCCGACACCGCCCTGCAGCGTCGTCCCGGCAGCGACAAGACGCTCGTGCTCATCACCGACGGCGAAGACCTCGAGGGCGACGCGCTCGCCGCCGCGAGCGAGGCACACGCCCGCGACGGTTTGAAGATCTACACCATCGGCGTCGGCACCGCGAACGGCGATCTCATCCCGCTGCCCGCCGACCGCGGCGGCGGCTTCGTCAAGGACGAGAACGGCGCGTTCGTGAAGTCGCACCTCGACGAGAAGACACTGACCGCCATCGCCCAGGCCACCGGCGGACTGTATGCGCCGTTGGGCCGCCAGGGCGAAGGCTTCGACGTCATCTACGACAAGGCCCTCGGCCCCATGGCCAAGCACGACCTCGCCTCCCGCCAGCAGAAGATCTACATCGAGCGCTTCCAATGGCCGCTCGCCGGCTCGCTCGGCGCATTGCTGACGAGCCTGGTCATCGGCAATCG
>CAZZYJ010000251.1:0-5166 GCA_964658215.1 uncultured Steroidobacteraceae bacterium | reverse complement strand
ACCGTTCGCGGCGACGCATCCGCCCAGGGTGTATCCGCCCCGCGCGGCTCCGACCCTGCCGCCTCCGCGGCGTCCGCCGACGCATGGGAACCCTATGACGCCGGCCGCATCGCCGCGCTCGACGCGCAAGGCCGTCCCGTGTTGCTCAATTTCACGGCCAGCTGGTGCCTCACCTGTCTGGTGAACGAACGCAACGCCTTCGCCGATGCTGCGGTGGTCGATATCTTCCGCCGCAAGGGTGTCGTGCTGATGAAGGGCGATTGGACGAACCGGGATCCCGCCATCACCCGGGCGCTGGCGTCCTTCGGCCGCGCCGGCGTACCGCTGTACGTGGTGTACAACGCCGCGGCAGGCTCGCGTCAGCCCGTGCTCCTGCCGCAGCTGCTTTCCGCGCGCGTCGTCCACGACGCGTTCGCCGCGCTGCCAGATCGCGATTTGAAATGATCGTCGGATGGGGCATGCTGCCCGCATGACTCCGGCGAGCGAGCACGCGATCACCGTCAACGATTTCCGCCGTCATCGCATGGCGCTGCAATGGCATGCCGCCACAGGTACCTGGAGCGCCTGCGATGCCATACCGCCGCTGGTGCACGGGGTGGCGTTGATCCGCGCGACCCGGCCCAACATCTGCTTGTACGGCCAGGGCGGCCAGCTGCATCTGCAGATCGGGTTGGATCCCTACACGTTGTCCGCGCACTCGCCCCGCATCAGATGCCTGCGCGGCACGGCAAGTTTCGGTTTTCGTCGCAACTTCATCGTCGAATCCGCCGGCGGCGACCCGCTCTGGAGCCATTCGTACTGGACGTCGCAGGGCACCGATTTTTTCCTGTGGCTGGCGGCGCGTGCGCGGGATCCCGCCTGGCGCGCGGACGCCGCACAGCGCTGGTCCGAAGGGGTCGACCCCGCCACGCTGCGCGCGAGCTGAGCCGCTAGGGCGGCGGCAGCAGACCCGCCCGCTCCGGCGCCGAGAGCTCGCGCCACAGCCCGCAACCCAGTTCGCCCAGACGGATGTCCATGATGCGTACGCGTTGCAGTCGCCGTACCCGGTAACCGAGCGCGGAGCACATGCGCCGTATCTGCCGGTTCAAGCCCTGCGTGAGAATCAGCCGGAAAGTGCAGTCGTTCTCCCGCACGACCCGGCACGGCTGGGTCAACTCGCCGCGTATCTTGACCCCGCCGGCCATCATGCTCAGCGACAGATCGGTGATGGGAGGGTCCACCGTCACCACGTATTCCTTTTCGTGATTGTTCTCGGCACGCAGTATCTCGTTGACGATGTCGCCGTCGTTGGTCAGCAGGATCAACCCTTCGGATGCCTTGTCCAGCCGGCCGATGGGAAAGATGCGCTCCGCATGCCCGATCAGGTCCACGATGTTGTCCTCGACGTGGGTTTCCGTCGTGCAGGTGACGCCGACGGGCTTGTTGAGAGCGATGTAGATCGCCTGCTTCCTCGTGCCGACGACCACGCCATCCACGCGGATGTCGTCGCGGTCGTCGACCTGCGTGCCGAGTTGCGCGCGGACACCGTTGCAGGTGACCCGTCCCGCCTCGATCCATTGATCCGCCATGCGCCGCGAACAGGCACCCGTGGCGCTGATGTATTTGTTGAGGCGCATCAGGCCTCGAGGTAGGCGCCGAGGTGGCGCGCGAGCGTCTTCGGCGCCGCATCGAACAGGTCGGCCGCATAGTCGGGCAGGTCGAGGAATCGCGCGTTGGGCAGGGCGCCCGCGTGCTCTGGGGCGTCCTCGGTGCCGAGGGATATGCGCAGCACGAGCGCGTCGTGCTGCACCGGCATCGCGGCGTCGAGCGCCGGTATGCCGAGCAAGACCAGCCGGCGCACCAGGGCGGGCTCCGTCCTGGCCAGTTCGACGGCCACTTCCGCGCCGAAGCCATAGCCCAGCACGTCGATCTGGCGCAGCCGCAGATCCCGCGCGAAATCCACCACGGCGTGTGCCGCCGCGGTGACCGACAGCAAGGGCGCCGGGTCCGACTCGCCGCAACCCGGGAAATCCGGTGCGTACACCGAGCGTTCTTCGGCGATCTCCGGCAAAAAACGGGCGAACGTGCGGCTGGACGCCCCGTTCGGATGCAGGCACAACAGCGGCACGCCTTCGTCGAAGCCACCGGTGGTGGGGAATGCCGTGCGCAGGTGCAACTGGCCGAACCGGCAGTCGAAATACGCCCTGCGCGTGCGCACCGTGGCCGGGGTCGTCGATGGCTTGGAGTGCTTAGCCATGAAGTCTCCAATGGAATAAAACTCGGCCGCTAGAATACGCGAAGTTTTCACGCGCGCCGTGAGCGGCGCGTGCGGCGGCGCGGCACCCAAACCTCCCGCGGCTGACCCGCATTATGTGAAATGTAGTTTTTAAGATACACAAATTTTTGCATTTCTTTGCAATAACACTGGCAATGCCGACACTCTGCGGATAGAGTGTTGTTCAGACGCAATAAGATTTAGGGAAGTAAAAAGGACCGATCATCGTCAGTGCGCAAGCATAAAGCGCTACGATTAAGGCATGGGGAATTCCAAGCCGGGCTCTGCCCGGCTTTTTATTTGGGCGGATCGGACGTCGTCGTTGCGGGGACGCCACGCTCCTTGGAATCCGGACCCGCGGTCGGGGCGCCTTGCCCCACGACACGGTCCCATACCCGCGACAGGGTGTAGCCGGCCGAGCGGCCCCTGAAGGCGACCACTTCGATGAGTCGTTGACCATCTCCCGTCACGCTGTAGCGTCGCTCGGCAGGCGGGTGATCCTCATCCATGTCCACGGCTTGCACCACCAGGGTTTTGCCATCCCACCCGCAGGGCTCCGGCGGACCACCGCCGCGCTCCGAGTAATGCATGTTCCGGTCCCGGGGCCGGGTCTCCTCGTCCGCCCGTTTTCGTCGCGACGGCGGGTCGGCGCTGCTGGGCTGATAGACGCGGTTAAGTCCATCCGAGGTGAACGCGACCACGCCGGCGAGTTGTTTCACCTCGAGATCCTTGCCGGGCCACCGCAGACCGGCACTCAGCGTACCCACGGCCGGCATGACCGCCGCCCCCGCGAGGCCCGCGCCGAAGCCGCCCGGACCCCCCGCCCCCCCCGGACCTGCGCCGCCCGGGCCCCCACCGCGATCACCGCCCTGACCGTCGCGTCCGCCCGGACCACCGCGTCCCGGACCGTCGTTGCCGGGCACGAGGCTCCCCGGCCCGCCCATCTGGTTCTGGATCAAGCGCTGGGGATCGTCGCTCTCCGCCACGTTGAGCCGCCATTGACCGCTGAAATCCACCCCGGCCGGCGGTGTCAGCGCCAGCTTCTCGCTCGCGCAGCCGGCCAGAACCAAGACGAAAATCACCGCAAACCGCCGCATGAACGCTCCTCGCTGGCGGCGTAGTCTAACGATTTTCGACGCCGACCGGCATAACCTGAGCCAGCCGGCGATGACGGGTAGCCACGAACATTGGCGCGTGGCCCCGCGGGCGCTAAACTAGCGGGCTATGTATCGATACGACATGATCGACAAGACCCTGGTCGATGAGCGGGTGGTGGAGTTTCGCGATCAAACCCGGCGTTTTCTCGCCGGGGAACTGGATGCGGAAGAGTTCAAGCACCTGCGCCTGCGCAACGGCCTTTATCTGCAGCGCCATGCGCCCATGCTGCGCGTGGCCATTCCGTACGGCCTGTTGTCCTCGGCTCAACTGCGTGTGCTCGGCGCCATCGCGCGACGTTACGACCGGGGGTACGGACATTTCACGACCCGCCAGAACATCCAATACAACTGGCCGAAGCTCGAAGAGGTACCCGATCTGCTGGCCGAACTGGCGCAGGTGGAAATGCATGCCATCCAGACCAGCGGCAATTGCATCCGTAATACCACCTCCGACCACCTGGCCGGCGTGACGCCGGACGAACTCGACGATCCGCGGCCCTGGTGCGAATTGATCCGGCAATGGTCGACGTTCCATCCGGAGTTCACGTATCTGCCCCGCAAGTTCAAGATCGCGGTCACCGGCGCCCCCCAGGATCGCGCCGCCTCGCTGGTGCACGATGTCGGCGTGCACATCGTACGCGGCCCGCAGGGTGACCTCGGTTTCGAAATCATCGCCGGCGGCGGTCTCGGGCGCACGCCCATCATCGGTCAGGTGGTGCGCGATTTCCTGCCCCGCCGCCATCTGCTCTCCTATCTCGAAGCCATCGTGCGGGTCTACAACCTGGAGGGAAGACGCGACAACCTGACCAAGGCACGCATCAAGATCCTGGTGAAGTCGCTCGGCATCGAGGAATTCAGGCGTCGCGTCGAACGTGAATGGGAGCTCATCCGGGACGGCGCACTGCAGATCGACGACGGCGAGGTCGCACGCATGCGCAGCTTCTTCCAACCGCCGGCCTACCGCACGCTCGTCGACCTCGAAGCCGACGCCGGCCGAGAGGCCGCCTTTCGCGCCTGGTATCGCTACAACACCGTCGCGCACAAGGTTCCCGGCTATCGCGCCGTCTACGTGTCGCTCAAGAAGCCCGACGTCGCGCCCGGCGATGCCACCGACGCGCAGATGGAACTCGTCGCCGAGCTCGCCGACCGCTACAGTTTCGGCGAAGTGCGCGTCACGCACACGCAAAACCTGCTGCTGGCGGATGTCGAACAGGGCGCGGCGTATGCGCTGTGGCAGGCACTGGCCGCGGCCGGACTGGCCACGCCCAATATCGGTACCCTGACGGACATGATCTGCTGTCCGGGGCTCGATTTCTGCAGTCTCGCCAACGCCGGTTCCATCGACGTCGCGAAGCTCATCAACGAGCGTTTCGACGACTATGACTACGTTTACGATCTCGGCGAACTCGACGTCAAGATGTCCGGGTGCATGAACGCCTGCGGCCACCACCACGTCGGCCACATCGGCATTCTCGGCGTCGACAAGGGGGGCGAGGAGTGGTACCAGATCACGATCGGCGGCGCCGCCGGCGCGGACGCTTCGCTCGGCGCCGTGATCGGTCCGTCGGTCGCGAAGACCCAGGTGCCGGAGACCATCGCCCGCCTCCTGGCGGTTTACGTGGAACAACGTCGTCCCGAGGAGCGTTTCCTCGACACCGTGCGAAGGCTCGGCGTGAAACCGTTCAAGGAGAGAGTGTATGCCGCGCCGGCTGCTGCGTGACGCACGCATCGTCGATGACGAGTGGCACCATCTTG
>CAZZYJ010000250.1:4121-5181 GCA_964658215.1 uncultured Steroidobacteraceae bacterium | reverse complement strand
GATGAAGCTATAGCTATGGTCGTAGCCCGGCTGGAGGCGCAGCGTCAGGTCGATCCCGGCCTGGGCGCAAGCCGCGTCCTTGTCGCCGCCCGGCGCGCCGGCGGGTTTTCATGGCTGCGAGCTGGAGGTGTCGGTGGATTTCCGCTCGGACCAGGTGATCGGCTACTCGCTCACGAATCTCGGCTGGACCCTCTGCCGGGACATCTCCCGAAAGGTCCGCGTCGAGGAAGTCCCGGTACAATAGCGGACGGGGCGCGGTGTGCCCGCGCGTGACGGAGATCAGCCTTGTCCTTGTTTTTCATCCTGTCGCTGGCCCTGCAGGCGGCGCTCATCGTGCACGTCATCAAGACGGGCAGGAACATGCTGTGGATCTGGGCCATCGCGCTGCTGCCGGCCGCCGGTCCGCTCGCCTACCTGGCCGTGGAAGTGCTGCCGGGCCTGTTCCGGGGCGCCGCCGGCCACCGCGCGAAACGCGGCGTGCAGCGCATGCTGGACCCGGACCGCGAGCTCAAGCGCGCCGCCGCGGAGGTGGAAGTCTCGGGCAACGTCGACGCGCGCCTGCGGCTCGGGGAGGAGTTGCGCGAACGCGGCCAGTATTCGGAGGCCATCGACACGTATCGGAGCGGCTTGCGGGGCGTCTTCGAACACGATCCCGCGCTGCTGCTGGGATTGGCCCGGGCGCAGTTCGCGGCGGGTCGGTACGCCGAGGCGCGCGCGTCGTGGGCGCTGCTCACCGCGCGCAATCCCGACTTCAAATCGGCGGACGGCCGGCTGTTGTACGCGCGCGCACTGGAAGCCGCGGGCGCTCTCGATGACGCCGAACGCGAGTATGCGGCGGTGGCGCCCGGATTTCCCGGTGCGGAAGCGCGACTGCGCTATGCGCTGGTCTTGAAGCGGCGCGGCAAGCAGGATGATGCGCGCCGTGAACTCAAGGAGTTGTTGGATGCCGCCCGCCTCGCGCCGGCGCATTATCGCCGGGCGCAGGCGCAGTGGCTGGACTCGGCGCGGCGGCACGCCGGGCGGGTTCGGCAGCCAGGGCTTCTGGTCGGCGGGCAGCACG
>CAZZYJ010000250.1:0-4111 GCA_964658215.1 uncultured Steroidobacteraceae bacterium | reverse complement strand
CGCGGGCTGCTACGGGGTGAGGGTCCCGGCGCTGACGAGGACGGCGCGACCGCCGATGAAGGCGCCGTCGAAGGTGCCCTGCGACACGTCCAACCGCACCTGCACCTCGCCGGGCCTGTGCATCTGGCGGCCCTGCATTCCCGTAAACGCGGCGTCGTGCCCGGCGAACCAGCCCGCCTCCCACAGATAGGCGGCGAGCATGGCGTGGGCATTGCCGCTCACGGGGTCTTCGGTGATGCCGATGGCCGGACAGAACATGCGTGACTCGGTCGACCGCGCGCCCTCGTCGCCGGGCGAGAACGCGAAGAACCCCTCGGCGCCCAGTTCCCTGCCGAGCGCGATCAGCGTGTCGAAATTCGGTGCGAGGGCGTCGAGCGCGCGGGGGTCGCGCACGGGTACGAGCAGCCGGGTGCTGCCCTTGCGGGCGAGACGCGCGGGGAAGGATTCGTGCAGCTGCGTCGCCGGCAGCCGCAGGGCTTCGGCCACGCGCAACGTGGTCTTGAGCTGCAGCGGCGCGTCGAGCTGCGGTGCGCTCTGGCGGAACGCGATCTGTGTGCCGTCCGTGCTCACGGCGAGCACGCCGGTGCCTGAAGTCTGCCGGCAGGGGTTCGTGTCGCGCAGGCCGAGCGCGAGCAGCACCGCATGCACCGCGAGCGTGGCGTGCCCGACGAAGGGTGCCTCCTTGCGGGCGTTGAAGAAGCGCACGCGCACGTCGTGGTCGGTGCCGCCGGCGCGCAGCACGAAGGCGGTCTCGGCATGCGCGAACTCGCGGGCGATGGACTGCAGCACGGCATCGCTCTGGCCGTCGGCGTCGAGAACCACCGTGGCCGGATTGCCGGTGAAGCGGACCGCGGTGAACGCGTCGACCTGAAAAATTCGCACCCTTCACCCCGCTGTGACCTTTGCGAAGTTTTACATGCCCGCGCAGCGCACGCTACACTTGTGTCCACCTTGGGACACACGATGCGGGCATCCGGTTGATGGCGGAGCTGCTCGCCCAGTTCTCGGCCGCGTGGGCGTCGACGAGCGGGGTGGAATTCGTCGCGGCCCTGCTCGCGGCGGCGTACCTCGTGCTCGCCATCCGTCAGCATGCGGGCTGCTGGTTCGCAGCGTTCGTCAGCTCCTGTCTGTACGTGCGGGTGTTGTTCGGCGCACATCTGTACATGGAGTCGGCGCTCAACGGTTTCTACGCGGCGATGGCGCTCTACGGCTATTGGCAGTGGCGGTCCGGTGCGGCCGGGCACGGCGTGCGCGTGGTGCGCTGGCCGCTGCGGCGCCACGGGTGGGGGCTGCTGGGCGCCGTCGCCCTGGCGTGCGTGAGCAGCTTCTTCCTGCGGCGCTTCACCGCCGCGGCCCTGCCGTTCGTCGATTCTTTGGTGACCTGGTCGAGCGTGTTCGCCACCTTCCTCGTGGCGCGCAAGGTGTACGAGAACTGGCATTGGTGGCTGGTCATCGACTCGTTGAGCCTGGGTCTGTACGTCACGCGGCATCTGTACCTCACCGCACTGCTGTTCTGTGTGTATCTGGCGCTGATCGTGGTGGGCATGCGCGAGTGGCGCGCCGAAACGGCGCCCGCGCATGTTGCCCGCTGACGTCGCCGACCTGGCACTGCGGTGCGTGCCGGGCAGCGGTCCGGCCGGCGTGACTCGGGCGACGGGCGGCTTGGTCAACGACAGCTACCGGGTCGAGCGCGACGGGCGGGTGTTTTCGCTGCGCGTGCCCGCCGCCGCGCCGGGGCTCGGCATCGACCGTCGCTGGGAGCGGCGGGTGCTGCGCGCCGCGGGGGCGGCCGGGTTCGCCCCCGCCCTCGAGCACTATGCGCCGCGAACGGGCGTGCTCGTCGCGCGGTGGGTGGCGGGCCGTGTGTGGTCGGCGGCCGAGGCGAAGAGCGGGGAGGCCATCGACCGGTTGGCGACGCTGCTCCGGGGCGTGCACGGCCTGCGGCTGCCGCGGCCGGCGCGTACCGTGTCGCCGGCGACGTGGATACGCCATTACTCGCAGGACGATGGCCGCGGCGCGGCCGAACTCGCGGCGCCGGCGGCGGGGTGCCTCGCTGCCCTGTCGACGCGCCCGCCTGCGGCGACGGTGCTGTGTCACGGCGACGTGCATCGGCTGAACCTGATCGTGCCCGATGGCGGGAGCGCGCACGGGGCACCGCTGCTGCTCGACTGGGAGTACGCGCATGGGTCCGAAGGGCTGTGGGACGTGGCGGGTTGGATCGCGAACGAGGATTGGGACGCGACCTCGGCGCGGGCGCTGCTGACGGCCTACCTGCTTCGCGAACCGACCGCGGAGGAATCGACCCGCCTCGCACGGCTGGCCTGGCTGTACGACTACGTCTGCGTGTTGTGGAGCCGGCGTCATCTGCGCGACCTCGCCGCGGCGTCGCAGGGGGCGGTGGCCGCACGCTGCCGGTTGCTGATCGAGCGCTTGAAGCGGCGGGCGGGTGGTCTCGCTGCGTGAGATCCGGCACACTACGCGACTGAACGCAACGGAGATCTACATGGCGCGGATGGTGGTAGTGGATCGTGACGGTAAAGCGCACGACATCGAGGCGAAGTCGGGGCTCAAGGTGATGGAGATTCTCCGCGAACTCGACTACGGCGTGGCGGCGATCTGCGGCGGACTGTGCTCCTGCGCCACCTGCCACGTCTACGTGGACGCCACCTGGGCGGCCCGTCTGCCGAAGCCGCAAGGCGACGAACTGGAACTGCTCAAGGAGCTTCCCGACTACCAGGCCGCGACCTCGCGCCTGTCCTGCCAGGTCGATTTCACCGAAGGCTTGAGCGGTTTGAAGCTCACGATCGCGCCCGACACCTAGGCGCTCTCCCGCCCGTCAGGTTTTCTTTTCGGTCTGGCGGCGCACGGCGTCCTGGGCGGCCGCCAGCGCGGCCGGGTCGCCGAGGAAACGCCGGTTCACGGCACGCAACGTGTCGTCGAGTTCGTACAGCATCGGAATGCCGGTGGGGATGTTGAAGCCGACGATCTCGCTCTCCGACAGCCCGTCCAGCATCTTGACCAGGGCGCGCAGCGAGTTGCCGTGCGCGACGATGAGCACGTTGCGGCCCGCGTGCAGTTGCGGAGCAATGCGCGAGTCCCAGAAGGGCAGCACGCGTGCCAGCGTGTCCTTCAAGGACTCGGCGGCGGGCAGCAGGCCGGGATCGAGGTCGGCATAGCGGCGGTCGAAGCGCGGGTGGCGCGGGTCGTTCCAATCCAGCGGCGGCGGGGCGATGTCGTAGCTGCGGCGCCAGATCTGCACCTGTGCCGCGCCGTGTTTTTCCACGGTCTGCGCCTTGTCGAGCCCCTGCAGTGCGCCGTAATGACGTTCGTTCAGACGCCACGTGCGCTCCACGGGAAGCCACATCCGATCGGTGACGTCCAAGATCGACCACAGCGTGCGGATGGCCCGTTTCAGCACCGAGGTAAACGCGACGTGCGGTTCGAGCTGCTCGCCGAGCAGCTCGCGGCCGGCCTGCATGGCTTCCTGCCTGCCGAGTTCGCTCAAATCCACGTCATGCCAGCCGGTGAACAGATTCTCGACGTTCCAGACGCTCTGGCCATGACGAACCAATATCAATTTTCCGGGCATGGGTTTTCTCCGCGTGTCATCGAAGGGCGGCGGCGTACACGCCGTCGAACCGGGTGGCGAGGGTGCTTTCTTGATGGATGTCCACCTGCAGATGGATCCGCCCGCGTCCGGCCCGCTGCAACATCTTCTGGAATTTCTCGATCTGCGCGCGTGACGGCGCCGCGAGCGAGGCACGCAGAACGCCGTGCACCGGGACGAGGTAGCTGATGGAGGACTGTTGTATCACGGCGTCGGCACTCAACTGCGTCATGGCGAGATGGCGGGCGACCCACGCCCAGCCGGTGAGCACCGCCACCGCGAACAGGCTGCCGCCGAACGCGGTGCCCTTGTCGTTGGCGTTGGGCGCGAGCGGCGCGCACAGGACCAGGCCGTCGTCGTCGGCGGCCTCGACCACGATGCCGATGTGGCGGGCGAGCGCGAATTGGGACTGGATCAGCTCCTGCAGGTATTCCCTGCCGAAGCCGGGCGCCGCCGGCACGGACGCGGCCTCCCGCACGGGCGCGTTCATTTCACCACCGTGCA
>CAZZYJ010000249.1:0-5181 GCA_964658215.1 uncultured Steroidobacteraceae bacterium | reverse complement strand
CGGCATCGTCTACATCGACGAGATCGACAAGATCTCGCGCAAGTCCGACAACCCGTCCATCACCCGCGACGTCTCGGGCGAGGGCGTGCAACAGGCGCTGCTCAAGCTCATCGAGGGCACCATCGCCTCGGTGCCGCCGCAGGGCGGGCGCAAGCATCCGCAGCAGGAGTTCCTGCAGGTCGACACCACCAACATCCTGTTCATCTGCGGCGGGGCCTTCGCGGGTCTGGAAAAGATCATCATGAACCGCACGCACAAGAGCGGCATCGGCTTCATGGCGGAGGTGCGCGAGCAGAATGCGCGGCCGCACGGCAACGACGTGTTCCACGACACGGAGCCCGAGGATCTGATCAAGTACGGCCTCATCCCGGAGTTCGTCGGCCGTCTGCCGGTGGTGGCGACGCTGGAGGAGCTGGATGAAGACGCCTTGATCTCCATCCTGATGCAGCCGAAGAACGCGCTCACCAAACAGTACCGCAAGCTGTTCGACATGGAGGGCGTGGAGCTCGACTTCCGCGAGGATGCGCTGCGCTCGGTGGCGCGCAAGGCCATGCAGCGCAAGACGGGCGCGCGGGGCCTGCGAACCATTCTCGAGAACGTGCTGCTCGACACGATGTACGACCTGCCCAGCCTGCGCAACGTGCAGAAGGTCGTGGTCGACGAGCAGGTGATCGAAGGCCTGAACAAGCCTTACATCGTCCACCGGACCGAGGAGACCCGGTTGGTGGCTCCGGTTGAGGAACAGCGGCGACCTACGGGCTCTGACCATCTGTGAGTCCTTGACGTTCGGGCCGGATCCCGCGCACGGGGGTCCGGCTTGAAACGCAGCGTAGGCGGCCGCATGTACCTCAGCATTGTTGTACGTGCCCTAACCAAAAGGCTAGCCTAGTGAGCGACGAACCCAGTATCGATGTTCCTTCCGTGACCCCCGTCCAGGCGGGCATGCCCGTGCTGCCGCTGCGCGACGTCGTGGTGTATCCGCACATGGTGATTCCGCTGTTCGTCGGGCGGGAAAAATCCATCGTGGCGTTGGACCTGGCCATGAAGGCCGACAAGAAAATTCTCCTGGTGGCCCAGAAGCAGGCCGACGTCGACGACCCCAAGGGCGACGACCTCTACCGCGTGGGCACCGTCGCGACCATACTGCAGCTGCTCAAGCTGCCGGACGGCACCGTCAAGGTGCTGGTCGAGGGCGTCGACCGCGCCAGCATCGAGAAGCTCATCGAAGGCGAGTTCTTCTCGGCGGAAGTCACGGCCATGCCGGACCTGGAGCGCTACGAGGAACGTGAGATGGACGTGCTGACGCGTTCGGTCATCACGCAGTTCGAACAATACGTCAAGCTCAACAAGAAGGTGCCGCCGGAGATCCTGACCTCGCTCGCCGGCATCGAGCAGGCGGGCCGGCTCGCCGACACCGTCGCCGCCCACATGTCGCTCAAGCTCTCGGAGAAGCAGAAGGTCCTCGAGATCCCCGACGTGCGCAAGCGCCTCGAACACATGCTCGCCGTCATCGAGGGCGAGATGGACGTGCTGCAGATCGAGAAGCGCATCCGCGGCCGCGTCAAGCAGCAGATGGAAAAGAGCCAGCGCGAGTACTACCTCAACGAGCAGATGAAGGCTATCCAGAAGGAGCTGGGCGAACTCGACGACGCGCCGAACGAGATCGGCGAGCTGGAGAAACGCATCAAGCAGGCCGGCATGCCGAAGGAGGCGCGCGAGAAGGCGAACTCCGAGCTCGCCAAGCTCAAGCTCATGTCGCCGATGTCGGCGGAAGCCACCGTGGTGCGCAATTACATCGACTGGCTGGTGAAGTCGCCGTGGAAGAAGCGCAGCAAGGTGCACCTCGACATCGCCGCGGCGGAGAAGGTGCTGGAGGCCGATCACTTCGGGCTCGACAAGGTGAAGGAACGCATCGTCGAGTACCTCGCCGTGCAGCAGCGTGTGAAGAACCTGCGCGGCCCGATCTTGTGCCTGGTGGGCCCGCCGGGCGTCGGCAAGACGTCGCTCGGCCAGAGCGTGGCGCGTTCGACCAACCGCAAGTTCGTGCGCATGTCCCTGGGCGGCGTGCGCGACGAGGCGGAGATCCGCGGTCACCGGCGCACCTACATCGGTTCCATGCCGGGCAAGATCATCCAGAACCTCGCCAAGTGCGGGGTGCGCAATCCGCTGTTCCTGCTGGACGAGATCGACAAGATGTCGACGGACTTCCGGGGCGATCCCTCCTCGGCGCTGCTCGAGGTGCTCGACCCGGAACAGAACAGCACGTTCAACGATCATTATCTCGAGGTGGACTTCGACCTGTCCGAGGTGATGTTCGTGTGCACGGCGAACAGTCTGAACATTCCGGCGCCGCTGCTCGACCGCATGGAAGTCATCCGCATCCCGGGCTACACCGAGGACGAGAAGGCCAACATCGCGCGCCGCTACCTGCTGCCCAAGCAGGTGAAGCAGAACGGTCTGAAGCCCGACGAACTCGGCGTCGCCGACGGCGCCATCCAGGACATGATCCGCTACTACACCCGCGAAGCGGGGGTGCGCAACCTCGAGCGCGAGCTGTCGAAGATCTGCCGCAAGTCGGTGAAGCAGTTGCTGCTCGCGCCCGCCGAGAAGACGGTGGCGGTGGACTCGGACAACCTGGACAAGTATCTGGGCGTGAAACGCTTCCGCTACGGCAAGGCCGAGGAGAGCAACCGCATCGGCCAGGTCACCGGGCTGGCGTGGACCGAGGTGGGCGGCGAATTGCTGACCATCGAGGCCGCGGTGGTGCCGGGCAAGGGCAAGCTCACCCACACCGGGCAGCTGGGCGAGGTGATGCAGGAGTCCATCCAGGCCGCGATGACGGTGGTGCGCAGCCGCTCCGCCATGCTCGGCCTCGACATCGATTTCTACCAGAAGGCAGACACGCACATCCACGTTCCGGAGGGCGCCACGCCGAAGGACGGCCCGAGCGCGGGAGCAGGCATGTGCACGGCGTTGATCTCGGCGCTGACGAAGATACCGGTGCGGTCGGACGTGGCCATGACGGGCGAGATCACGCTGCGTGGCGAGGTGCTGCCGATCGGCGGTCTGAAGGAGAAACTCCTGGCCGCGCATCGCGGCGGCATCACGACGGTGTTGATCCCCGACGAGAACGTCAAGGATCTCGCCGAGATCCCGGACAACATCAAGGAGAAGCTCGACATCCGGTCGGTGAAATGGATCGACGAGGTGCTGAACGTCGCCCTCACGCACATGCCGACGCCGCTGCCGGTGGTCGAGGCGAAGCCGGCGGCGCCCATCGCCGGCGAGAAGAAGCGCAAGCCCTCGCGGGCCAAGGCGCAGGTGCGCGCGCACTAGCATTTCACAGCGATGTAAATACCGTCCGGGGCACTGACTCCGGACGGTATTTTCCTGGGAATCGATGCATTGCCGCTCATCGACCCGCCGATAGATTCGTCGCCGCTCTAGCAAACCGCGATTTCCTCGCGTAGACTTCGCCGCCTCTTCCAGGGGTGCTTAGCTCAGCTGGTAGAGCATCGCCTTTACACGGCGAGGGTCGGGGGTTCGATCCCCTCAGCACCCACCAGCACGCGGAGTGGTAGTTCAGCTGGTTAGAATACCGGCCTGTCACGCCGGGGGTCGCGGGTTCGAGTCCCGTCCACTCCGCCATTTCCCCTGACGAAGAGTCCTGCGCGAGCCATCTGGCCGCGCCGCAGGCACGCCGTTGGTTGAAGGGAAGGAACATGCTGCAGACGATTCACGACAAATTGAAGGGCTGGCTGGCCGGAGTGGTGCTGGGCGCCATCGGACTCGTGTTCGTGTTCTGGGGCATCAACTGGACCTTGGGCACGCCCACCTATGCCGCGAAGGTCAACGGCAGCGAAATCTCCGCCGGCGAAGTCAAGAACGCCTATCAACAACAGCTCGCCCGCCTGCAGAAGCAGGCGAACGGCGCCAGCGTCGACGACGCCGAGCGCGAGGCGCTCAAGCGCCGGGTGCTCGACGAGTACGTGAACACCGAGGCGGTGCTGACCCGCGCCGACGACCTCGGCTACCGGGTGAGCGATGCGGAACTTTTGAAGTACATGGCGCAGGTGCCGCAGTTCCAGGTGGACGGCAAGTTCGACCAGGCGTACGCCATCGGCGTGCTGAAGGCGCAGGGGCGCTCGGTGGCCGAGATCGAGGCGCTGTTCCGCCGCGACGTGAAGCTGCGCCAGCTCGACAGCGCGTTGAATCTCTCGAGCTTCGCGACGGCGAGCGAAGTGGCGCGGTTGCGCGCCCTCACGCGCCAGCAGCGCGAGGTGGCCTGGGTCACCCTGCCGGCAGCCCGCTACGCGGCGGGCGCGACGGCGGACGAGGCCGCGCTGCAGGCCTACTACGATGCGCACAAGGGGCAGTACATGACCCCGGAGACGGTGAACCTGCATTACGTCGAGATCAACCTGGCGCAGCTCGAGTCGCAGGTCAAGGTGGACGACGCCCAGCTCAAGGCGTACTACGAAGAGCAGAAGAGCAAGACGCCGGAACGCTTCACGCAGGCCGAGCAACGCCGCGTGCGGCACATCTTGTTCCAGGTCGACGCGCCCAAGGACGATGCGGCGGCGAAGCTCAAGGCGGAGGGCGTCCTCAAGCGAGCGCAGGCCGGCGAGGACTTCTCGAAACTCGCCAAGGAATTCTCGCAGGACCCGGGCTCGGCTCAGCAGGGCGGCGATCTGGGCTGGTCGGATCGCAAGGTATGGGTGGCGCCGTTCGCCGACGCCGCCTACGACATGAAGGAGGGGGAGATCCGCGGTCCGGTGAAGACGCAGTTCGGTTACCACATCTTGAAGCTCGACGGCATCCGGCCGGCCGCCACCAAGCCCTTCGAGCAGGCGCGCGGCGATCTCGAGTCCGAATACCGCCGCAGCGAGGCGGAGCGCTTGTTCAATCTCGCCCAGGATCAACTGGCGGACGCCGCCCTGCAAAACGCCACCGACCTCGACGTGGTGGCGCGCAAGGCGGGCCTCGCGGTGCACGACATCGCGAATTTCAGCCGCACCGACGGCGGCGGCGAGCTCGGCAAGTCTGCGCCGGTGATCGAGGCCGCCTTCAGCCAGGACGTGCTCGACGGCCGCCTGAGTTCCCCCCTCGAGGTGGACAAGGGGCGCGGCGTGGTGCTGCGCGCCACCGACCATCATCTGCCGCAGCAACAGCCGCTCGAGG
>CAZZYJ010000248.1:0-5188 GCA_964658215.1 uncultured Steroidobacteraceae bacterium | reverse complement strand
ATGCTCGCACGCAGGGTGGCGGTCACCGCCCTGGGTGCGAGCGACCGCAACAACCGCAGCATCGTCGACAGCTCGCCCGACTGCCTGGGCGTGCTGGACCTGGAAGGCCGCCTGCTGCAGCTCACCCCGCAGGGGTGCCGGCTCCTGGAAGTGGAGGATTTTTCGTCCCTGGCCGGCATCGACTGGGTGTCGATATGGAAGGAGGCCGATCGGGAGGCGGTCCGCGATGCACTGGACGCCGCCCGCAGAGGCGGCAATGGCCGCTTCCAGGGCTTCTGCCCCACGCAGAAGGGCACGCCAAAATGGTGGGACGTCATCGTCATGCCCATCGTGGGCACCGGAGGTGCTCCGGATCGCCTGCTCTCCGTCGCGCGCGACATCAGCGACGTGAAGCGCGCGGAGGAAGAATCGCAGGAGGCGAATCGTTTCCTCGACTCCCTGATCGAGAATCTGCCGGTGTCGGTGACGGTGAAGGACGCGGTCACCCGGCGTATCGTGCGCCAGAACCGCGAAGCCGAGAGCCTCACCGGCATCTCGCGCACGGTCATGCTCGGCAGGACGCCGGAAGAATTCCTGAGCGCGGCGGAGGCGGAAAAAGGCGCCACCGGCGACGCCGAGGCGCTGGCCGAAGGCATTCTCCACGAGTCCCCGGAGTATACCTTCGAGCATCGCCAGTTCGGACCGCGGACCATACGCACGATGCGCGTTCCCATCCCGGACAGACACGGCAGGGCGCAGTTTCTACTGACCATCGGGGTGGACGTCACCCAGGAACGGCTGACCGAGAACGCCATGCGCGAATTGAACGCCGCCCTCGAGCGCAAGGCTTCGGAGTTGGAGCTCACCAACAAGGAGCTTGAGAGTTTCAGCTATTCCGTGTCGCACGATCTACGCGCCCCGCTGCGCGCCATCGACGGTTTTGCCCTGATGTTGGAGGAGGATTTCAAGGAGAAGCTCGACGCCGAGGGACGGCGCTACCTGTCCGTGATCCGCGAGAACAGCAGGCGCATGGGTGCGCTCATCGACGATCTGCTGTCGTTTTCGCGGCTCGGCCGGCTGCCGGTCGCGAGCCACGAGGTGAACGTGGAGAGCCTGGTCCGGGAAGTCGTCCAGGAGGCGCTGACCGGGCTGAATCCCGCGGGCCTCGCTGCGGTTTTCCCGCCGCAGATCGACGTCGGTTCGCTGCCCTCCGTGCGCGGCGACCGCGGATTGTTGCGCCAGGTGTGGACCAACCTCATTTCGAACGCCATCAAGTACAGCAGCAAGACGCCGCAGCCGGTGATCGAGGTGCGCGGTCACGCAAACGGCACGGAGACCCTGTATTCGGTGCGCGACAACGGCGTCGGCTTCAGCATGGAATACGTCGAGAAACTGTTCGGCGTCTTTCAGCGCCTGCATCGGGCCGATGAATTCAGCGGAACCGGGGTGGGCCTCGCCATCGTGCACCGGGTCGTGACCCGGCATGGCGGCCGGGTCTGGGCGGAAGGCAGGGCCGGTGAAGGCGCGGTGTTCTCGTTCGCGCTGCCGAAGGGAGCCGTGAATGGATGACCTCGAAGCAGTCGAACTCCTGCTGGTCGAAGACAGCGATGCGGACGCCGAAATGGTGATGCGCGCGCTGCGCAAGGGCAATGTGGTCAACAAACTAGTGCGCGTGCGCGATGGCGTGGAAGCCATCGAGTTCGTGTTTCGCGAGGGCGGCTTCAGCGGGCGCGCGGCCGGCAATCCGAAGCTCATCCTGCTGGATCTGAAGATGCCGCGGCTGGGCGGCATCGACGTTCTGCGGCGCCTCAAGGCCGACGCCGTGTCGAGGACGATTCCCGTCGTGATGCTGACCTCCTCCGCCGAAGAGCGCGACATCGTCGAGAGCTACCATCTCGGCGTGAACAGCTACCTGGTGAAGCCGGTCAGTTTCTCGCAATTCACGGACGTCGTCGCGCAGGCAGGACTGTACTGGGCGCTGATGAACCGGATTCCCTCGTGAGCCCCGCCTATTTCAGGAATCGTATGATGCAAGACGAAATCAAGGTGCTGATGGTCGAGGATCAGGAGGAGGACGCGGAACTTCTGTTGCGGGAAATGCGCCGCAGCGGCCTGTCGATCGTGAGCCGGCGCGTGGAGAGCGAGGCGCCCTATGCCGACGCCCTGCAGTCCTTCGCCCCGGATCTCATCCTTTCGGATTACACGCTGCCCGGTTTCGACGGACCGCTGGCGCTGCGCATCGCCCGGGCGCAGCGGCCGGACACCCCGTTCATCTTCGTCTCCGGGACGATCGGCGAGGAGCGGGCCATCGAAGCGCTCAAGCAGGGGGCCGTCGATTACGTGTTGAAGGACAACCGGGCGCGACTGGTGCCGGCGATCGAACGGGCGCTGAAGGAGGCGGACGAACGCGAGTCCAAACGCTGGGCGCTGCGCGAACTCGAGGAAAGCGAGGAGCGCTTTCGCTTCGCCATGCATTTCTCGTCGGTCGGCATGGCGCTCGTGGCGCCCGACGGCCGGTGGCTCGGGGTCAACCCCGCCCTGTGCGACATCGTCGGATTCACGGAGACGGAGCTGCTGGTCACCGACATGCCGTCGATCACCTATCCCGACGACCGCGACGCCGACGCCGCTCAAAAACGCGACATGCTGGCAAGAGAGATCGAGAGCTACCAGATCAACATGCGGTACGTCCGCAAGGACGGGCGGATCGTCTGGACCCAGTTGAGCACCTCCCTCGTGTGGCTGCAGACCAATCAGCCGCACTATTTCATTTATCAGATCCAGGACATCACCGACCGCATCCGTGCCGAGGAGGCGCTGCGCGTCAGCGAGGAGCGTTTCCGTTCCATCGCGGAGGCGACGCAGGAATGGATCTGGGAGATCGACGCGCTCGGGGTCTACACGTTCTGCAGCCCGGCGGTGGAGGCTATCCTGGGCTACAAGCCGTTCGAGCTCCTCGGCAGGAGCTGTCTCGACATCGTCTCGGCCGGCACGCGGCACACGGTGGCTGAGCTGCTCAAGTGGGGCTCGCGAGAAAAACGTGGGTGGCGCGATCTCGTCCTGCATCTTCGCCACGCCAAGGGCGGCATCCGCTGGCTCGACAACAACGCGCTGCCGTTGTTCGACGACCTGGGCATGGTGACCGGTTATCGCGGCGTCGCGCGCGACATCACGCAGCGCCGGCTGCAGCAGGAGAGAATCGCACGGCTGAGCCGCATCCAGGCCGTGTTGAGCGGCATCAATTCGACCATCGTCCGCGTGCGCGACCGCCACGAGTTGTTCCGCGAGGCCTGCCGCATCGCCGTTCAGCAGGGCGGTTTTCGCATGGCCTGGATCGGGCTCGTCGAACCCGGGGCGCTGCGCGCGACGCCGCTGGTGTGGGAAGGCGCCAACCAGGGCTACCTGGACGACGTCGGCGACGCGCTGCGGGGCATGGAAGAAGACTCGGGCTCGGTCGGCAAGGCCATCCGCTACAAGAAGATGGTGGTGGCCAACGACATCGAAACCGATCCACATACCGTGTACAAGCGCGAGGCGCTGGCGCGGGGCTTCCGCTCGTTGATCGCCATGCCGCTGCTCGTGGCGGATGAAATCGTCGGCGTGCTGGTGCTCTACGCCGGCGAGACCGGGTTCTTCGATTACGAGGAGTTGAAACTGCTCAAGGATCTCTCCGGCGACATTTCGTTCGCCCTGGACTACATCGGCAAGGAGGAGCAGCTCACCTACGTGTCGTACTACGACACGCTGACCGGCCTGCCGAACCGCCAGTTGTTTTTCGACCGGCTGGCGCAGGCCATGCACGCCGCACGAACCGAGCATCGGGAGCTCGCGGTGATGATCATCGACCTGGAGCGCTTCAAGCGCGTCAACGATACGCTGGGCCGTTACGCGGGGGATCAGGTGCTCAAGGAGCTGGCCCGCCGGCTGCAGCGCACCATCAGCGAGTCGGCGACGCCGGCACGCATCGGCGGCGACCGTTTCGCGGTGGTGGTGCCGAACGTTCCGGGGCCCGTGATGGCACGCTGGATCGACGACTGGATCGTGGCGTCGTTTGCGGAACCTCTGACGATCGACGACATCGAGCTGCGCACCACCGTCAAGGTGGGCATCGCCCTGTACCCGGAGGACGCGGAAACCGCCGAGACGCTGTTCCTCAACGCGGAAGCGGCCTTGAACCGCGCCAAGGACGCAGCCGATCCGTATCTGTTCTACTCGCCGGAGATGAACGCCATGGTGGCGCAGCGCCTGCAGCTCGAAAGCCGTCTGCGCAAGGCCGTCACCCAGAAGCAATTCGTTCTCTACTATCAAACCAAGGTCGACATCGCGACGCGGCGGGTGCGCGGCCTGGAGGCGTTGATCCGCTGGCGCGACCCGGACCATGGCCTGATCTCCCCCGTGGAGTTCGTACCCCTGCTCGAGGAGTCCGGCCTCATCGCCGAGGTCGGTCGTTGGGTGATCGAACAGACCGTCGCCGACATGCAGCTGTGGCGTGAGCTCGGCCTGGACGTTCCGCGCGTGGCGGTCAACGTATCCGAAGTGCAGCTGCGTCAGCCGAACTTCGTCGCCACGGTGCTCGCCGCCATCGGCTCGGACGACCCCGACGGCGCCGGTGTAGACCTGGAGATCACCGAGAGCATGATCGCGCAAAACACCGGCGCCAACGTCGCGAAACTGCTGCAGCTGCGCAATGCGGGAGTCAAGATCTTCATGGACGACTTCGGCACCGGCTACTCGGGACTGAGCCAGATCGCGCAGCTGCCCCTGGACGCGCTGAAGATCGACCGCGCGTTCATCGCCGGAATGACGCAGAGCGCCGAACACAGGGCGGTCGTCTCCGCCATCGTCAATCTGGCGAAGGCGCTCGGCATCTCCGTGGTGGCCGAAGGCGTCGAGACCGACGATCAAGCCAGCCTGCTGCGCTCGCTCGGCTGCGACGAAGCGCAAGGGTATCTGTTCAGCCATCCCCTGCCGGCCGCGGAGGTTGCCGGGCTGCTGGCAGCCGCCGCGCTGCCCGGCGTGGCCTAGGACCGGGCGGTAGTCGTCAGGTCGCCGGCGGCCGCGAGCGTCGGCAGGCCACGGAGCAGTAGCGCACCTCGGCCCAGCACCGCTCCCAGCGCTTGCGCCAAACCATGGGTCGGCCGCAACGGGCGCACGGCTTGCTCGGCAACGTCGCCTTGTTGCCTTTGAAGGGGGGGCGCGAGGTCGGCAT
>CAZZYJ010000247.1:0-5210 GCA_964658215.1 uncultured Steroidobacteraceae bacterium | reverse complement strand
AGGGCTTCTCGTCGCGCGGCGCCGCCGCCGAGGACGCGCTCGAACGACGCTTCGATGCCGATCTCTCGGCGTCGGACGAGCGCGCGTGGATGCGGCAATTGACCTCGGCTCCCAACCACGTCGGCAGCCTCCACGACAAGGCCAACGCCGAATTCATCCTGCAAAAATTTCGCGAGTGGGGATGGACGGCGCGCATCGAGGAGTATTCGGTGCTCTATCCCACGCCGCGGGAGGTGGCGGTGGAACTGCTGGAACCGACGCAGTACCGCGCCCTGCTGCGTGAGCCGCCGGTGGAGGGCGACGACACGCCGCGGCGATTCGAGGCCGAGTTGCCCCCTTACAACGTGTATGGTGCGGACGGCGACGTCACCGCGGAGCTCATCTACGTCAATCAAGGGATGCCGGAGGACTACCGGGAACTCGAGCGCGAGGGCGTGGACGTCAGGGGCCGCATCGTCATCGCGCGCTACGGCGGCGGTTGGCGGGGTCTCAAGCCCAAACTGGCCTATGAGCACGGCGCGATCGGCTGCCTGATCTACTCGGATCCGCGCGATGACGGCTACGGCGCCGGCGACGTCTATCCCAAAGGAGGATATCGGCCCGCCGACGGCGTGCAGCGCGGCTCCGTTCAGGATCTGACGCTGTACAGCGGCGATCCGCTGACGCCGGGGGTGGCCGCCGTCCCCGGCGCCAGGCGGCTGGCCCTGCAGGATGCGAAGACGGTGCTGAAGATTCCCGTGCTGCCCCTGTCCTATGCCGATGCCCAGCCGTTGCTGGCCGCGCTCGGTGGCCGCGTCGCACCCGCCGCGTGGCGGGGCGGCCTGCCCATCACCTACCCCGTGGGTCCGGGCCCGGCCCGGGTGCACATGAAGATCCTGTCCGACTGGCAACGACGGCCGCTCTACGACGTCATCGCGACCTTGCGCGGCAGTCAGGAGCCGGACCGCTGGATCATCCGTGGCAACCATCATGACGCGTGGGTGTTCGGCGCCGCGGATCCTTTTTCCGGGCAGGTGGCGTTGCTCGCTGAAGCCCGTGCCATCGGCCGTCTCGCCAAGCAGGGATGGCGGCCGCGTCGCACCCTGGTGTACGCCAGCTGGGATGGTGAGGAGCCCGGGCTGCTGGGTTCCACCGAGTGGGTGGAGAGCCATGCCGCCGAGCTTGCCGCGAAGGGCGCTCTGTACGTCAATACCGACATGAGCAGCCGCGGCACCTTGGAGGTGGGTGGAAATCCCGATTTGCGGCACTTCGCCAGCCAGGCGGCGCGTGACGTGAACGATCCGGAGACGGGCGCCTCCGTGCTCGAACGGGCCATCGCGGTTCGCCGCGTCGCCGCCGTGGATGCAGGACGGGCCCCGGATGCCGGCGCCGATCTCGACCTGGGCGCCCTCGGTTCGGGATCCGATTTCACGCCCTTTCTTCAGCATCTGGGCATCAATTCGCTGAATCTTGAGTTCCGCGGCGAAGCCGACTATGGCGTGTACCACTCGGCCTATGATTCCTACGACCATTTCCGGCGCTTCGTCGATCCCACTTTCGCCTACGAGACTGCGCTGGCACAGGTGGCCGGGCGCATCGTGTTGCGCGCGGCACAGGCCGATCTGTTGCCGATGACGGCCACCGATTTCGCGAACTCCGTGGCCGGCTTCGCGGACGAGCTGCACAAAATGGCGGACGTCCTGCGCGCCAAGGAGCAGCACGTCGCCGGGCTGACCGACGATGGCTCCTACCGCCTCGCCGCCGATCCGGCGCTGCCGCGGGCCGCCCCGGCGCGTCCCGCCGTGGTGCCGCAGATCGATTTCTCGCAGCTGGATGCGGCGATCGAGCGCCTCAAGGCGAGCGCCAAGACCTTCGACCTGGGGTATGCGCACCTCGCAGGCCGCGAGGACGTTCATGCGGACGCCGAGCGCGCGCGCATGAACGCGATGCTCACGGTGCTCGAAAGCGCACTCATCGATGCGGACGGCCTGCCGCGCCGTGAGTGGTACCGGCACATGATCTACGCCCCGGGGGCGAGCACGGGGTACGGGGTCAAGACGTTGCCCGGAGTCCGTGAAGCCATCGAAGAGGGGCGCTGGGACGAAGCCGGCCGCTACGCAAAAGTGGTCGCCCGTGCCTTGAACGCCTACAGTGCCCGGCTGGAGGGTGCGAGCCCCGCCGGCTAGCCGCTCGTTTCCTCACGGCCCCCTGAGTCGTGTATCGTGACGGGCTCAAGGATAATTTCAAGGAGTTGACGATGGCCGACGAAAAGCAGCAAAAGTTCACGGCGAAAGTGCGCCGCGGTCTGGTGTGGGTGAGTGAGGTGGCGAACGCTGAGCTTGCGAAGAAGAAGGCGGATGCGACGGGGGTACGTATCGAGGGTTTCACGGCCAGCGAACTCGCCGACGTGGAATCGGCACTGACGTGGATCGGTCAGAACAAGGAAGCTCAGGGTTCCGAGCCCGCGTGATCTCGACGGGATAAGGCTGCCCGCAACAGTACCCGACATGGCCCGAAAACGTGCACTGGTCGTCGACGACTCGAAATCCGCGCGGGTGATTTTGAGCCGGATGCTCGAAAAATACGACATCGAAGTCGACATGGCCGAATCCGCCGAACGGGCCATCGCGTATCTGGAACACAACCGCCCCGATGCGATTTTCATGGACCACCTCATGCCGGGGATGGATGGCCTGCAGGCCTTGCGTGCCATCAAGGGCAATCCGCACACCGCCACCATTCCCATCATGATGTACACCTCGCAGGAGGGTGAGTTGTACGTGGGTCAGGCCCGCGCGCTCGGCGCGATGGGCGTGCTGCCGAAACAAGTCCGGCCGGTGGATGTCTCCAAGGTGCTGTACGAACTGCACCTGCTGCCGGACCGGCGTGACGCCACCGTACCGGTGTTGATGCCCACCGAGTTCGACGGCGCAACACCGGTCGAACGGCTGCCGGCGGCCGCGTCCACGCCCGCGTCCACACCGGCGCCTGCATTCGCGGCGGAGGCGGCCCGCGCCGGCGCGCCTGATTGGACGCGCCGCGTGGAAATCGCGGTCAAGGACCAGGGCGCCGACCTGCGACGCTTCATCGTCGCCAGCCTGGATAGTTTCGCCATGCGGGTGGTAGGCGATCTGCGTGACGCCATGCCGAGCGCTCCGGCGGCGATCGCTCCGCCACCGCCGCCGCCGAAACCGGTCGTGTGGCCCTGGGTGCTCGTCTCCACGACGCTGCTGCTGAGCACCGTAGTCTGCGCGGCGTTCTGGGTGGTGACCCGCGACGAACTCGTGAACTCACGCGGCCGGATCACGGCCTTGTCGGCCGCGAATGCGGATTTGCAGCGAAGCCGGGCGGACCTCGCCGTCAGCGTCAAGGAGCTGACCGCCGCCGTGGCGGCCGGCTCGGCGGCGACGAGCGCGGGCGGTGCAGCGCTCCCCGTGCGGATCGAACTCGTCCCTTATGGAGAAATCCCCTTCGACCGCAGCCGCTTGGAAGCCTTGCGCGACTTTCTGGCGAAGTTCGAAACACAAGGCTTTCACGGCACCGTCAAGGTGACGAGTTTCGCCGGGGTCTTCTGCCTGAGCGGTAATGCGGTCGACGGCTTCGTGCCCGCGAGCGCGGGACTGCCGGCCGGTAGATGCGATCTTCTGGGGAACCCTTTCGAGGAGTCGCTCACCGGCCAGCAACGTCAGTCGCTGGCCTTTGCGAATCTCGTGGCAAGCGTGCGTCAACGAACGGCCGGCAGCATCATGCTGCTCATCGACAGCGCCGGCACGTCGCGTCCGGCGGCACCGTATCCGCCGCGCAGCGAACAGCTCACGGCGGGCGATTGGAATCGCATCGCCGGCGCCAACAACCGGGTGGAATTCACCGCCGAGGCCAACTGACGCGTCGGCGTCGCGTCGGCGGCCTAGAAGCCGACGCGGACGAACAGCTCCGGCCCCTTCGTATCGAAATCGAACACGCCGCCGTGTGATGCCCGCGCCGAAGTGAGCTTGGCACGGATCTGGCTGTAGCCCACACCGAGAGCGACGTTGGGCCGATACCGGTACAAGGCATCCAGGTAGAAAAATCCCAACGATCCGCCCAGGTTGTTGACGTGCACGTCGAGATATTGACCGCGCGCATCCAGATAGAATCGCTTGCTGATCACCCAGGTGGCATCGAGCCCCACGGTGGGCACGGGGCCGGCCTCGTCCTCGTCCTGGATGAGATGCATGGTGCTGGTTTGTACGCGCACCTGCGTCGAGACGTCGGTGATGTGGACGCCGGCCGTCGCCGCGACCTCGAGTTTTTCGCCATGCCAGAACGAATACTCGTACGTGATCCCGAACGTCCGCAGGCTCATCTTCGAGGAGAGCGGCGCCGCCGACGGGAGAATCACGTCGCCGAAGGAGATGGGCGTGGCGCCGACGGTGGAGTGGCCGCTGCGGTCGAGCGTGAAATAATCGAAGCTCAGGCGGTGCCGGGTGGCGACGCGGACCACGGCCTGGAATTTCGGTTCGACGTCGGAACGATCCAGGCCGAACGCCTCCTCGCCGTTCACGGCGGTACCCAGGGTTCCCGTGCTGCCGTCGGCCCTGAACGTGGTCTTCGTCGAGACGTCGAGCACGCCCACGGAGAGCCTGAACCGTTCGTCGGTGGGGCTGAAATAATCGCCGTCCGCGGCGTGCAGCGGCGCCGCCGCCGCGAGCGCCCACGGCAGCAGCACGGCCCAGATCTTGTTGCTCACGTCCTTCTCCTCGGGAATTCGGTTTTCACGAAGCCTAGCTCATCTGCCGCTCTGCTTCGCCGGAATTGCGCACACCTCCGCATTGACACTGCCACGGTGACGTCGCGTCGGCCGACACGCCCGATGAATCGCAGTAGAATGGCGGCCGGCGTTTACCTCAGGGGCAGGATTTACAACAATGAGCATCGATAAAATCGTGTGTAGCGTTACTTGCGTGCTGCTGCTGGCATTGTCCGGCTGCAGCCGGCAGCAGAGCGACTGGCAGAAAACGCGCGAAAGCAACACCACGGAAGCCTACGAACAGTTCTTGAAGAAATATCCGAACGGTGAATTCACGGCGCAGGCGCAGGCGAGGGCGAAGGAATTGTACGAAGAACGCGACTGGCAGAAGGCGCGCGATGCCGACACCCCCGACGCCTATCAGGCATTCCTCAAGCAGTATCCTGAAGGCAAGTGGACCGAGGAGGCGCGCATACGCGTCGAGAATTTCACGCTGGCACAG
>CAZZYJ010000246.1:0-5215 GCA_964658215.1 uncultured Steroidobacteraceae bacterium | reverse complement strand
GGTCGACGGCAAGCGCCTCCGACGCGCCGTGCTGCAGGGCGCTCAGCACGTCGCTCAAGTCGCGCTTGTGGTGAAAGCCGCGGCTGTCGCGCACCGCGGCGGCGAGCTCCCCGGCCGTCATGCGGCGGCCTGCGCGGGGGCTGCCCGCGCGGCTGCGGCGCGGGTGACGAAGCCGCAATACGGCGTTGCGCAGGGCGGATAGTGGGCGAGGTCCGCCTGCATCAGGGCGTGCGGGCGGCCGTGCAGTTCGAGCGTGTCGACCAGGCGCCAGTGCAGGCGCTCGAACAGCGGCACGTTCTGGCTCTGCACGTGGGCGAGGAAGGTGTCGCAACCGCGCATCTGCGCGCTCGAGACGGCGAGCCTGATGAGCGTGGCGCCGATGCGGCCGAAGGAACGGTAGGCGGCGGCGACGGCGAGCCGGGAGCCCCACCACAGACGCGGCGCGTCTTCGTGGATCCGCACCGTGCCGACCACGTCGTCGGGGGCGCCGCCCACGCAGGACAGGGCGACCAGGAGCTGTGCGCGGCCGTCGATGGCATCGCGGTCGTCCTCGCCGAACAGTCCCTGTTCACGGCAGAACACCGCGCGGCGCAACGCGTGCGCCTCGCGGTGTTCCCACGCCGACTCGGCCCATTTGATGCGGTACTCGCAGGGCACGTAGTCGGTGGCGAGGTCGTGCAGCCGTGGCGGGGCGGGAGGCACGGCAGCGGGCGCGGGTGTGGCGGGCATGGCTGCGGTGGGCACGAGCACTACTCCGCGGACTCGTATACCGACAGAGAGCTGCACGCGCCGCAGCGGCCGCAGCCGGCCTTGATGTCGCCGGAGCGCAGTCCCGCGCGGCCCAACAGGGCGCCGAGCGGGGCGAGCACCTCGCGCATGAACTCAGGGCTGGGCGCGGGATGGCCCTCGAGCGGGGTGCCGCTGATGGGCACGAAGGGCACCACGAACGGGTACACGCCGAGCCCGATCAGGGTCTCGCACATCTCGAGGATGGCGGCGGCGGTGTCGCCCAAGCCGGCGAGCACGTAGGTGCTCACCTGGGCGCGGCCGAACACCTGCACCGCGGCGGCGAACGCGTCGAGATAACGTGCGAGCGGCACGCTCGCCTTGCCCGGCATGATGCGTTCGCGCACGGCGGGCGTGACCGCCTCCAGATGCATGCCGAGCGAGTCGATGCCGGCCGCCTTCATGCGGGCGAACCAGCGGTCGTCGTCCGGCGGTTCGCACTGGCCCTGCAGCGGCAGGTCGACGGCCGCCTTGATGGCGAAGGCGCTGTCGCAGAGGATCTGCGCACCGCGGTCGGTGCCGTTCGGCGTGCCGGTGGTCAGCACCATGTGCTTCACCCCGTCGAGCAGCACCGCGGCGCGCGCCACCTCGGCCAGCTGGTCCGGCGTCTTGTGGGCGATGGTGCGGCCGGCGGCGAGCGACTGGCCGATGGCGCAGAAGCGGCAGGTCTTGTGCCGGCTCGCGTAGCGGATGCAGGTCTGCAGCACCGTGGTCGCGAGCACGTCGGCGCCGTGCAGGGTGGCGATGTGGCCGTAGGGAATGCCGTCGAAGGTCTGCAGCGCGTAGAACCGGGGCTGGCGCGGGAAGCGGATGTCGGCGACGGCCACCCCGTCGCGGCGCAGCTCGCTCGCGCCGTGGGCGTCCGGGGGTGCGGCGAGATAGGGCGATTCCCAGGCCGTCGAGGTGTGCACGGGGACCATGATGGTGTGCCCGTCGACGATCACCGCCTTGTGATCGGAAGGACCCGCCCCGCCGCGCCGGCTGGCGGCGCCGGCGCGCGGATCAACCAGCCGCAGCCCGCGCGATTGCAGCTCCGTCATCAGCCGGCGGCTCGCGTCCGAGAGGGCTTGCTTGTCGTTCATCGCGGTTCTCCGGGAGGGTGAAGGTGCCGTTCAGCGGCGTCGTGGTCGCGGCGGGCGTCGCGTCGATGGCGAGTCTCAGCAGTTCGGGGCGGGCGTAATGCCCCACCGAGTCCATCATGCGTTTGCGTTTGGTGATCAGCGCCATGTCGAGGTCGGCGACCACCATGCCCTCGCCCTCGGTGAGCGGCGCGGCGAGATACGCGCCCTCGGGGGAGACGATGGCCGTGTGACAGCCGCCGCGCAGCGCCCGTTGCAGCGCTGCATCGCCGGTGATCGCGGCGATCTGTGCATCGTGCAGCCAGCCGGTGGCGTTCACCACGAAACAGCCGGACTCGAGCGCGTGATGACGGATGGTGACGGACATCTGTTCGGCGAAGAGGGGACCGACCAGCGAGCCCGGAAATTGCGAGCAGTGGATTTCCTCGTGCTGCGTCATGAGCGCGTAGCGGGCGAGCGGGTTGTAATGCTCCCAGCAGGCGAGCGCCCCGACGCGCCCGACCCGGGTGTCCACCACCTTGAGACCGCTGCCGTCGCCCTGGCCCCAGATCATGCGTTCGTGGTAGGTCGGCGTGATCTTGCGGCGCCTGAGCACGAGGGCGCCGTCGGCGTCGAACACCAGCTGCGTGTTGTAGAGACTGCCGTGGTCGCGCTCGTTGACGCCGAGCACGACGACGATGCCATGCGCGCGGGCGCGCGCCGCCACCTGCGTCGTCACCGGTCCGGGCACCTCCACGGCACGCTCGTACAACTTCAAGTGCTCCCGCCCCTGCAGCACCGGCGGCAGCACGAACGAGAAGTACGGGTAGTACGGCACGCACGTCTCCGGGAACACGACGAGCTCGGCGCCGCGCGCGGCGGCCGCGTCGACCGCGGCGCACACGCGCCCCAGCGTGCCGTCGTGCGACTCGAGATCGGGCACGAGCTGCACGGCGGCGGCGCGCACGATGCGCGGCGGCGGGCGTGCTAGAGGGTCCACGTGTCGAGGATGAACGCGTTGCTCTTGCGATGGAGCAGCACGATGTCGAGCACGTCGAGCGGACTGATGGGCCGGATGCCTTCGATCAGCGAACCCTCGCCGTGTCCGTACAGCGCCTGCAGCGCGAACCGGCAGGCGTACACCTTGCCGCCCTCGGCCATGAATTTTTCGAGCTGCTTGTTCATGTTCTGATGCCCGGGGAAAGCTTCGTCGCCCAGGGTCGGAAAGCCGCGCTTGACGCCGAGCGTCACGCCCGGCCCGTACAGCAGCACCGAGGTCTCGAATCCCTTGCGCAGCAGCCGCGTCGCCTGCAGCAGGTTGACGAAGCCGATGGAGCCTTCGAAGGCCACTGTATGGAAAGTGACCAGGGCCTTCTCGCCGGGCTCGGCCTTGACGTCCTCGAACACTTTTTCCTCGTAATCGACCAACCAATCGCCTTTCTTGAACGGTGCGACTTCTACTGCGGGCATGACGGTCTCCGGTGGTTTGCTGCCTGAAGAGACAGCAACCTGCGTGCCAGCGGTGGACTGTGGAGGCGCCACGCCATGCGATCAAAAGGAGACATTGTTGAAAAGGAAAAATTTTCTTATGATAAAAAAACTGCCGCCTCCGCGAGGTCGGGTAGTCTGGGGTGGCACGCCGACGCCATCCTGCACCGTGTTAATGCGCGGCGTGCCGCCGGTGCTTTAATATGCAGCACGCGGCGTCCAGGCGCCTCTGCGCGGGTGCCGTGCGCCGCGCGGCACTGCGCCAGTACGTACCCCTCATTCCCATGGCGGGAGGTTCGATGTCTCACGAAATGAGCCGCTGGGCGGTGGCGATCGCCGGCAGCGCGAAGCCCGCCTACCTCGCCGTCGCCGATCAGATCTCCGATGAAATCGAGTCGGGCGCGCTCGCCGCCCATCAGCAGCTGCCGACTTTGCGCAAGCTCGCCAAGGCGCTGAAGCTCAACTTCACCACCGTCGCGCGCGGCTACGCCGAGGCGCAGCGGCGCGGCCTCATCGACTCGCGCGCGGGCGGCGGCACGTTCGTGCGCGAGTTCATCGGTTCGGGTGCGGTCCGCCGCAGCGCGCCCGCGCAGCTGGTCGACATGACCATGAACATGCCGCCGGAGCCGCGCGACCGCGCCCTGCTGCAGCGGATGCGCGAGGGCATCGTCGCGCTCGCCCACGACGTCGATCCCTACACGCTGCTGCGTTATCAAGAGTTCGGTGGCGCGCCCGGGGACCGCGCGGCGGGGGTGCGCTGGATGTCACCGCAGCAGCCCGGCCTCGACGTCACGCGCGTGCTGGTATGTCCCGGCATTCAGGCGGCGCTGCTCGCGCTGTGTGCGGTGCTGGCGCCGCGCGTCGGCGACAGCATCGCCTGCGAGGCCGTCACCTATCCGGGGCTCAAGCGCATCGCGGCGCAGCTCGGTATTCGTCTGGTGGGTCTGCCCGCGGATGACGCCGGCATCGATCCGCAGGCGTTCGGCGCGCTGTGTGCCAGCGATCTGCCGAAGGCCCTGTATCTCAATCCGACGCTCAACAATCCGACCACCGCGGTGATGTCGCAGCAGCGGCGCGAAGCGGTGGTGGAGATCGCGCGCCGCTACAGCGTGCCGCTCATCGAAGACGACCCCTACGGCACGCTGCCGGTGAGCCGCCCGGCGACGCTCGCGGCGCTCGCGCCCGAGCTGTGCTTCTTCGTCAGCGGCTTCGCCAAATGCGTGGGCGCCGGACTACGCATCGCGTACGTGGTGACGCCGAATGCCCGTTACGGCGCGCGCGTGGCCGCGACGTTGCGCACCACCAGCGTGATGGCGGCGCCGCTGCTGGTGAGCCTCGCCACGCGCTGGATCGACGACGGCACGGTGGCGGCGGCGACGGCCGCGATCCGCGAGGAGTCGCACCGGCGCCAGCGGCTGGCGCGGACGCTGCTGCCGGCCGACTGCTACGTGAGCAAGCCCGAGGCGTTCCATCTGTGGCTGACGGTCCCCGAGCCGTGGCACCGCGGCGAGTTCGCGGCGCACCTGCGCGCGCACGACGTGCCCGTGCTGGTGTCCGACTCGTTCACCGTGAGCGGGCCCGCGCCGCAGGCCGTGCGGGTGTGCCTCGGCGGACCTGCCGACCGCGCACGGTGCGCTCACTCGCTGCGCGTCATCGCCGACGCGCTGCGGCGGCAGCCCGCGGCGACGCAGTCTTAGACGGGCCAGCGCGCGCCGCACTGTGCCGTGGAGAGCTCCCAGAGACGCCCGGCGAGGCGGGCATCGCGCGCCTGCGACGTGGCCTCGGCGGGCGCGACGTCGCCCCTGAGCTCGTACCCGCCGTCCGGCCCGTAGTAGCCGCCGGGCGCGGCGTCCGGCGCGGTGGCGGCGAACACAAGGGGCAGC
>CAZZYJ010000245.1:997-5264 GCA_964658215.1 uncultured Steroidobacteraceae bacterium | reverse complement strand
CCCTGCGCATCGAGAAAAGCTTCGGCACCTGGGCGCGGGAGTACCGCCCGTTGTACGGCCCGTTCGAAGCCGGCCTCGGTCGCTTCGTGGATTTCGAGAAGGGCGACTTCACCGGTCGCACGGCCGCCCTCGACGAGAAGGCGAGCGGCGGGGCACTGCGTCTCGCGGCGTTCGAGGTGGACGCGCTCGATGCGGACGCGCTCGGCGATGAGCCCATCTGGTACGACGGCAGGGTGGTGGGATGGGTCACGTCGGGTGCCTACGGCCCGCGCGTCGATGCCTCCCTGGCGCTCGGCTACATTCCGGCCCACCTGGCCGCGGCGGACGGCTTCGAGATCGAACTCATCGGCGAACGGCGCACGGCCGTCCGCTGGGAGGGCGCGGCGTACGACCCGGGCGGGGGGCGGATGCGGCGCTGATTCATTTTTGAGACTTGCCGCAAGTCGGCCATTCCGCTGGAAATGCTACCTTTCGTCCCCATGATGATGACTGCCGCAGAACTTCGCAATGCGGCCGGAATGAGGATAGAAATGAGGAGATTCAGATGATTGGAACGATCGCCCGCTGGGGCAGCAACACATTACTCGTCGGCATGGCGCTTTTGACCTATGCGGTGTTCGTCGCCCTGCGGTAACGACGTTTTTCGACGATGATGTTCACTAGGTAAGAGTAGCGGAAGGCTTCAATGTCTTCCGCTCCGAGGGTCCGGCTCGCGGGCCTCAACCCCTTTCCCCCGGCAGGTCGAATACCAACACCTCCGCCGCCACTCCCTCGGCGATTCGCAGCGGCGAGCCGTCCACGCTGCGCAGCGCATCACCCGCCGACAGTCGCGTGCCGTTGACGGAGACGTCGCCGCGCGCCACGTGCACGTAGATTCGCCGGCCCGGCCGCACGCCCATCTGCGCCCCTTCCCCGGCGTCGAACAGGCCGGCATAGAGGCTGGCATCCTGGTGGATGAGCAGCGAGCCCTGTGCGCCATCCGGGGAGGCGATCAGGCGCAGGCGGCCACGCTTTTCGGGCGCGGCAAAATGCTTTTCCTCGTAGCTTGGCTCGATGTCCAGCACGCTCGGCTGCACCCAGATCTGCAAAAAATGCGCGCCGGCCGTCTTGGACGGGTTGAACTCGCTGTGACGCACACCGCTGCCGGCGCTCATGCGCTGGACGTCGCCGGGCCGGATCGTCGAGCCGTTGCCCATCGAATCCTTGTGCGCGAGTTCACCGGAGAGCACGTAGCTGATGATCTCCATGTCACGATGGGCATGGGTGCCAAAGCCGGCGCCGGCCTGGATGCGATCTTCGTTGATCACCCGCAAAGGTCCGAATTCCATGTGCAGGGGATCGACGTAATCGGCGAAGGAAAAAGTGTGAAAGGACTTGAGCCAGCCGTGATCCGCGTAACCGCGTTCCGCACTGCGCCGAATATCGGGGGTGTTCATGAAATCTCCTTGAGGCCGTCAGAATGCTCTACACCAATCGAATATGAAAGAGCAATATTCAACTGATACCTATCTAAAAATAGGATGAATACGTGGCATCGAGGACTTCGCTGGAACAATGGTCGGTACTGGCCGCCGTGGTCGATCAGGGTGGTTTTGCGCAGGCCGCGGCGGTTTTGAACCGCAGTCAATCCGCCGTCAGCTATGCGATCGCCCGCCTGCAGGAGTCGATCGGCGTGCCTCTGCTGGAAACCGCGGGGCGCCGCTCGGTACTGACGCAGAATGGCCGCGTGCTGCTCGGTCGTGCGCGCTGCCTGCTGCACGATCTGGAGCGGTTGGAGCGACTGGCGGAAAGTCTGCAGCGTGGGTGGGAGCCGACGCTGGTGCTGGTGGTCGATGCGGCCTTTCCCCGCGGCTGTCTGCTCGGCATCCTGGCGTCGCTGCAGAGGAGTTGTCCGAACACTCAGATCGAGCTGGCGGACGCCATCCTCTCCGGCGCGGAGGACGCCATCGTCGGCAACCTCGCCGACCTCGTGGTCACGGCCCAGGTGCCCCCGGGATTCGTCGGGGATTGGCTGCTGGACGTCACCTTCGTCGCGGTGGCCCGGCCGGATCACGCCCTGTTCCAGCTCGGCAGGCCCTTGACGACGGACGATCTGACGGGTCACGTGCAGTCGGTGGTGCGAGATTCGGGCGTGGCGCGACGCCGTGACGATGGCTGGTTGGGCGCCGTGCATCGCTTTACGGTGGGCAGTCTGGATGCAGCCCTCGCCACCGTGGCCGCGGGTCTGGCGTACGCCTGGCTGCCCGAGCACATGATCGCCGCGTCGCTGGCGCAGGACACCCTGCGCCGCCTGCCGTTGGTGAGCGGCGCGGCACGCAACGTTGCGCTGTCGCTGGTGGCGGTGAATGCGGAACTGCTGGGTCCCGCCGGTCAGCGGGCCGTACTCGCGTTTCAGGACGGTGCCGCGGGTAGGCGTAACCTTACAGGAGGGGACACATCACGGGACTGAGCTTGACGGGAAGCTCCGGGTACCATCCGCCGCGGTAAAGGGTGCTCGTGAGTTTCCGGCTGCCTGTGCGCGCGAGCTGTTAGACAACGTCGTCGGAGGGAGATTTCAAATGTCATTCATCGCTTGGATCGTTCTGGGTTTGATTGCCGGTTTCATCGCGAGCAAGATCGTGAATAAATCAGGTGAGGGCATGCTGATGGACATCGTGCTGGGCATCATCGGCGCGGTGGTGGGCGGATGGCTTTTCCACACGTTCGGGATGCCGGGCGTCACGGGCTTGAATCTCTACAGCATCCTGGTCGCCGTGGTCGGTGCCGCGGTGTTGCTGATCGTCTACCACGCCCTGACGCGACGTTCGGTGTGACGAAGGGTCAGCTTCCTAGTTGATTTGCGATGGGCTGCCGGGCCTCGAGGTCCGGCAGTTCGTTGCGGCACTGTGCCGCGCGCGTGGGCACGGCCATGCTTCGTTTCATCCGGCCTGCTGTAAACTCCCGCCCATGCCAGCTACTGCCCGTCCGGTGTTCCCCTTCTCCGCAATCGTGGGCCAGGACGACATGAAAATGGCGCTCCTCTGTGCGGCGGTCGATCCCTCGTTGGGGGGCGTGCTCGTGTTCGGCGATCGGGGCACGGGTAAATCCACGGCAGTCCGTGCCCTCGCGGCGTTGTTGCCGCCCATGCGCGCCCATGTCGGATGCCGTTACGGTTGCGATCCTGCAAACGCAGATTCATGGTGCAACGAGTGCCGCGAGCGCTCGGCACACGGCGCGCTGAAGAGCCATTCGATCGCGGTTCCGGTGGTCGACATGCCCCTCGGGGCGACCGAGGATCGGGTGGTGGGCGCGCTCGATCTGGAGCGCGCACTGGCGCACGGCGTCAAGGCCTTCGAACCGGGTCTGCTCGCCCGCGCCAATCGCGGGTTTCTCTACATCGACGAGGTCAACCTGCTCGAAGATCACCTGGTCGATCTGCTCATCGACGTGGCCGCGTCCGGTGAGAACCTGGTCGAACGCGAGGGCCTGAGCGTGCGCCATCCGGCCCGCTTCGTCCTCATCGGCAGCGGCAATCCGGAGGAGGGGGATCTGCGCCCGCAACTGCTCGACCGGTTTGGCTTGTCGGTGGAGATCAAGACGCCGACGGAGTTACAGGAGCGCGTCCAGGTGGTGAAGCGCCGCGACGAGTTCGAGCGCGACAAGAGCGCGTTCGTCGCCAAATGGAAGAAGCACGACGATGCCCTGCGGCGGCGGGTGGTCGCCGGCCGCAAACGGCTGGCCGACATCGAGGTGCCGGACTCGGTCATCGAAAGTGCGGCCAGGCTGTGCATGCATCTGGGCACGGACGGTTTGCGCGCCGAGCTGACATTGATACGCGCGGCGCGCGGGTTTGCGAGCTTCGAGCAGGCCGACGCGGTGGCGGTGACGCATCTACGCCGGGTGGCCCCGTCTGCCCTCAGACACCGCCTGCGACGCGATCCGCTGGATGATTCCGGCTCGTCGGCACGGGTGGAACGCGCGCTGGCGGAGGCGCTGGTGGGGTGAGCGCCGCGGGCGACGCCGCCACCGCTGCAGCGCTGTTGGCGGTGGATCCTGCCGGCCTGGGCGGGGTCTGTCTGCGCTCGCCGCCGCAGCCGGCGCGCGAGCAGTGGCTCGCCCTGTTGCGGGAGCTGCTTCCCACGCCCTGCCCCTGGCGGCGCATCCCCTGCAACATCTCGGATGGCCGCCTGCTCGGCGGCTTGGATCTTGCCGCGACGCTGCGCGCCAACCGGCCTGTAGCCGAGCGCGGGGTCCTCGCCGCCACGGATGGCGGCGTGTTGATCGTGGC
>CAZZYJ010000245.1:0-987 GCA_964658215.1 uncultured Steroidobacteraceae bacterium | reverse complement strand
CTCGATCCCGCGTGCGGTGATCGGCACCGCGGTGTTCATCGGCGTGTTGATCGTGGCCATGGCAGAGCGCCTGTCCGCGCATACGGCGGCGTGTCTGAGCGGCGTGCTCGATTGCGGGGAAGTGGCGGTCGCGCGCGAGGGCGTCAATCTCGCCGACCGCACGCAGATTGCGCTGGTCGCGCTCGACGAAGGCGTCACCGAGGAGGAAGGCCTGAGCCGGTCCTTGCTCGACCGCCTGGCCTTCCTGGTCGACCTGAACGGTTTCGATCTGCGCACCCTCTTGGTCGCAGACCACGACGCCGGCCAGATTCTCGCCGCGCGTCGCCGGCTGGCGGGCGTGAAAATGCCCGACGCGCTGCTCGACGCGTTGTGCGCCACGGCCCTGGCCCTGGGCGCAGGATCGGTGCGCGCGTCGTCGCTGGCACTGCGCGCCGCGCGGGCGGCGGCGGCCCTCGACGGCCGGCTCTGCGTGACGGAGGAGGATGCCGCGCTCGCGGGACGGCTGGTGCTCGCCCCGCGCGCGACCAGCGCCCCGGCACCGTCCGCGCGAGCACCGCACACGCCGGCCGAAGCGCCGCCCGCCGAGGGGTCGCCGGCCGGGCCCGAAGCGCAGGACTCACCCCGCGCGGATGGCGCACCGCCCCGACCGGCGGAGGCGGAGTCCGGCGCCGAGGAGGGTGGTGGGAGGGCCGAGGAGGTTGACGGGGCGGGGCAGGGGTCTGGCCCGCAGGTCCCGAGTCCGCCCGCCGCGTCAGCGGAGTCCGCGGCCGACAAGGAGGACTCGGCGGCAGAACTGCCGGCGCCGGCCGGTCCCGAGCGCTCCCCCGCAGAGCGCGTGCTCGAAGCCACCCGGGCCGCCATCCCCGCCGGGTTGCTGCTGCGATTGCAGGCCGGCTCGCCGGCGCGGGGCACCGCCGGTGCCGCCGGGCGCATGGGTGCCTTGCGCGACGGCGGCGCGCGCGGCCGGCCGGCCGGCGTGCGGCGGGG
>CAZZYJ010000244.1:0-5314 GCA_964658215.1 uncultured Steroidobacteraceae bacterium | reverse complement strand
CGGCGGTCCGAGCGAAGCGAAGGACGAGCGGCGCAGCCGCGAGCAATCCGTCCCGGGGAACCAATTTAAAGGATTTTTGAAAACGCTCGTTGGTCACCCTGGCAACGCGTTTTGATTCGAACCGGACGCCGATTGTTTCCCACGACGACCGGCGGCGCCAAGCGGCCGGTGCCGCAACCAGACGCGCCCGCCCGGAGCATGCCGTGGTGCCGGGTATCAGACGTCGCTCGGCCTCGTGACGCACTCCTCGAGATTTGCGCTCCGCAGCAGACGTTTGTATAGTTTACTCTACAATCGATTCATGTTCGAAGTTAGGCGCACGGCAGGATTCGACAAATGGTTGCCCGGCGTCGAAGACGGGCAGGCTGCGCAGTTGATCAATGCGCGCTTATCGCATAACCCAGGGGTTTCTCGGCGATTACAAGATGATCGGCCGGGTGCTGGAAATGCGCGTTTTTGCCGGTCCCGGTTACCGGCTGTACTGCGTAAGATCCGGTGCGACGGTGATCGTCATGTTGGGTGGCGGCACGAAAAAGACCAAGACGCGAGACATAGAGCGCGCCCGGCAGATGGCGGAAAGTTTGGAGTGACGCATGCCAACCCGTAAAAAGAATCCTCTCGGCGTCAAACCGTACGACGCGGTGCATTACCTGAAAACCCCCGACGATATCCGGCTGTTCCTGCACGCAGTGATTGCTGATGCGGACGGCGATCTGCGCTACCTTGTGGACGCGATCAACGCAGCTGTGCGTGCGGCGGGAGTGGCGAAGATCGCGAAGACTGCGGGAATCACACGCGATGGCCTCTACAAAGCGTTTGCGAAAAATGCAAATCCCGGATTCGCCACGACAGTCAACGTGCTGAAAGCCTTGGGCATCGACATTTTGGAAGCGGCGGCGAAAACCTATCAGCGGTCGCAACCAAAGCATTCGACGTCGCGTCGAACGCATTAGGAATGATGCGGACGGCCCCGCGGGCCCCACATAGGCGGGGCCTTTTATCCGACACGAACTCGCCCGCTGACGAATTGCCAGGCGGTTGCCGCCCAGGCGTACTTTCGCCGGCCGCAGGATGTCGCGGCCCTATCCAAGCTTTCCCACCAATCACTTCCTTTGGGCACTCGATCACCTGGCAATTAATTGCAATAGCCTCTGACCAATCACAAAACATCGTCGGACTATCTTGGACACTCCCTCAAAGTCTCCGAATGGATTCTATAGTACGATATCTGTATATTTATACAGTTACAACCCTCAAACAGCCACCCACATGACGGATTTATTCCAACACACCGTGGCGACGGGCTTTGCAGAACGCGCCATCTCCCCAAAACGAGAATTAGGTGCCTACGAGGCTTTGTGGTCCCGGGAGGGGACTTGGTTCAAATCGCTGGCGGAGACCTTTCGAGAACACCCGGGTTCCGTACCCTCTGATTTCGTCTCCGATGCAGATTGCGAGAAATATGCGCGGCTAGCGCTCGGCGCGATCCGCGACTCCGGAATTCGACATTTTGGCGTCTGCGTGCATGGCGCGGGGGAGTACCCAAAACGTCTTCGCGATGCTTCTCATCCGGTTGAACTGCTGTATTTCCAAGGGCAGTGGGACCTCGTCAACACGCCGTGCGTCGCAATCGTCGGGACGCGCAATCCGACCGAAGATGGGAGACGTAGAGCAGCAAAACTTGCAAGGCTTTGCGTCGCCGACGGATACACTATCGTATCGGGGCTTGCTCGCGGAATCGATACGGCGGCGCATACCGCAGCAATTGCCGAGAACGGTTTTACGATTGCGGTTTTGGGCACTCCAATCACAGATTGCTATCCGCCCGAAAACCGCCAGCTTCAAAATGTGATTGCCGATCGTTTTCTCGCCATCAGCCAGGTACCGATCGTGCGCTATGCAAGTCAACACTTCCGGACGAAGCCTCACTTTTTCCCCGAGCGTAATGCGACGATATCCGCTCTCACCGAGGCAACCATCATCGTTGAAGCGGGCGATACATCCGGCACTCTCGTGCAGGCTCGTCACGCCTTGAAGCAGGGACGAATCCTTTTCATACTGGACAGTTGCTTCCAAACGCCATCGCGCACTTGGCCTGCCAAATTTTTATCCATGGGCGCCATCCGCGTTTCAGAATACGACGAGATTAAAAAGCACCTTGCTGCCGCCAATTCCAGAAAAACTGCTGAAGATTGACGAAGTTACGGCGGCCGAGCATTTCTCGCTGGATGAGGCCGATGCATGTTTCTACATCTGGGAATATGCGGTGCGCCAAGGTTATACCGGTGGGCCAACAAATCAGCTCATAAAGAACCTCAAGATAAAGCCAAGCGAGATAGCGAAATCCCCCGCACGAACGTATTACAAACAACAGGCGATCGATCACGCGGCGAAAGCTCTGCGCGATTGCTGGGACGGGAAACTGCCGAAGGATCCTATACATTCGTCCCCATTCCCCCGTCAAAAACGAGAGGTGATTCGGTTTACGATGATCGCACAATGCTGGTCTTGGAAAACGCATTCAACGGTTGGAGTTCAGATCTGCAGCCGATCTTAGCCGTGAAGGAAACCATGCAAGCGGATCACGAAAGTGTCGATCGGATGACGTTTGACGATTTGCTCGCCCTCACCGAAGTCTTACCATCCACGACACCGGTTCACAAAACAATCGTGATTCTCGACGACGTACTTAACAGCGGGAAGCACTTCAAGGTAGCCAAGTTGCTACTTTCGATGGCTCACCCAACCGCAACAATTCTTGGAATATTTTTGGCTCGATGCATTCGCAAAATCTAACCTGCGTCTGGGGCTATCGGCGATCATTGCGTCTCGCAAGGCATCCAAAGCCTTGCGAGAAGCGCCTAGCTCTCTGGCTGATGACGCTTGAGCCGGCGTGCAACGTGCGCCGCGAGCGCCGCGTTCAGGCGGGTCTGCCAGCCGGCGCCGCCCGCACGAGAGAAAGAGAGCACCTGCGCATCCAAACGTAGGTTCACATGCTCGTTGATGCGTTCGGCGGGCGGGCGGCCCGTCGCTTTGTCGCCGAGTACTCGGCGTCCGAAACGTGCCTGAACATGGGCAAGCTGGTCTTTTCCGGCTCAAGCCTCCCGGCGGCTGGTCTTCGCATAGCGCGTCAATGCCGCCGCCAAGTGCTCGAACGTCAGCCGGATTCGTCGATTGCCGCGCAGGTCGCGATGCATCGCGAGCCAGACGTCCATGGGAAATATCAGCTCGGCGAGCAGTACCGGGATGAGATTCCGGTCTCTCCTGGCGATTCCCAGTTGGCTTGCACCGATGCCGAACCCCGCGCGTAATGCCGCGAGCTGCGCAAGTTCGCTATCCGAGCGAAACGCGAACATCTCACGGGTGAGCGGTGCGCCTGCCTTCTCGATCATCCGCGCGTACGCCGGGTCACGGTCGTAGCCAATCAACACGTGGTGGCGCAGATCTTCAAGCGTCCGTGGCATGGTGTGCGTTTTCAAGTAGCGCCGGTGCGCGTACAAGCCCACGTCGAGCCGGCCGATTCGTCTGGCGACCAGGGCGCCCTGGGTGGGTCGGATCATCCTGACCGCGATGTCGGCGTCACCGCGCAACAGGTCTTCGTTGCGATTCGACAGCGCGAGTTCGATCGAGATCCCGGGGTGCAGCACGCGCAAACCGGCGAGGATGGCGGGCAGCACTTCGCCGCCGACGACGTCGCTCGCGGCGATGCGCACGGTTCCCCGCACCTCATCGACCGCACCGGATACCGAACGCTGTGCGGCCTCCGCGGCGGCGGCCATGGCCTGCGCCGACGGGACCAGTCGCAATCCTGCTTCGGTCGGCGACAGACCGTCGAGCGCGCGAGTGAAGAGCGTGACCCCGAGCGCCGCCTCGAGGGCGGCCACTTGTCGGCCCATGGTAGGTTGCGTCGTGCCGAGCGCGCGGGCGGCGCCCGACAAGCTTCCTTCACGCACGACCGCGAGAAAGGCGCGAAAGAGATGCCAGTCGGCTGCCAAGCTTGCCATGCATTATTGTATGGACTCTGTACGTGATCTGGCGATTTTAGTATTCACGGGTCCGGCTTAGCATGCGCACAGACATCAACCTGGAGCGCCCCATGACCACGAACCTCGCGTCCTCCGCCTCGATCGGTACCGTTCCGCCTGACGCGGTTGCTCTCAGTCCTCTGCAGGCCGGAGACGCGGCCGCCTTGGAAACCCGCTATCTGCCGGTCGCGGGCGGCCGGATCGCGTACGACGACACGGGCGGAAATGGTCAGCTCATCCTCGCGATCCCGGGGATGGGGGATCTGCGCTCCGAGTATCGGCGGGTGCGTCCGTGGCTGCGGCAGGCTGGCCATCGGGTCGTGACGATGGATGTACGCGGTTGCGGCGACGCGACGGCGCACTGGGATGACTACTCCGCACACGCGGTGGGCGAAGATGCACTGGCCTTGGTCGAACATCTGGATGCCGGGCCGGCCATCATCCTCGGCAATTCGTTCGCCGCCGGGTCGGCACTGTGGGCGGCGCACGATGCGCCGGCGCGCGTGAGCGGCGTGGTGCTGCTGGGTCCCATCGTGCGCGACCAGAAGTCGCCGTGGTTTGCAAAGCTCGCCTTGAAGGTGGGTTTCGCGGGACCGTGGCGAGTGTGGTTCTGGACCACTTACTGGGACAGTCTGTTCCCGACGCACAAGCCCACGGACCAAGCCGAGGTCAAGGCGGCAATCACGAAAAACCTACAGCAACCCGGACGCATGGCCGCGCTGCAAGCGATGATCGGCCTGTCCAAGGCAGATACGGCAGTCATAGTTCCCCGCAGCCGGGTTTCCGCACTGGTCGTGATGGGCACCCGCGATCCGGACTTCCCGGACGCGGCAGCCGAAGCGGGCTGGCTCGCCGCGCAGCTTCATGCCGACCTCCTGCTCGTCGAGGGGGCGGGACACTATCCGCACGCCGAGATGCCGGAACGACTTGCACCGACGTTGCTGTCCTTCATCGCCAGGACACGCCGCCTCGATGCGGCGTGCACCGCGATCACGGTTTGTCGATGACCAGCCTTCTCTCAAATCCAAGTATTTCCCCGGGCCGGCGCTGTGAGAAACTGACGCACTAGCTCAATTGACCGGCCATCGGCCCAGAGGTTGTCGTGCGGTACTTTCCCCCTTCGATGCTCGTGGCGGCGTGCGCGCTGTCCGCGGTCGTGACCGCCGCCCCGCCCGTTTCGCAAACCGGCACTACGACCGCCACGGCCAGCGGCGCTTCGGGCGCAGCCGGAACCGGTCGACGTTACGCCGACGTCGCCGCAAGCAGTCTTCTCTGCCGACTGTTTACGG
>CAZZYJ010000243.1:0-5338 GCA_964658215.1 uncultured Steroidobacteraceae bacterium | reverse complement strand
ATCCGCGGCGCGCGTCAGGGTCTGTGGTGCGCCGTACTCGATGCCGTTCTCCTGGTAGGGGAAGAAGGCGAGCGACTTGATCTGACCGAGCGCCGCGCCCCAGGCGTGGCCCAGCTCGAGCACCAGCTGTCCGTCTCGCGCGCGGGCCTCGATGCCGGCCGGCGCGGCCTGCGGCAGGTCCGCGCGCGCCGCAGCGAATGCCTGCGCCGCGCCGGCATCGGCCGTTCCCGCCTGTGCGGAGGTGGGCAAGCTCAGGTGCAACGTCACGTCTTCCGGAATGCACACGTCTGAGCACACCAGCCAGCCGGCCTTCGCCGTCAGAACGGCGCGCACGCCGGGTTTGAGATCGGCGGGCGCCGTGATCCGCACCAGATGCAGCACGTGCCCGGCATAACCATAGTTCACCAGCGGCGTCAGGTCGAAGCGATGCGGCGTGGGCCACACCACCTCGCCCGCCGTGAACCCCGCGGGCAGGGACCATTCGATCTTCGTCGCCTGACCCGAATCGCCGGGGTTGCGCCAATAGGTGTGCCAGCCGGCGCGGATCTGTAGCTCCAAAGCCACCCAGACGGTCTGACCCGGGCCGATCGCGCTCATTTCGCTGAGCAGCCGGGCCTTCACGTTGGCCGTGGCCACGGTGTCGCCTGCCAGGGGAAACGCCGTCCGCACGGCCAGCAGCAGACCCAGAAGCCACCATCTCGATGTACGCATCGGCGCATGGTAACCGTTTGCGTCGCGGCATATCCCAACGCCGGCGGGTTGCGTTAATGTAGGCGGCCAAGGTACGGGCGGACGATGCAAGAAAATTACGTGGAGCGGGTTCTCAAGGCCAAGGTATACGACGTTGCCGTGGAGACGCCGCTCGACGTCGCGCCGCGCTTGTCACGCCGGCTCGGCAACCGGGTGATGTTCAAGCGCGAAGACCTGCAGCCCGTGTTCTCGTTCAAGATTCGCGGCGCCTACAACAAGATCGCGCACCTCCCGGTGGAGCGCGCACGGCAGGGCGTGATCTGCGCGTCCGCCGGCAACCATGCGCAGGGCGTCGCCCTGGCCGCGAAGACGCGCGGCATCCCGGCCCTGATCGTCATGCCCTCGACGACGCCGGAGATCAAGGTGCGTGCCGTCGCCGAACTCGGTGCGGAGGTCGTCCTGCACGGCGACGACTACGACCAGGCCTACGAGCGGGCCACCGTCCTCGCCCGCGAGCGTGGCATGGTCTTCGTGCATCCATTCGACGATCCCGACGTGATCGCGGGACAGGGCACGATCGCCATGGAGATCCTGCGTCAGCTGCACGGCGACGTCATCGACGCGATCTTCGTGCCGGTGGGCGGCGGCGGCCTGATCGCGGGCATCGCCGCCTACGTCAAATCCCTGTATCCGCGCATCAAGATCATCGGTGTCGAGCCCGAAGATGCCGCGGGCATGTACGAATCCCTGCGCTGCGGCAGCCGCGTGACGCTCGACCGTGTGGGCATCTTCGCCGACGGCGTCGCGGTGCGCCGCGTGGGCGAGGAGCCCTTCCGGCTGGCGCAGCTGTATGTCGACGAGGTGCTGCTGGTCACCACCGATCAGATGTGCGCCGGCATTCAAGACATCTTCGAGGACACGCGGTCCATCGTCGAGCCGTCCGGCGCGCTGGCCGTCGCCGGCATCAAGAAATACGTCGCCCGCGAGGGCTGCACGGCGCGCACCTTCATCGCCATCAATTGCGGCGCCAACATGAACTTCGACCGGCTGCGGTACGTGGCGGAGCGCGCCGATCTGGGGGCGCAGCGCGAGGCGCTGCTCGCGGTGCAGTTGAACGAGACGCCGGGTGCCTTCCTGCAGTTCTGCGAATTCCTCGGCAGGCGCAGCGTCACCGAATTCAATTACCGTTACCGCGACGGCGGGGCCGCGCAGGTTTTCGTCGGCCTGGCGGTGCAGGGCAGGGCTGAACGCCTGGCCCTGATCGCGAGCATGGGCGAGGCGGGCTTCACCGTACACGACATGACCGACAACGAAATGGCCAAGCTGCACGTGCGCTACATGGTGGGCGGCCCGGCGCACGGGCTGGCGGACGAGCGGCTGTATCGTTTCGAATTCCCCGAGCGGCCCGGCGCACTGCTCAAATTTCTGCAGGCGGTCGGCTCGCGGTGGAACATCAGCCTGTTCCACTACCGCAATCACGGCTCGGACCACGGCCGGGTGCTCGCCGGCATACAGGTCGCGGCCGGCAGCGAGGCTGATTTCGCCGCGCACCTCGACGCGCTGCAGTTCGCCTACACCGAAGAGACGGACAACACCGCCTACAAGATATTCCTGGGCGGTTGACGGCGCCGCACGCTCAGTCGGCGGTGCTCGCGGTCCGCGGCGGGTCGGCATGCAGGTTCTTGAGCCAGCCCTCGGCGCGCCTCACGGCGGGATCGTCGGGTCCGCGGGCGGCCACCAGCAGCGGCACCGCCACGGTGAGTTCGTCGGCCGCGTCGCGGGGGCGGCCGAGGTGCGCGAGCGCGAAGGCATGGATGGAGTGCGCCTGCGCCGTCGACGGACTGGTCACGGGGGACGTCGCCGACCAGATGCGGATGCTCTGCTCGCTCAACGGCAGCGCTTCCGCGGCCCTGCCCCGATCGGCCAGCAGCAGCGCCAGATGCATCAAGGCCGCGGCGCGGAATTGATGGTTCGGCGGCAGCGCCTTGTCGTAGATGGCGAGCGCCTGCCGATATTCGCTTTCCGCCTCGGCCGACGCGCCCTTGTCCTGCAGCAGGAGCGCCAGGCTCACGCGCGAGTAACCGACGGCATAGTGGTCGGCGCCGTACAGCGACACGGTCTCCGCCACCGCGTCGCGCAGCAGGGGCTCGGCCTCGGCGAGCCGGCCTTCACGCTGCAGCAACACGCCGTAGTTTCCCTTCGACAGGACGGTCTGTGCCCGCCGCTCCGCCGAGTCGCGTTCGTGGCGCCGCATCGCCTCGCGGTATAGCACCTCGGCCTGCTTCAGTTCGCCCATGTTCTGGGCGACCACGCCTAGATTGTTGAGGTGCATGGCCACGCTCGGATGATCCTCTCCCAGCACGTGACGGTCGAGTTCCAGCGCACGCTCGTAGGCCTGTTTGGCGGCGGTCCAGCGCATCTGCCGGGAATAGACCTTGGCCAGATCGTCGAGCACGGCCGCAAGGTCGGTCTGCGGAACCGCGGTGGCTTCCAGCACGCTCAGGCTCTGCTGGAAAAAGTGTTTGGCGTCCTCCAACTGGCCGAGCTGGAAACGCAGGCGGCCAAGCTGCCAGAGCGCCCGCCCGGCTTCCTCGCTGCCGGCACCGAAGCCCCATTGCGCGAGGCGCAGCGCACTTTGCAGCGGTGCCTCGGCGTCGGCGAGGTCGCCCGCGCCCATCCGCGCGCGGCCGAGCTCGAGCAGGACGACGATGCGTGCGCGATCGTTGGCCTGCGGCTGCAGATGAAGCGATTCGTCGAGCAGCGGCAGGGCGTCCTGGAACTGCCCCAGGCTGTCGTAGACGGCGCCCACCGTGGCGAGCAAAGCCGCTTTCGAGGCGGGTTGATCCTGCAGCCCTGCCCGCAGCCGTTTCGCGCCCGAGTCGAGCAGCTCGCGCGCGGTGACCTGGTTGCCGCGGTTCTCGCCGGGGTCGGTGAGCTTGAAGAGATCGACCAGGAAGGTGGAGATCTCCTCCGCGCGCACCCGCTCGCGCTCGGCCATCTCGCGCTGCTCGGCCACCCGGTCGCGTTCCGCGGCGATGCGCGCGGCCTGGACGTAGGCCGTGGTGGCGAATGCCAGTATCAAGACGAACATGCTCGCGCCCACCGCGACGGGCAGCCAATGACGCCGCGCGAACTTGGCGCTGCGATAGCCGATGGTGTCGCGCCGCGCGATGACGGGCTTGCCGTCGAGATAGCGTTGAATGTCGCTCGCCATCTGCTGCGAGGAGCCATAGCGGCGCTCCGGCTCGCGGCGCCTGGCCATGAGCACGATGTTGTCGAGATCGCCCTGCAGCACGCGACGCAGGCGCCCGGCCGTGGTGCCGCGCGCGGCGGCGCCCGCCGCGGACTGCGCGGCTTCGCCGACGACGACCTGGCTCGGCAGGGGAGGGTCCTTCTCGCACATCGCCCGTTCGATGTCGGTGAGCCGGCTCGAGGCGATGACGAAAGGCCCCACCCCGGTCAGCAGCCGGTAGAGCAGCACACCGAGAACGTAGACGTCGCTCGAGGTCGTGATGGGCAGCCCGCGAACCTGTTCGGGGCTCGCATGATCCGGCGTCATGATGCGCAGATCCGCATGGGTCATGGCGACCGTGTTGTGCACGGCCTGGCGATCGTCCAGCAGCTTTGCGATCCCGAAATCCAGCAGCTTGGGAACGCCCGCGGCGTTGACCAGGATGTTCGACGGTTTGAGGTCGCGATGCACGACCAGGTTTCGATGCGCATAGTGCACGGCGGCGCACACCGTCTGGAACAGCCTGAGCCGGGCCACCACGTCGAGCCGGTTGGCATCGCAGTAGGCGTCGATGGGCAGCCCGTCGACGTATTCCATGACGAGATAGGCGGTGCCGTCCGGGAGCGAACCGCCGTCCAGCAAATGGGCGATGTTGGGATGGTCCAACTGCGCGAGGATCTGCCGTTCGATCTTCAACCGCGACTGCACGCTGCGCGAGAAATTGCCGCCCGTGACCACCTTGATCGCGACCCGCTGTTCGAACTGCGCATCGGCCCGCTCCGCCAGGAACACCTCGCCCATGCCGCCCGCCCCCAGGGTGCGCAGAAGTCGGTAGGGTCCTATGCGTGCCTCGTCCATGGCCCGCAGCATACCCCGGGCGGGGTCGACCGCAAACGGCGCCGACTTGCGTGGCCGCCCCCGTTGCGTGTAAGAAGACTCGCCCGACGTGCCCGCAAACCCGAGGAGACAGGCGATTGGCGACCGCGTACCGCAGCCAGCGCGAGCCGCGCCACGAAGTCGTGAGGCTGCGCGGGCTCGACGTGAACCTGACCCGTTGGGGGCCCCCGCCTTCGGCGGCGCGCCCCGTCACGGTGCTGCTGCACGGCTGGCAGGACACGGCCGACACCTTCCAGTTCATGGTGGAGGCGTTCGGCCAGGAGCGGCCGCTGGCGGCGCCCGACTGGCGCGGCTTCGGCCGCAGCGAGTGGCCGCAGCAGGGCTACTGGTTCCCCGATTATCTGGCCGATCTCGACGCCCTGCTGGACGTGCTCGGTCCCGCGCCGGCGGGCGTCGTGGGTCACAGCCTGGGCGGCAACATCGCCAGCCTGTATGCCGGCTTGCGCCCGGAGCGGGTGCGCTGTCTGGTCAATCTGGAGGGGTTCGGACTGCCGCGCACGCAGCCGGCGGATGCGCCCG
>CAZZYJ010000242.1:0-5351 GCA_964658215.1 uncultured Steroidobacteraceae bacterium | reverse complement strand
CTGACCCTGCTGCTTGGGCTCGGCGGCGGCTTGTGGATGGGCCGCCGCATCCTCGCCCAGGCCGGTGCGATCTCGGCGGTGGCGACGCAGATCATGCGCGGCGATCTGTCACAACGCCTGCCGGTGCGCGAGGCGGACGACGAGATCAACACGCTGGCCCGCGAGATCAACGGCATGCTGGACAAGATCGAGCAGCTGACCCTGGGGATGCGCACGGTGCTCGACAGCGCCGCCCACGACCTGCGCACCCCGCTCAACCGCTTGCAGGCCACCGCGGAGGGGGCGATGAGCGGACTGCTCGCGGGGTCCCCCGAGCGGCGCGTGCTCGAGCGCGTCACCGCCGAAGTGGACCACATGCGCAGCACGCTCGACGCGTTGTTGCGCATCGCGCTCGCCGAAACCGGCACGGTCGCCCGCGAACGCGTGGATCTCTCGGAACTCGTCGGCAGCATGGTGGAGCTGTACGCGCCGGTGGGCGAGGAGCGCGGCATCGCGCTCGAGAGCGCCGTCACCGCGGGCGCCCAGGTCCAGGGCAGCCGTCAGCTGCTGGCCCAGGCGCTCGCCAATCTGCTCGACAACGCCCTCAAGTTCACGCCCGAGGGCGGGCACATCCGGGTGCTGCTGCGCGGCACGAGCCACGAACCGGAACTGGTCGTCGAGGACGATGGTCCGGGGATCCCGGCCGACAAACGCGAGATCGTGCTGGGCCGGCGGGTGCGGCTGGACGAGGCTCGGAAATTCCCGGGCTCCGGGCTCGGCCTGTCGCTGGTGGCGGCGGTCACCAAATTACACGGCGCCCGTCTGGTGCTCGACGATGCCGGACCGGGCCTGCGCGTCTCATTGAAATTCTGAAGGAGATCCGATGTTACGAAAAACGATGGGCGGGATGGCGGTGACGATGGCGGTGTTGACCTTGGCGGCCTGTTCGACGGGCAGGCGGGCGGCTGCGCCCGAACCGGCCGCAACGCCGGCGCCCCTCGCGTCGGGCGTCGAGACCACGTACGTCGATCCGGCGGTGCGTCCCCAGGACGACCTGTACCGGCATCTGAACGGCAGGTGGCTGGACACCTTTCAACTGCCGCCCGACAAGGGTGTCTACGGCGCCTTCACCTTTATCGACGATCAGGCCCAGGAACAGCTGCGCGGCATCGTCGAGGGGCTCAAGGCGGGCGAGGGCGGCGACGCCGACGCACGCAAGATCGCGGACCTGTACGCGAGCTTCATGGATACGGACACGCTCGAAGCACGCGGCATCACGCCGCTGGCGGACGACTTTGCGGCCATCGATGCGGTCCGTTCGCCGCGCGACGTCGCGGCGCTCATCGCGCGCTTCAACCGCACCGGCACGGGTGCGCCGTACGACATGGACGTGGGCCCGGATTCCCGCGACTCGACGCGCTACGCGCTCACGCTGGGGCAGAGCGGCCTGGGACTTCCCGACCGCGACTATTATCTGAAGGACGACGCCAAGCTCAAGCTGGCGCGCGCCAAGTACCTGGCGCACGTCGAGAAGATGCTCGGCATGGCCGGCGATGCGCACGCCGCGCAGAGCGCCGCCGGCATCCTGAAGCTCGAGACCGCGATGGCGGACCTGCAGTGGACGCGCGTCGCGAACCGCGATCCGGTCAAGACCTACAACAAGGTCGCGCTCGGCGAGCTCGCCACCTTGATGCCGCGCTACCCGTGGGACGCCTATCTCGCGGCCGCCGGCGTGCAGGAGCGCATCGACTACGTCATAGTCGCCCAGCCCAGCTATTTCACGGGTATCGGCAAGCTCCTCGACACCACGCCGCTGCCGGTGTGGAAGGCTTACTTCAAGTGGCATCAACTCGCGGCCGCGGCCCCCTATCTGTCGAAGGCCTTCGTCGACGAGCGTTTCGCCTTCACGGGCACGGTGCTGCGCGGCATACCGGAAAATCGCCCGCGCTGGAAACGCGGGATGTCGTTCCTCGACGGCGCCATGGGCGAAGCCATCGGCCGTCTGTACGTGGAGAAATACTTTCCGCCGCAGAACAAGGCGCGCATGCAGAGGTTGGTTGACAACCTGCTGGAGGCCTACCGGCGCGACATCGACACGCTCGACTGGATGAGCCCGCAGACCAAACAGGGCGCCCAGGCGAAGCTTGCGAAGCTGGTCACGAAAATCGGCTACCCGGATCATTGGCGCGACTACGGTGCGCTGCGCGTCGCGCGCGGCGACCTGTGGGGTAACGTGCTGCGCGCGGACGCCTTCGAATACGACCGCACCATCGGCAAGCTGGGCAAGCCCATCGACCGCACCGAGTGGTTCATGACGCCGCAGACGGTGAATGCATACTACAACCCGGTGATGAACGAGATCGTCTTCCCCGCGGCCATCCTGCAGCCTCCCTTCTTCGACGTGCGGGCGGACGACGCCGTCAATTACGGCGGCATCGTCGCCGTGATCGGCCACGAGGTCAGTCATGGCTTCGACGACCAGGGCAGCCAATACGATGCGGACGGCAACCTGCGCGACTGGTTCACGCCGGCGGACCACGAGAAGTTCGCCGCCAAGACGCGCGCGCTGGTGGCCCAGTACGATGCCTACGAGCCGGTGAGCGGCTTCCACGTCAACGGCGAACTCACCCTGGGCGAGAACATCGGCGACAATTCGGGACTCGCCATCGCGTACAAGGCCTACGGTCTGGCGACGGCGGGCGCCACGCCCCCCGTGATCGACGGCTTCACGGGCGAGCAACGGTTCTACCTGGGCTGGGTGCAGGTCTGGCGCGGCAAGGTGCGCGACGACGAAGCCATCCAGCGCATCAAGGCCGATCCTCATTCGCCGCCCGCCGTGCGCGGCACCGCGCCCCTGGTCAATCAGGCCGGTTTCTATGCCGCCTTCGACGTCAAGCCGGGGGACAAGATGTACGTGGCGCCCGAGGCGCGCGTCACGATCTGGTGACGACCCTGCGTCAATTTTCCGGCGGCCCGGCGTGCGGACTTCGCCGGGCGCGCCGCGGGGAATCGTAGCCGCCTGATTTCGTTGAGTTAAATAACCGGCATTGAGCCTGGCATAGAAATTGCTTGATTCCTCCTGCGGCAGTCGCGCCGCGCCAGGAACGAGACTATGGCCACCGCCGCCGCAGAAGAAGCCGCCCCCGCCCAGCCGAAGAAATCCGGCGGCCTCATGCCCGCCCTGATGGGGGGCGTCGGCGCCTTCGTGGCTGCGTTGATCGCCGTCGTGGTCGGCGGCTACATCAACGCCAAGCTGCATCCGATGCCCGATTTCAAACTCGACAAGGACGGCAAGATCACCGCCGTGGTCCCCGTGTCCGCGTCGGGCGGCGCTCATGGCGAAGGCGGCGAGGGTGGCAAGGCCCCCTCCCTCTATTACGCCATCGATCCTCCGCTGGTGGTGAACTTCGAGGACGGCTCCGTGGTGCGCTTTTTGCAGATCACCATGGAGGTCATGGGGAAGGATCAGAAAGCGCTCGACAGCGTCCAGAAGAACCTGCCGCTGATCCGCAACAATTTGCTGCTGCTGATGAGCAATCGCGACTATCAATCGATGATGTCGCGCGAAGGCAAGGACAAGCTGCGTGCGGAAGCCCTGGCGGAGGTGCGCGCCGTGCAGAAGAAGCAGGGCGGCGAGGACATCGACGATCTGCTGTTCACGAGCTTCGTGGTGCAATGATGAGCGAGACCACCCCCGACGCCGCGACGCCCGCGCCGAGCACGATTTCCGAGGAAGAGGTCTCGGCGCTGTTGGAGAAGAGCGCCGTCGACGGCGTGCGCCCGTACGATTTCACCTCGCAACGCGTCAACCGCACGCAGCTGCCGATGCTCGAGATCGTCAGCAAGAGCCTCGCTGAGCGCATGACGGGCTCGCTGTCGGCATTGCTGGGCCGCGACGCGGCGGTGCATTTCAGCGCGCTCGACTCGGCGAAGGCCGGCGACCTGCAGGCGGCGCTGCCGGTCCCGGCGAGCCTCGCGGTGGTGCGTCTCAAGCCGCTGCCGGGGCTGGCCTTCGTGAGCGTGGAGCCCGCGTTGCTGCTGACGCTGCTGGATGGCTTCTTCGGCGGCTCCGGCCGGGCCACCAGCGATGCGCAGGCGGCGATCGCGCCGGCCGCACAGCGCTTTCTCGCTCTGATGCTGCGCAGCTTCGCGGCCGACGTCACGGGCGCCTGGACGCCGGTGACGCCGCTGGAGTTCGAGCTGGTGAAACAGGAGACCAATCCGCGCCTGATGCAGCTGGGCGCGCCGCAGGAAAACATCGTGGTGTTGAAATTCACCGTCGAGTTCGGCGCGCGCAGCGGGCGGATCGACTGGCTGCTGCCCGAGGCCGTGCTCGCCCCCATCCGCGAGCTGCTCGCGGGCGAGGGCAGCAACGCGCCGGTGCGCAAGCAGGAGCCGTGGGGACCCAGCCTGAGCTCGGCGCTCCGGGAAACCGAACTCGAGACGCGCGCCATCCTGGCGCAGGCGCAGATCAGCCTGCGCGAATTAGTGCGTCTCACGCCGGGCGACATCATTCCCATCGACACACCGCAGCACGTCACCCTGCTGGCCGGCGAGGTGCCGCTGTGCCGGGGTCGCTTCGGCGTGTCGCAGGGTCGCAACGCGCTCAAGATCATCGCCGAGGGCTCGGCATGAGCCTCGCCGATCCGAAGACCGCGGTGGCGCGTGCGCAGTTCAACGATCTCGGCAGCAACGTGGTCGGCACGGGCGGTCAGGAAATGAACTTGAATCTGATCCTGGACGTGTCCGTCACGCTCGCGCTCGAAGTCGGGCGCGCGCGCATGCCGGTGCGCGAGCTGCTGCAGCTCGCGCCGGGCGCCATCGTCGAACTCGACCGTCTGGCCGGCGAACCGCTCGACGTGCTGGTGAACGGCGTGCGCATCGCGCGCGGCGAGGTGGTGGTGGTGAACGAGAAGTTCGGCATCCGGCTCACCGACGTGGTGAGTGCGACGGAAAGGATGGAGCAGGCCCGATGACGGCGATGGCGCAACCGGCCTCGCCGCTCTCGGTGAGCAGCCTCGCGCAGCTGACCTTGAGCCTCGTCGCGATCCTGGCGCTGATCTTCGCGCTCGGCTGGCTGCTCAGGCGCTTCAAACTGGCGGGCCCGCGCAGTCGTGGCGACATCGCGGTGCTGGACGAACTGAGCTTGAGCCCGCGCGAGCGCATCCTGCTGGTGCGCGTCGGCAACGCGCAGGTGCTGGTGGGCATCGGGGCCGCCGGCATGGTGGGCCTCACCCCGCTCGCGACCCCCATCGACGTCGCGCCTGCCGCCGCCGCGCCGGTGTTCGCCGACCGGCTGCGCGAATTGTTGGGGCGCCCGGGAAATGCGGCTTGACGCGGCCGGCACGCGAAGCGGCGGCATGCCGGGCCCG
>CAZZYJ010000241.1:0-5359 GCA_964658215.1 uncultured Steroidobacteraceae bacterium | reverse complement strand
GACCGGAGCCCGGGGCCGCGCATCGGCCGGAGCCGGGGACCATCTCCATCCATTTCGTGCGCGCGGCGTTGCGGGGTTTGCGCGATCGGCCCACGGACGCCGACGCGGTGCTGCGGGAGGTGGGGTTGTCCGCCATGCTGCTCGAGGCGTCCCAGGCGCGCGTGTCGGTGCGCCACTACGGTCAGCTGTGGCGCCGCGTCGCCGCGACCCTCGACGACGAGTTCTTCGGCCAGGACTCGCGGCGCATGAAGGTGGGCAGCTTCGCGATGCTGGTGCATGCCGCGCTCGGCTGCCGGAACCTGGACGGTGCGTTGCAGCGCAGCCTGCGCTTCTACGGCCTGCTGCTGGACGACATGGCTTTCGGCCTGGAGCGACACGCCGGGGAGGCCGCGCTGGTCTTGACACCACGCCCGGGCGCCGGTGCGCCGCGGACCTTCGCCCACGAACTCCTGCTCATGCTGCTGCACGGCGTGTCCTGCTGGCTGGTCGGCCGGCGCATTCCGCTCCTGCGCGTGGAGTTCGCCTATCCCGAGCCCGCCCACAGCGCAGAATACCGTTTGATGTACTGCAACGAAGTGCGCTTCGACGCGCCGCGCACCCGCCTGGTGTTCGCGGCGCCGCATCTCGCGCTGCCGGTGGTTCAGAACGAACGCTCGGTGAAGGAGTTCCTGCGCAACGCCCCGGAGAACATCCTGGTCAGGTACAAGAACGCCCGCAGCATGACGGCGCGCATCCGCCGCCGGTTGCGGCACTGTCTGCCGGGCGAGGTCCCGCACTTCGACACGCTAGCCGGTGAGTTCAACACCACGCCGGTCACCCTGCGCCGCCGTCTGCACGAGGAGGGCGCCTCCTATCGAGGCATCAAGGAGCAGCTGCGGCGTGATCTCGCCATCAGCTACCTGAGTGATTCGCAACGCAGCGTCATGGACATCGCGCTGGAGCTCGGCTTCTCGGAACGCAGCGCGTTTCACCGCGCCTTCAGGAAATGGACGGGGGCCGCGCCGGGCGAGTTTCGCCGCGGCGTACAGGCCTGATCCCTGTTGCAAATTCGCTCAGACAGTTTGATAGGATCCGTCATCGCGTCCGCCGCACGACGCTACTATGTTGGCTTCGAGGAGACCTTTATGTGTGACGACGGGCGTGCAGCGAGAGCTTGCGGATCGGGACGAAACGCCGGCGGGATGTCGCCGTGAACGCGCCGTCCCCGTCGTCAGCGGGCGCGCGGTTGAGGTCGGCCGTCGCCGCCGAGCGGCCTCTGCAGGTGGTCGGCGCCATCAATGCCTACGCGGCGCGCATGGCGGCGGCCTGTGGTTTCAAGGCCCTGTATCTGTCGGGTGGGGGCGTCGCCGCCAACTCGCTCGGCATCCCCGACCTCGGCATCAGCAGCATGGACGACGTGCTCATCGACGTGCGCCGCATCACCGACGCGTGCGAGCTGCCGTTGCTGGTGGACGCGGACACCGGCTGGGGCGGGGCGTTCAACATCGCGCGGACGGTCAGATCCTTCATCAAGTTCGGCGCGGCCGGGCTGCACATCGAGGATCAGGTGCAGGCCAAACGCTGTGGTCACCGTCCCGGCAAGGAGATCGTGTCCCGGCAGGAGATGGTGGACCGCGTCAAGGCGGCGGTGGATGCGCGCACCGACCCGAGCTTCGTCATCATGGCGCGCACCGATGCGCTGGCGGTGGAGGGCATGGAGCGGACCATCGAACGTGCGGTGGCGTGCGTCGAGGCGGGCGCCGACATGATCTTTCCGGAGGCGATGACGGAGCTCGCCATGTACCGGCGCTTCAAGGACGCGGTGAAGGTGCCCATCCTGGCGAACATCACGGAGTTCGGGCACACGCCGTTGTACACGCGCGATGAACTCGGCAGCGTGGGCGTGGACATCGTGCTGCACTGCTGCTCGGCGTACCGCGCCATGAATGCGGCGGCGCTCGGCGTCTACGAGGCCATCCGCCGTGACGGAACCCAGAAGCACGTCCTCGATCGCATGCAGACGCGCGCGGACCTGTACCGCTATCTGGATTATCACGCCTACGAAACCAGGCTCGACCGGCTGTTCGCCGAAGGAAAAGAGAAATGAGCGGAGCGCAGACGAACGACGCGCCGGTGGCGGCGTTCAAAGCCAAGAAATCGGTGGCGCTGTCCGGCGTGCCCGCGGGCAACACGGCCCTTTGCACCGTCGGCAAGACCGGCAACGATCTGCACTACCGCGGTTACGACATCCTCGACATCGCCACGCGCTGCGACTTCGAGGAAATCGCCCACCTGTTGATTCACGAGAAGCTGCCGACGCGCGCCGAGCTCTCCGCCTACAAGATCAAGCTGCGCTCGTTGCGCGGTCTGCCGCCGGCCGTGATGACGGTGCTCGAGCAACTGCCGCCGTCGAGTCACCCCATGGACGTGCTGCGGACGGGCGTGTCCGCCCTCGGTTGTCTTTCGCCCGAAGCCGCCGACCACCCGCCGGCGGGTGCCCGTGACATCGCCGACCGTCTGCTGGCCTCGCTGGGTTCGATGCTCTGCTATTGGCATCACTATTCGCGCGACGGGCATCGCATCGAGGTGCGCACCGAGGACGATTCCATCGGCGGCCATTTCCTGCATCTGCTGCACGGCCACGCGCCGTCGGTGGAGTGGGTGCGCGCCATGCACACCTCGTTGAACCTGTATGCCGAGCACGAGTTCAACGCCTCCACCTTCACGGCCCGGGTGATCGCGGGGACGGGCTCCGATCTGTATTCGTGCATCGCCGGCGCGATCGGCGCGCTGCGAGGACCGAAACACGGCGGCGCCAACGAAGTCGCGTTCGAGATCCAAAGCCGTTATGCCTCGGCCGATGCCGCCGACGAGGACATCAGACGACGGGTCGCGGCCAAGGAGGTCATCATCGGCTTCGGCCATCCGGTGTACACGGTCGCCGATCCGCGCCACGAAGTCATCAAGGAGGTGTCGCGTGCGCTGGCCCTGGCCGCCGGCGAGCCGCTCGGCTTCGCGGTGGCCGAACGCATCGAGAGCGTGATGAAACAGGTCAAGAACATGTTCCCGAATCTCGACTGGTTCTCCGCGGTCGCCTATCATTTGTTGGGCATACCCACCGCGATGTTCACGCCGCTGTTCGTGATGAGCCGCACCAGCGGGTGGGCCGCACATGTCGTCGAGCAGCGGCTGGACGGCAAAATCATCCGCCCGAGCGCCCACTACACCGGCCCGGACGATCAGGTCTTCGTGCCGCTCGACGAGCGCACCTAGACTTCGAGGAGAGCTGCCTTGTCACACGATATCAAGTCCGCCGCGCGGCCCGCGCCCGACGCGGTGCTCACCGCCATCGCCGAGTATGCGCTGAGCTACGAGATTCGAAGTCCGTTGGCCTACGAGACCGCCGCCTATTGCCTGATGGACACGCTGGCGTGCGGGTTCCAGGCCCTGAAATATCCCGCGTGCACCCGGCTGCTGGGCCCCGTGGTGCCGGGCGCCACGCTCAGCGGCGGCGCCCGGGTGCCGGGCACGTCGTACGAGCTCGACCCCATCAACGCGGCGTTCAACATCGGCACCATGATCCGCTGGCTGGACTTCAACGATACGTGGCTCGCGGCGGAGTGGGGCCACCCTTCCGACAATCTGGGCGGCATTCTCGCCGTGGCCGATTATCTGTCGCGCAGCGGCAGGGCCGTGACGGTGCACGACGTGCTCACCGCGATGATCAAGGCCCACGAGATCCAGGGCGTGCTGGCGCTGGAGAACAGCTTCAACCGGGTGGGACTCGATCACGTGCTGCTGGTGCGCGTGGCGTCGACGGCCGTGGTGACGGCCATGCTGGGCGGTGACCGCGAGCAGATCGTCAATGCCGTGTCGAACGCCTGGATCGACGGGGGTGCGTTGCGCACGTACCGGCATGCGCCGAACACCGGCTCGCGCAAGAGCTGGGCGGCGGGCGATGCCACCAGCCGTGCCGTACGGCATGCCCTGTTCGCCTTGAAGGGCGAGATGGGCTACCCCTCGGCGCTGTCGGCCGCAACCTGGGGCTTCCAGGACGTGTTGTTCGACGGCAAGGCGCTCGCCCTGCCGCAGGCGTTCGGCAGCTACGTGATGGAAAACATCCTGTTCAAGATTTCCTTCCCCGCCGAATTCCACGCGCAGACGGCCGTCGAAGCGGCGATGACGCTGCATCCGCAGATCGCCGGACGGCTCGATGACATCGAGCGCGTCGCCCTGGAGACCCAGGAGCCGGGCGTGCGCATCATCGACAAGACGGGCCCTCTCGGCAACCCGGCGGACCGCGATCACTGCCTCCAGTACATGGTGGCCATCCCGTTGCTGTTCGGCCGCTTGACGGCGGCGGATTACGAGGATGGCGTGGCCGCCGATCCGCGCGTCGATGCGCTGCGCGCCCGCATGCAGGTGCGCGAGAATCCTGCATTCACCCGGGATTACTATGCCGCCGACAAGCGTTACATCGGTAATGCCGTGCAGGTGTTCTTCGCCGACGGCTCGGCCAGTGAGCGCGTGCAGGTGGACTTTCCCATCGGTCACCGCAAACGGCGTGCGGAGGGGACGCCGGTGTTGGTGAAGAAGTTCCAGGACAGCGTCGCCGCGCACTTCAAGGCGAAACAGGCCGACGCCATCGGCAAAATGTTCCTGGACCGCAGTGCCCTCGGCGCCATGGGAGTCGCCGACTTCATGGCCCGGTTGGTGAGCGCGGCATAGCGGGCGAGCGCCCGGTTGGTGAGCGCGGCAGCGCCGACCGGGGCTGCTACCTGAGCTTCTTGTCTTCCTGTTTGGCCTCCTCCATGGCCTCGGGCTCGAGTTCTTCGGCGGAACGATTCGTGCGTATGAAGAAGCCCCAGGCCGCGAGCAGGGCGCCGGTGCCGACGAGAATGCTCGCGGCGGCGGGCAGCTGGCTCGGGTTCTCGTGAATGGCGCGGAAGGTGCCGACCAGGCCTTCGATGGCGAGCGCCACCACCAACACCACCATGAAGCGGGAGAGAAAGCGGCGCACGCGGGTGGGACCGCTGACGTGCGCGGCACGAATGACCTCCTCTTCGAAGACGGTTTGCGCGATCTGCAGTGCCACCACCGCGGCCGCCAGGAGCCCGATGGCCTCGATGACCTTCTGGGCGGCCGCCTCGTCGACGCCGCCGACCACGGCCTGCCACGCCATGTGCGTGGCCATCACGATCAGCAACAGGGCCGCCCCTGCGAACAGCGCCGCCATGCCCGCATGAACCACCGCGAACAGGCGCAGGACGAGCTTCATCGGTGGCGTCGGCGCCGTGGCTCAGGTGGACGGTTTGGCCGACGCCTTGCGATCGCCGAGCGCGACGGCCGCATCTCGATCATCGTGAAGGAATAGCCCCCC
>CAZZYJ010000240.1:0-5377 GCA_964658215.1 uncultured Steroidobacteraceae bacterium | reverse complement strand
CGCAGCCCGCTAGAAAATCGCGACGCTGCGTATGGATTCGCCGCTGTGCATGAGGTCGAAGGCGTCGTTGATCTTTTCCAACGGCATGGTGTGGGTGATGAGGTCGTCGATGTTGATCTTGCCCTCCATGTACCAGTCGACGATCTTCGGCACGCCGGTGCGGCCGCGCACCCCGCCGAAGGCGGAGCCCTTCCACACGCGTCCGGTGACGAGTTGGAAAGGACGGGTGTGGATTTCCTTGCCGGCGGCGGCGACCCCGATCACGACGGACACGCCCCAGCCGCGATGGCAGCATTCGAGGGCCTGGCGCATGAGTTCGACGTTGCCGATGCATTCGAAACTGTAGTCGGCGCCGCCGTCGGTGAGATCGACCAGGTGCGCGACCAGGTCGCCGCCGAGCTCGTTCGGATTGACGAAATGCGTCATGCCGAATTTTTCGGCCAGCGTGCGCCGCTGCGGATTGATGTCGACGCCGATGATCTTGTCGGCACCGACGAGCCGCGCGCCCTGCACGACGTTGAGACCGATGCCGCCGAGACCGAACACCACCACGTTGGCGCCGGGTTCCACCCGGGCGGTGTTGATGACCGCGCCGATGCCCGTGGTGACGCCGCAGCCGATGTAACAGACCTTGTCGAACGGGGCATCCTCGCGGATCTTGGCCACCGCGATTTCCGGCAGCACCGTAAAATTCGAGAAGGTCGAACAACCCATGTAATGGTGGATCAGGTCTTTGCCGATGGAAAACCGGCTGGTGCCGTCTGGCATCAGGCCCTTGCCCTGCGTGGCGCGGATCGCGGTGCACAAATTGGTCTTCTGCGAGAGACAGGATTTGCATTGACGGCATTCGGGCGTGTACAGCGGTATCACGTGGTCGCCCTTCTTGACGGACGTGACGCCGGGGCCCACGTCGACCACGATTCCGGCGCCCTCGTGACCGAAGATGGCGGGAAACAACCCTTCCGGATCGGCGCCCGAGCGGGTGAATTCGTCGGTGTGGCAGATGCCGGTGGCCTTGATCTCGATCAAGACCTCGCCGGCGCGCGGCCCGGCCAGATCGACCAGGGCGATTTCGAGCGGCTTGCCGGCCGCGTACGCAATTGCAGCTTTCGTCTTCATGTATCCACCGTGTTCATCCGGGAGGGCGCTGTAGTATGGCAGCATGCCGACGCCGGGCGATGCTCGTTATTGCATTGCGGCACCCCGAAAATGACGACGAATTCCGGACGACGTACCGACTCGTGCGCGAGCATCGAGGCCCGATCAAGGAAGGATTTGCCGTGGACTTCCAGCTTTTTTTCGAAGAGTCCCCGGACGTGTTATTGGTGCTTCTGCCTGATTCGCCCCGGTTCACCGCCGTGGCTGCGACCAAGGCGCGCCTGGCCTCGACGCGCTCCACGCTGGAGGAGACGCTCGGGCGGGGTCTGTTCGAATTGTTTCCTGACAATCCGAACGACCCGGCGGCGAACGCCACCGCGAACCTGCGCGCCTCCCTGCAACGCGTGCTGGCGACCAGGTCCGCCGACACCATGGCCGTGCAGAAGTACGACATTCCGCTGCCAGAGGGCGGTTTCGAGGCTCGCTACTGGAGCCCGTGCAATATTCCGATCCTGAGCGCCGGCGGCGAGATCAGCTACATCATGCACCGCGCGGTGGACGTCACCGACCTCGCACGTGCGGACGAAGCGGGACAGGAGCTGCGCGGGCGCACCCAGGAAATGGAACGGGAGGTGCTGCGTCGCAGCCGCCAACTCGACGCCGCAAATCGCGAGCTGCGCGACGCCAACCAGCGCTTGAGCGAATTGGATGCCGCCAAGACCGCCTTCTTCAGCAACATCAGCCACGAGTTTCGCACTCCGCTGACCTTGATGCTGGGACCGCTCGAAGAATCGCTCGCGGACGGCGCGCCGTTGGTGGGCGCCCCGCAACGTGCGCGGCTGCAGCTGGCGCACGCCAATGCCCTGCGTCTCTTGAAGATGGTCAACGCACTGCTGGATTTCTCGCGACTCGAGGCAGGCCGGCTTCGCGGTACGTTCGCGCCGGTGGATCTTGCGGCGTTGACCGGCACGCTCGCCGCGATGTTCCAGACAGCGTTCGATCGGGCCGGCCTGCGCCTGATCCTGGACTGTCCGACGCTGTCCGGGCCGGTGTGGATCGACCGGGACCTGTGGGAAAGGATCGTTCCGAACCTCGTGTCCAACGCCCTGAAGTTCACGTGGTCGGGTGCGGTCACCGTGCGCGTGAGCGAACTGCCGAAGCGGGCGGTGGTGGAAATCTCGGACACGGGCACCGGCATCGCGGCGGCGGAGCTGCCGCGCATCTTCGAACGATTTCATCGTATCGAGGGCGCCGTCGGCAGGACGCACGAGGGGGCGGGCATCGGGCTCGCGCTGGTGCGTGAGCTGGTCGAGCTGCACGGCGGCAGCGTCGGCGTCACGAGCGTTCCCGGCACGGGAAGCACTTTTCGCATCGAGATTCCGAAAGGGTTCGCCCATCTTCGCGAAGACTCGGTGCTGCACGCGGCGCCGGCGGCAAGGAGCGGGGTGCCGGGGAGTGGGTACGCGAGCGTGCCGCATGCGCACGTCGTGGAGGCGGCCCGTTGGGCGGACGCCTCTGCCGAACGCACGCTCTCCACCGCCGCCACCGCCACCGCGGACCGACCGGGTAAGGGTCATCAAGCGCAGATCTTGGTGGTGGACGACAACGCCGAGCTGCGGCGCTACATCGCGGGCCTGTTGGCGCCCCACTACGATGTCGTCACGGCCAGCGATGGCAGGGAGGCGCTCGGCATCATCCGGGCGGGTGCGCCGGATCTCGTGCTCAGCGACGTCATGATGCCCTCGGGCACGGGGGTCGAGCTGGTCCGCGAGATGCGGGCGGATCCCTCGACCGTGGCAGTGCCGGTGATCCTGCTGTCGGCCCGTGCGGGCGAAGGGTCGACCCTCGAAGGTTTGGAGGCGGGTGCCGACGACTATCTGACCAAGCCCTTCACCGCGCACGAACTGCTCGCGCGCGTGCGCTCGCACGTCCACCTCGCGCAGGCGCGGCGCAAGCTGGTGTCCGATCTGGAAACCGCGAACCGGGATCTGGATTCTTTCAGTTATTCGGTGGCCCACGATCTGCGCGGCCCGTTGCGCTCCATCGAGGGTTTCAGCGCGTTGCTGCTCGAGGAGAATGCCGCCGGTTTGGACGACGAGGGGCGGCGCCGGCTCGAGATCGTGCGTGGGGCCGCGCAACGCATGTCGCGGCTCATCGACGATCTACTGCGGCTGGCGCACATGAGCCGGGGCGAGATGCACCGCGTGGCCTTCGACCTGTCCTGCGTGGTGCGCACCGTGGCCTTGCCGCTGCAACAGGCGGGACGCGAGCGCTCGGTGGAGCTGGTCGTCGAGCCCGGGGTGCAGGTCGAGGCGGATCCGCACCTGCTGCAGATCGTGCTCGAAAATCTGCTCGGCAACGCCTGGAAATTCACGGCCAAGCGGGCGGATGCCCACGTGGAGTTCGGCAGCATGGAGATGGCCGGGCAGCGTTGCTACTTCGTGCGCGACAACGGCGCCGGCTTCGACATGAGATACGCGTCCAAGCTCTTCGGCGTGTTCCAGCGGCTGCATCCCGACTCGGAGTTCCAGGGCACGGGCATCGGTCTCGCCACCGTCAAACGCATCGTCGCGCGGCACGGCGGCCGGGTGTGGGCGGTGGGGGAACCGGGGGGCGGCGCCACCTTCTATTTCACCTTGGAGGCGTCCGGGTCGTCGCGCGCGGGGGCCGTGGAACACGGCGCCGCGGCCTCCTGATGCCGCTGCGCCGCGGCCTCGGGACGTGGCTGCGCCGGATACAGGGCGGTGAGTTTGCGCATCACGCCGTTCGTCCAGCCGAAGCCGTCCTGCAAGGGGTACTCGCCACCGCCGCCGCGTCGGCCTGCGTCGATCACGTCGTATTTTTCCACCAGCTTGCCGGTGTCGTCGTAGACGGCCTCGACGCTCGCCATGAAGCGGCAGGCGATGTTGGCCGCGAGTGCTGCGTGGCCGTAACGGCGCAGACCGTCCACGGCGATCCATTGCAGCGGCGCCCAGCCGTTGGGTGCATCCCATTGCTGTCCCGTGACCAGCGGCGTCGTGACCACGCCGCCCGCCGCGAGCAATTCGCGCTGCGTGGTTTGCGCGACCGCTGCTGCCTGCGCGTCGCCCGCGACGGCGACGAAGAGCGGATACAACGTGGCCGCGGACAGGCGGGAGATGCTCTCACGCCGGGTCCAGCGATAATCGAGATAGCGGCCGCGCGCTGCGTTCCACAGATAGGTGTCGATGCCCGCGTGGCGGGCCGCGGCGCGGCGCGTGAAATCACGCGCGCAGGGTGTGTCGTTCGCGCGCTGACAGCCGTCACCGATGGCCCGTTCCAGGCCGAACAACAAGCTGTTCAGATCGACGGGCACGATTTCCGTGGTGTCGAGCGTGGCGGCCGTCCTGCCGTCGGCGAACCAGCGCGAGCCGAAGTCCCAGCCGCTCTCCGCGGCGGCACGGATGTCACGATACAGCCGTCGCGGCTCGCGTCCGCTCTGCCGTGCGAGTTCCGTATCCTGGCGATAGGACTCGTCGCGCGGCGTGTCGCGGTCGTCCCAGTAGCGATTGAGGAGGGTGCCGTCGGCGAGGGCCACCACGCGCCGCCGCGCGCCGCCGCGGCGCAGACCCGCTGCACCGTCCATCCAGAACGCGTATTCCCGGCGCAGCTCCGGCAGATAGCGAACATACGCCGCGGCGGGATCGTCGGGCGCCAGCAGACCGACCATGGCGAAGAAGAACGGTGGCTGCGAGCGGCTGAGGTAATAGGTGCGCGCACCGTTCGGGACGTGGCCGTAGGTGTCGATCAGATACGCGAAGTTGCGCACCATGTCCTCGACCAACGAGTGACGCCCGCTCTCCAGCAGTCCCAGCATCGTGAAGTACGAATCCCAATAGTAGATCTCCCGGAAGCGTCCGCCGGGTACGACATAGGCCTGCGGCAGGGACAACAGCGACGAGTACGGCGGCGCTGCGACCGCGCGCCGCGTCAAGGGACCCCACAGCCGGTCGATGTGCTCGACGAGGGAGACCCGGTCCGGTGCCGCCGTCGGCGCGAGTACGGCGGGCGGCAGCGTGAAATGCGCGGTGACGAATTTGCGCAGCGCCTGCGGGGTCGTCGGACGCCGGGCACGATACTCGGTCATGATCTGCGCCGGCGCCATCCGCGGCACCGCATCGGCGAAGTCCTTGCCGTCGGGCAACAGCTGCAAATCCTGCACGGCGCCGAACAGCCCCGGAAACAGGTCTTGCGGCGGGGCAGGGTAGGGCGCTGCCGCCGTGCGGCCGGCGCTGATCGGGTCCGGGGCGGGGGTGCGCTC
>CAZZYJ010000239.1:0-5399 GCA_964658215.1 uncultured Steroidobacteraceae bacterium | reverse complement strand
CGGTGCGCCGGGAGATGCAGGTGCGGGCCGCCGACGGACGCCCTCTCGCGCGCCGCGCCGCGTTGCTGCTCGCGCGCAAGGACGCGCTCTCCATCGCCGCGAATTACTCGCAGGCCTTCGTCACCTTCATGGCGCTGGTGTTCGGACGGTTGTGGAACTGGCTGTACGACGGCGTCGAATTCGAACACGTCGACAAGCTGAACGAGGTGGCCGACGGCGCCGAGGTCATCTACGTGCCCTGCCACCGCAGCCACATGGATTATCTGTTGCTGTCGTACGTGATCTACCGCAAGGGCTTCGCCGTGCCGCACGTCGCGGCCGGTGCCAATCTCGACCTGCCGGTCATCGGCCGCTTCCTGCGCAAGGGCGGCGCCTTCTTTCTGCGCCGCAGTTTCAAGGGCGATGCGTTGTACGCCGCCGTGTTCACCCAGTACCTCGGGTTCATGATGGCGCGCGGCCATCCGCTCGAGTACTTCATCGAAGGCGGCCGCAGCCGCACCGGACGGCTGCTGTCGCCGCGCACCGGCATGCTGTCGATGACGGTGCGCAGTTATCTGCGCGAACCGAAACGGCCCGTGGTGTTCATGCCGGTGTACTTCGGCTACGAGCGCATCGTCGAAGGCCGCACCTACATCGGCGAGTTGTCCGGCCGGCCGAAGGAGAAGGAGAGCGTGCTCGGGCTGATCAAGGCGCTCATCGCCGTGCTGCGCAGCGAATTGGGGACGGTGCACGTGAATCTGGGAACGCCCATCCTGCTCGACGACGTGCTGCAGCGGCACCATCCCGGCTGGCGCGGCGAGGACGCGGCGCCGGCGGCCTGGATCACGGCGGCGATCGGCGACTTGAGCGTGCGCATCGTCACCGGCATCAACGCCGCGGCGGCGGTGACGCCCATCAACCTGGTGGCCCTGGTGGTGCTCGCCACGGCGCGTCAGGCGGTGCCGGAGACCTCCCTGGTGGATCAGCTCGAACTCTATCAGCGCCTGTTGCGCGAGGCGCCCTATGGGCCGCTGGTGACGGTGTGCGCGCACAGCGGGGCGGCCATGGTGCATTACGCGGAACGGTTCGGGCTGCTCGAGCGGCAGACCCACCCGCTCGGCGACCTGCTGCGCATGAATGCCGAGAACGCCGTGCTGGCGACCTACTATCGCAACAACATCCTGCACCTCTTTGCGCTGCCCTCGCTGCTCGCCTGCTGCTTTCTCAACAATACGCACATGCGCACCGGCGACATCCAACGTCTGGTGGGCCGGGTCTATCCCTACATCGCCGCGGAGCTGTTCCTGCGCTGGGACGAGGGCGAGATCGGCGCGGTGGTGGAGGGACTGCTCGACCGCTTCGTCGGGCTCGGTCTGCTGGCGACGGACGAGGCGCGCAGCGAGTGGCGCCGCACGGCGGCACCCTCGTCGCAGGCGCTGCGGCTTTCACTGCTGGCGCAGGGCACCATCCAGACCATCGAGCGTTACTACCTGGTCGTCGCGCTGCTGCTGCAGGCAGGCTCCGGCACCCTCGGTGCGCAGGCCCTCGAGGAGCGCTGTCACCTGATGGCGCAACGACTGTCGGTCCTGCATGGCATGGACTCGCCGGAGTTTTTCGACCCCAGTCTGTTCCGCAATTTCATCGAGCTGCTGCGCCGGCACGACGTGGTGGGGACGTCGCCGGACGACACCCTGGTATTCGGCGAGGCGCTGCTCGGCGTCGCCGCGGATGCGCAGTGGGTGCTGTCGGAGCAGCTCAGGCACAGCATTTTGCAGGTGACGCTCGGGCGGTGAGCGGCGCGTGGGTGAGCGGGTGAGCGGCGCGGGCGGCCGCTAGTCCCAGCTGCGGCCGCCGCGCTGCTGCTTGGTGGTGCCGCGGCGCTTCTTGGTGTCGATGCGGCGCTCCTTGGAGGCGCGGGTGGGGCGGGTCTTCTTGCGGGGCTTCGGCTCGACCAGGGCGCTGCGCAGCAGTTCGGCGAGGCGTTCGAGGGCGTCGCGGCGATTCTGGTCCTGGCTGCGCGTGGTGCGGGCGCTGATCAGGATGGTGCCGTCGTCGTTGATCTTCTGGCCGGCGAGCCGGCGCAGGCGGTTGCGCGCGGCCACCGGCAGGCTGGTGTTGATCGGCAGCAGGAAGCGCAGCTGCACGGCGCTCGACACCTTGTTGACGTTCTGGCCGCCCGGCCCGGAGGCGCGCACGAATTTCCATTCGAACTCGTCGTCCGGAATGACGATGTCGGGCGTGACCTCGAGCGGCATCAGTCGAGACCCGGCGGCACGGCGTGCACGCGGATTTCGCGCTGGGCCACGGGAATGGTGATGCCACGCTCCTTGAAGAGGCGCCAGATGGTGCGGTTCACCTCGGAGCGCACGTTGTTCACACCTTCCTGCGGATCGGAGATCCAGAAGCGCAGCTCGAGTTCGATGCCGCTTTCGCCGAAGTGCATGAGCCGCGCCACCGGCGCGGGGTCGCGCAGCACGCGGCGCTGGCCCTCGCAGGACAGCAGCAGCACCTGCAGGGCCGCTTCCGGGTCGTCCTGGTAGCTCACGCGGATGGGCAGCTTCAGGCGGATGCGCGGATCGGTGTAGCTCCAGTTGATGACGGCATTGGCGATCAGCTGTTGATTGGGCACCAACATCTCGACGCCGTCGCGGTCGCGCACCACCACGTAACGGCCGCGCAGCTCCTGGACCCAGCCAAAATTCTCGGTGCTCGTGCCGGCCTGGCCGGAAAGGCTGATCACGTCGCCCGGCTTGATGGAGCGGTCCATCAACAGCACGAAGCCGCTGACGAAATTCGCGGCGATGGACTGCAGGCCGAAGCCGAGCCCGAGGCCGATGGCACCGGTCAACACGGTCAGCGCCGTCAGATCGACGCCGGCGGCGTTCAGTCCCATCAGGATGCTGAGCGCGATCAGAAAGGCGTTGGCGAATTTCGCGATGCCGATGCGCGTCGAGGGGGCGAGCGTGCTCAGGCGTTTCAGCCGGCGTTCGATCCAGCGGCTGATCCAGGCGGCGACCAGCACGAACAGCGTGAGCGTGAACAAGAGCTTGAGGATGGACCAGGCGGTGATCCGGCTCCTGCCGGCGGTGATGCCCACGCTGTCGAGCGCCGCGATGATGTGGTCGAGCCAGCCGAGATACTCCGCCGAGATCGCGAGCCAGATCAGCAGCGTGAGGCGGCTCTGCCAGTGCTGCATCCAGGATTTGTTGCCGAGGCTCGCCGCGAACAGCAGCACGCCGACGCGCACGACGACGTAGGCGCCGACCAGACGGATCGCGGCGTCGAGCACGGTCACGTCGAAATTCGCGGCGGTCAGCGCGCCGCGCGCGAGCACCACCAGCGCGAAGGAGGTGAGCACCGGCGTGACCACGAGGAAGCCCTGCGAGGCGAAATAGCTGAACGTCAGCGCGGTGGGGGTGGCGATGCCGAGGCGACGATAGCGTTCGCGCAGCATGACGCCGACGAACCAGCCCACCAGCAGGCACCCCGCGACGGCGCCGATTTCGGTCAGAACGTTGCGCGTGAACAGGATCTCGAAAAAGGCCTCGGTGTCCAGCCAGTAGCCGTTCACGCGTTCAAATCCGGGATCAGCTGGCTCTCGAGTCGGGTGATCTGATCCTTGAGCATCAGCTTGCGCTTCTTCAGGCGCTTCATCTGCAGCTCGTCCACCCGGAAATCCATGCTCAGTCTGGAGATGACGTCGTCGAGATCGCGATGTTCGATGCGCAGCTGGCGCAGGCGTTCGATGTTCTTGAACAGATCCGTATTGACGTTGGTTTCTTCGTCGCTCACTTAAAATGCTGCTTTGGTGATGCTACAAGCCACGGCCGCGCCATACCGGAACGACGCAGTCGGGTAGCTTAAGGGACCTTCCCAGGGGATTCCATGTCAGCTCCGGATTGTGGAAGTCCGAGCCCACCGACCCCGTCAGGGCGAACTTGACGGCGAGCGCCGCGCAGCCGTCGACGTGTTGCGCGCCGTTGGCACCGGTGAACACCTCGAGCGCGTCACCGCCCGCGGCCTTGAACTCGGCGAGCAGCTGGCGCCGTGCGCCGGCCGATAGCCCGTAGCGCGTGACGTGGGCGAGCGAGGCGACGCCGCCCGCACCGCCGATCGTCCGCACCACCTCGTCGAGGGCGGGCCACTCCAGCGCGCAATGCGCGGGCCGGCCCTTGCCGAGATATTTGCGGAACGCCAGGTCGGCCCGCACGACATGGCCGCCCGCCACCAGAGCATCGGCGAGGTGGGCGCGCGTCGGGATGCCCGGCCGGGCCTCGACCGCGCTCTTGAGTTCGGCGCCGGGCAGACCGAGGCTGGTCAGCCGTTCGCACATCCGCTGCAGCCGGGTGCGGCGCCTGACCGCCTGGGCGTCGAGCAACGTGCGCAGGCCGTGCGCGGACGGATCGATCCACAGGCCGAGGATGTGCAGGGTCTGCGAGCGCCAGGACGCGGAAATCTCCACGCCCGGCACGAGCGTGAGACCCTGCCGGCCTGCAGCGCTCTGCGCCGCCTCGATGCCCGCGACGGTGTCGTGATCGGTGAGGGCGAGGGCCTCGACGCCGGCCGCCGCCGCGTGTGCCACCAGCTGCGCCGGGGGCAGGGTACCGTCGGAGCAGTTCGAATGCGTGTGCAGGTCGATGTTGATCACGAGGGGCCGGCGGCGAGCCCGACGGCTTCGAGCCGGCCTCCCGCGAGAACGACGAACCCCTGCGCCCGCTCGAACCCGTCGCGGGTGTAATCGAACGTGTACGTGCGCAGCAGACGGCGGCGCCCCGCGGCGTCGCGCTTGATGCGCAGCCCGGCGAAGGCGACCGTGTCGTCGAGCAGCTGCACCACCGCGCGGGAGCAAGTCTCGCGCGCGATGCGGTTGGCCGCTTCCCGGGCGTCGAGCGAGACCTGCCACACCTTGTAGGCCACGGCCAGCGCGGTGGCGGTGCACACCAGCAGGAGAAGGTCCTCGCTCATGCCGGGCAGCTTACCGCGTCGGCGTGCAGGCCGCCCGCGTGTCGGTGTTGCATGCCGCTTCGCGCCGCGCGGGGTGCCTTGGATTCGCCACGGGCATCCCCATACACGGTGCATGACAACCCACGAACTACAGCCCTATCTGAGCGTCCGCGTCGAACCCGACGACATGGTGGAATACGTACAGCGGTTGATGAGCGCCCCGGGCGGCGCGCTGCCCAGCGCGACGAGCGCCATGGCGCGGCGGCAATGGCGCGGGGACGCTGCGCTCGCGCGGGCGGCCGAACTGCGCTGGAGTGCGTTGAACCGGGCTTTCGGCGACGCGCGGGTCAGCACCTGGACCACCCCGCAGCGGCGCGACCAGCTGCACGTGCCGGCCGCCTTGATCGCCGCGGCGGGGGTGGCACGGCTCACCGTGGCCGAGGATGAAGTGGTGTTCGACATCCCCACGCTGCTGG
>CAZZYJ010000238.1:0-5416 GCA_964658215.1 uncultured Steroidobacteraceae bacterium | reverse complement strand
CCACCGTGCCGCGCGCGCTGCCGGTGGCGCGCGCCGTCGCCAGACATTTGGGAGTGAACCTCGCGGACGTCCCGGGCAGCGGACCGGCCGGCGTGATCCGCCTCGACGACGTGCTGGCGCCGGCCACCGCGCCCCGGCGACCCGGCCTGACCCTTCCGCCCGGCTGCGAGTCGGTCCCCCTGCGGGGCGCGCGCCGCGCCATGGCGCACAGCATGTCCCGCTCGCACGCCGAGGTGGCGCTAAGCACCGTGTGCGACGATGCCGATCTGCATGCCTGGACCGCGCGCGGCGATTACATGCTGCGCCTCGTCCGCGCGCTGATCGCCGCATGGCGCGCGGAACCGGCGCTCAATGCCTGGTACGACCCGGCGAACGCCGCGCGCGTCCTGCTCGGGCACGTCGACCTCGCCATTGCGATGGACACCGCGGGCGGCCTCATCGTGCCGGTGTTGCGCGGCATCGAGAACAAGACGGCCGACGAGCTGCACGTCGAGCTGGCCGCGCACAAGGCGGCGGCACACGGGCGCAGCCTCGCCCGCGAGGACCTGCGCGACTTCACCCTGATGCTGTCGAACTTCGGCAGCCTCGCCGGCCGGTACGGCATTCCGCTCGTGGTGCCGCCCGCGGTGGCGATCTTGGGCGTGGGCACGGTGCGCAGGGACGCGGTGGTGGCGGGCGATGCCGTGGTGGCCCACCGGCGCATGCCACTGTCGCTGAGTTTCGATCATCGCTGCGTGACCGGCGGCGAAGCCTGCCGCTTCCTCGCGGCCGTCATCGCCGATCTGCAACGCGCGGAATGAAGAGGAAGAACACGATGCGAACGGCGACCCGCCCGCGGGCAGTAACCAGCAAGGCGGCGCCCGCCGCGAAGCGCAGGCCGAAAGGCCCGCGCGGCATCGACACCCGCCACTACCTCAAGACCTACTATGCCGGGGTGGAGGCGGCCGACCTCGCCCGGCGCCGTCCCGCGGAACTCGCCGCGGCGGCGCTGTCACATCTGCGTTTCGCCGCACGGCGTCGCGGCGGCGCCCTGGTGCGGGTGTTCAACCCGACCCTGCGCGAGCACGGCTATGTCTGCGCGCACACCGTCGTCGAGATCGTCAACGACGACATGCCGTTCCTGGTGGATTCGCTGAGCCTGGTGCTGACGCAACATTCGCTCGCCCTGCATTTCCTCGCGCATCCGATCTTCGCGGTCGAGCGCGTCGGCGGCGCGCTCGAGGCGGTGCTGAAGCGCGGCGACGCGACGCCGGGCGCACAGCCGTTGGAATCCTTCCAGCACGTGGAAATCGACCGGGTGGTCGACGACGCCGTGCTGCGCGCGCTGGCCGCACAGATCGAACGCGGCATGCGCGACGTGCGGGCCGCCTGCGCCGACTGGGGACGCATGAAGGAAGCCGCGCGCCGTACCGCCCAGGAACTCACCTCGCTCGGCACACGCTTCGATTCGCGTGACGTCAGCGAGACCCAGGCGTTGCTCGGCTGGATGGAGAGCCGCCATTTCACCTTCCTGGGGTTTCGCGAATACCGGCTGAGCGGCGGCCGGGGGCGCGAAACGCTGGTGCCCGTCGAGCGCAGCGGCCTCGGGATACTGCGTGAGGGCCGCCAGCAACCGGAGAGCACGGGCGGCATCCTGCCGGCGGACATCCGCCGCCAGAGCCAGTCGCGCGAACTCGCGCTGGTGACCAAGGCGAACTTCCAGTCGACGGTGCACCGCGCCGGGTATCTCGACTACGTCGGCATCAAGCATTTCAGCGCCGCCGGCAAACTGATCGGCGAGCGTCGCTTCCTGGGGTTGTGGACCTCCGCCGCCTACAGCACCAACCCGCGCGACATCCCGCTGGTGCGTCACAAGGTCGCCCAGGTCGTGCAGCATTTCGACCTCGCCAACGACAGCCACGACGGCAAGTCGCTGCAGCACATCCTCGAATCCTATCCGCGCGACGAGTTGTTCCAGTCCAGCGTGACGGAACTGAATCGCGTGGTCACCGGCATCTTCGGCTTGCAGGAACGGCCACGGGTGCGGCTGCTGCAGCGCCGCGATCCTTTTCATCGTTTCCATTCCTGCCTGGTGTTCGTGCCGCGTGAAAAATACAACACCCAGGTGCGCGAGCGCATCGAACGGGTGGTGCGTGACGCCTACGGTGCCTTCAGCATGGAATCACAAGTGCAGATCGCCGAGTCGAACCTTGCGCGCATCCACATCGTCGCCCGCACGTCGCCCGTGGCCACCGCACGGGTGGCCACCGAGGTGCTCGAGGCCCGCATCGCGGCCGCCGTGCGTTCCTGGTCCGACGGCTTCAAGACGGCGCTGCTCGCGCGCTTCGACGAGGCGACGGCACTGGCACTGTATGCCGCCTACGCCCAGGCCTTCCCCGCGGCCTACACCGAGGATTTCTCAGGCGACGCCGGCGCGCTCGACGTCAAGCTGCTGGAGGCGGAGAAGCGCGATCCGCAGCGGCTGCACCTCGACATCTACCGTCCGCAGCCGGCACGCAAGGACCGCTTCTTCCTGAAGATATTCCGCGGCCGCGACGCCATCCCCATCTCGGATCTCGTGCCCATGCTCGAAAACATGGGCCTGCGGGTCATCGCCGAACGTCCCTACGAACTCGAATTCCCCGGCGGGCGGCGGGCGTGGATCCAGGATCTCGAACTCGTCATACAGGCGCCTGCGGCCATCAAGTTCGAGGCGCTCGACCCGGAGATCATGAATGCGTTCACGGCCGTCTGGAACGGCCGCATGGACAGCGACTCGTTCAACCAGTTGCTGACCGCCGGGGTGTCCGGGCGGCTGGTGACGGTGCTGCGCGCCTATTGCCGCTATCTGCTGCAGGCCGGCCTGCCCTTCAGCCAGGGTTACATCGCCCAGGTGCTGATCAACAACGTCGCGCTCGCGCGCCTGTTCGCCGCGCTGTTCGACGCGCGTTTCGATCCGGCGCTCTCGGTCCCGCGCCGGCGCAACACGCTCGCCCGGCTCGACGTGCACATCCGCACGGCGCTCGAGGCGGTGGTACGGTCCGACGAGGATCGCATCCTGCGCGCCTTCTGGAATGCGCTGACGGCCACCGTCCGCACCAACGCGTTTCAAACCGCGGACGGCGCACCGAAGGAATACCTGTCGTTCAAGCTGGAGAGCCAGCGGCTGCGCGAGCTGCCGCTGCCCAAACCGCTGTTCGAGGTCTTCGTCTTCTCGCCGCGCATGGAGGGCGTGCACCTGCGCATGGGACACGTCGCCCGTGGCGGCATCCGCTGGTCCGACCGGCGCGAGGACTTCCGCACTGAAATTCTCGGCCTCATGAAGGCGCAGCACGTCAAGAACACCGTGATCGTGCCGGTAGGCGCCAAGGGTGGTTTCGTGGTGAGGCGGCCGCTGCTCGGCGACCGCGACAGCCAGGCCGCCGAGGTCATCGCGTGCTATCAAACGCTGATCCGCGGTCTGCTGGACATCACGGACAACATCGTCGGCGAGACCATGGTGGCGCCCCCGGACGTGGTGCGCCACGACGGCGACGACGCGTATCTCGTGGTCGCCGCGGACAAGGGCACGGCCACCTTCTCCGACATCGCCAATGCCATCTCGGCCGACTACGGCTTCTGGCTGGGGGACGCCTTCGCCTCCGGCGGCTCCGCAGGCTACGACCACAAGAAGATGGCGATCACCGCCCGCGGCGCATGGGAATGCGTCAAACGGCACTTCCGCGAACTCGGCATCGACACGCAGACGCAGGATTTCTCCGTGGCCGGCATCGGCGACATGGCGGGTGACGTGTTCGGCAACGGCATGCTGCAGTCGCGCCATCTGCGGCTCGTGGCGGCCTTCAATCATCAGCACATCTTCATCGATCCCAAGCCCGACGCCGCGCGCAGTTTCGAGGAACGCGAACGGCTGTTCAGACTGCCGCGCTCCTCCTGGGAGGACTACTCGACGGCCGCCATTTCCAAGGGCGGCGGCGTCTTCTCGCGCGGCTCGAAGAGCCTGGCACTGTCGCGCGAGGCACAGGCACTGCTCGAACTGCCGGCGCAGAGCACGCCGAACGACGTCATCAAGGCCATCCTGCGCTCGCACGTCGACCTGCTGTGGAACGGCGGCATCGGCACGTACGTGAAGGCGGCCGCGCAGAGCCATGCCGACGTCGGCGACCGCAGCAACGATGCCGTGCGCATCGATGCCCGCGAGCTCAACTGCAAGATCGTCGGCGAGGGCGGCAATCTGGGCTTCTCGCAGCTCGGACGCATCGAATACGCGAGGCGCGGCGGCCGTCTCAACACCGATTTCATCGACAACTCGGCGGGCGTCAACTGCTCGGACGTCGAGGTCAACCTGAAGATCCTGTTGAATGCGGCGGTGCGGGCCGGGCAGCTCACCCTGCCCGCGCGCAACCGGCTCCTGGTCAGCATGACCGACGAGGTGGCCGCCCTGGTCCTGCGCAACAACACGCTGCAGGGCCTCGCCTTGAGCACCGCCGAGTTCCGCGGCCGCGAACGCCTGAGCGAGAGCGCCTACGTGATCCGCGCCCTGGAGCGCTCCGGCGATCTGAACCGGGCGCTCGAGTTCCTGCCGTCCGACGAGGAGATCGCCGAGCGCCGCAAGGCCGGCGAAGGGCTGACGCGCCCCGAGCTCGCCGTCACCTTGAGCTACGGCAAGATCTGGCTGTATCGTGCGCTCATTCATTCCAACGTGCCGGAGGATCCCTATTTGTCGACGGAATTGGCGCGCTATTTTCCCTCACCCGTGCAGAAGCGTTTCGCCGCACGCGTGAAAGGTCACCGCCTGCGCCGCGAAATCATCTCCACCGCCATCACCAACAGCGTGATCAACCGCATGGGTCCGGTGTTCCCCATCCGCGCGCAGGACGACACCGGTGCGGATCCGGCGGCGATCGCCCGCGCCTACACCATCGCCCGCGAGGTGTTCGCCGTGCGCGCCATCTGGACGCAGATCGAGGCGCTCGACAACCGCGCCCCGGCGGCCGTTCAGTACACGGCCATGTTCGAAACCACGCACCTGCTGCGGCACGCGAGCTATTGGCTGCTGGAAAACCGTCGCGACGATCTCGACATCGAGCGCACCGTGCGCCGTTACGCCGCGCAGGTCGCGGCACTGTCCGGCGAGCTGGCCGCAGCGCTCGGGCCCACCTCGCGCGCGCGCTTCGACGCGCAGCGCGCGGGCTTCGTCGGCCAGCACGTGCCCGAGGCGCTCGCGACCCGTATCGCGTCGCTGCAGGCCCTGCACTGCGCACTCGACCTCGCCGAGACGGCCACCGCGGCGCGGCTCGACATCGGTTATGCGGCCAGGGCGTATTTCGAGGTGGGCGAACGCATCGGGCTCACTTGGATCAAGGAACAGATCGACACGCTGTCGGCGGAAGGCCACTGGCAGGGCGTCGCGCGCGCGACGCTCGGCGACAACCTG
>CAZZYJ010000237.1:0-5434 GCA_964658215.1 uncultured Steroidobacteraceae bacterium | reverse complement strand
CGGTCATTCCGCCCTTGTGTTACGGCGTGTCGGGGTCGCACGGGAATTTCGGCGGGACCATATCCCTGCGCCCCGAGACCATGATCCGAGTGGTGGAAGATGTCATCGACTCGTTGTACGAGCGTGGTGTGCGCCAATTCATTCTGTTGAACGGCCACATCTGGAACAACGGCGCCTTGGACGTCTCCGCCGAAAAACTGCGGGTTCGTCATCGCGACGCCCGCGTGCGGGCACTGGGCTACGTCACCATGTACCCCGGCCCGGAGGTGGACGGGCATGTTCGCTATGGTCGCGGGCTGATGCACGCCAATTTTTTCGAGACCTCGGTTATGCTCTATCTGTATCCGGGCCTGGTGCGGATGGAGCGGGCCATCTCGCATCGTGACGTGGATTCGTTTTGGGACTACCGCATGGACCAGGTCAGCGAGACGGGAGTCTGGGGCCGCGATGTCGGCGACTCCAACGCGGCCCACGGCCGCGCCGAATACGAACGCTGTGTGGTTACCACGGCACGTGCGGTCGCCATGGCGGTGCGAGAGCCGTGGCCGGATTCGACGCACAGACCGTAAGGCGGCAGAACATGAGCCGCTCGATCGCGGCTTCGTCGACCGGGCGCCGCGTTTAAATCAGCTGCGCACCCAAGCCGTCCGCGGCTGTACGCAGGCGCGGCAAGTATTGGGTGCGCAACGCAGCGAGGGTGCCCCGATCGACGTGCATCCCCGTGTTCAACGCATAAGCGGTCGCTCCGCCGGCGCGCCGCACCGGCACCGCGAGGGAGCGAAACCCGGGTTCAGCCTCTTCCTCCGCGATCGCGAATCCGCTCTCGCCCACCTCGTCGAGAATCTCCCGCAATCGCGCCTTGTCGGTGACGGTGCGGAGCGTGATTGCCTTCGGGCGAAGCCGTTTCAGGAACTTGTCGCGCTCCATAGGAGCGAGGCCTGCCAGCAAGACACGACCCACAGCGCTGCAGAACGCCGGTAAGCGCAGCCCTACGCCCGGCGCCTCCATGTACATACGCCGGGGGGTGGCATACGCGATCATCACGGCATGTTCGCCGTCGAGCGCCGCAACGGAAAACGTTTCGCCCCATTCCGCGGCAAGACGGTCGCAGCACGGCTGAAAAATCGCCGCTGCGGGACTGACGGACAGGTAGGTCACCGCAAGTTCGAGGACTCGTGGCGTCAGGCTGAAGAGCCGGCCGTCCTCTTTGATGTAGCCGAGTTGCGCCAATGTCAGGAGCGCGCGCCGCGCGGTGGCTCGTGAGAGCTTCACGCGCCGCGCAACGTCGCTCAGCGTCAAAGCGCGGGAGTCCGGACCGAATGTGCGGAGAACTTCCAGGCCCCGCGACAATGATTCGGAAAAGTCGCGCCCCAATGGATTTCTTGCGCGGGCGGCGGCGTCTCGTTGTTGCAGTCTCGGCATGATTATTTCAGTTAGGAAAAATAATAGTAAATTAGGAAAAAGTTTTCGTGTAATTAGGAAACAACTGTGGTCCAATCGACATATGTTCGTAATATACAACGTTCGTTCGGTAGGCGAACACTCGTGATGACCCGGGCGCAAAACGATGCGCTCACCCGGGTGGGCCCCGGCACGCCGGCGCAGGGGTTGCTGCGCAGGTACTGGCAACCCATCGTGCTTGCCGAAGAACTGGCGGGTCCGCGTCCGCTCAAGGCGGCGCGCGTTCTCGGCGTGGAGCTCATAGCATTTCGCAGCGCCGATGGCCGGCTGGGCCTGCTCGATCGAGATTGTCCGCACCGGGGTGCCGATCTCGCGTACGGACGACTGGAAGATGGCGGGGTGCGCTGCCTTTTCCACGGTTGGTTGTTCGCGGCCGATGGCCGTTGTCTGGACACGCCGGGCGAGCCGCCTGAGAGCCGGATCTGTTCGCGCGTGCGGCAGAAAGCCTACCCCGTGCAGGAGCGTGGTGGGATCGTTTTCGGGTATCTCGGTGACGGCGAGCCGCCCTCGCTGCCTGCGCTCGATTGCTTCGTTGCGCCCGAGAGTCACGCCTTTGCATTTAAAGGGCATCTGCAGTGCAACTGGCTGCAGGCGGTGGAAGTGGGCGTCGATCCGGCGCACGCAAGCTTCTTGCACCGGTTTTTCGAGGATGAAACCGACGACGCTTACGGCAAGCAGTTTCGTGCCGCCTCCGCGGACAGCGACATGCCCATGACCAAGGTCCTCAGGCTCTTCCCTCGACCACGCATCGAGGTCGAGCCGAGCGAGATCGGGCTGCGCATCACGGCATTGCGCGACATCGGCGCGGGCAGGATGCACGTCCGCGTCACGAATCTGCTGTTTCCGCAGGCGTTCGTGATTCCCATGTCGCAGACCATGACCATCACCCAATGGCACGTGCCCATCGACGACGTGAGCTGCTACTGGTTTGCGATCTTCACGAGTTTCACGGCGCCTGTGGACAAGGCGACGATGCGCGAGCAGCGTCTGCGCCTCTACACGTTGCCCGACTACAAGTCACGCCTCGGGCGTTTCAACGAATATGGGTTCGACCTCGCCGAGCAGGAGCGACGGACCTATACCGGCATGGGCGACGACATCAACGTGCATGATCAGTGGGCCGTCGAATCGCAGGGCGATATTCAAGACCGCACGCGTGAGCACCTGGGTCTGACGGACAAGGCCATCGTCGCCTTTCGCACCATGCTGCTGGCGGCCTTTCGGCAGTCGGCGGCCGGCGAGCGAGCGCCCATGGAGCTCGACGCAGCGTCGGCAGCCGGCATCACCGGTCCTGCCACCATGGACGGCATCGGTCCGGCGCAAACCTGGCGGGATTACTGGCAAGGCGTCGACGCGCGGCGCCGCGAGGGTGCGTTTCGCGCTTGGAGCGCATCGGCCGGTTAATCCGTCGGTGAGCTGCCGGGGAGATTTGATTTGGAAAAATACAGTCGAGTTCGGGGGGAGTTGGGCAGGATGTTTCCAACTTAAATTATGAGGACCGACCACCATGAATTCAGCGAAATTTGCGCGTGTGCCCGAGGCGCGTGGGTCATGTTCCGCCCGGGCGTCGATGACGCTGGCCGGAGCAATTTCATGCATCTTGGCCGGAGGCACCGCCGGTGCCGTCGACGCCAGCTCGACGGGAGAGGGGCACACCAACGATTACGATCTGACGGAAATCACGGTCACCGTCACGCGTCGTGAGGAGGAGATCGGCAAGGTCCCGGTCAATGTAACAGCGTACTCGCAGGAACTCATGGATGACCAGGGCGTGCGACAGATCGATGATCTGGCGCGCTTGACCCCGGATTTGCAGTTCACGCATACCGCTGGAGCCTCGGGAAACAACAGCAGCAACATCGCGATACGCGGCGTCGCGTCCGACGTGGGCGCGGCCACCACCGGAATCTACATCGACGACACGCCGATCCAGATGCGTAACGTCGGTTATTGGAACGCCAACGCATTTCCGCAGGTCTTCGACCTCGAACGGGTCGAGGTGTTGCGCGGGCCGCAGGGGACATTATTCGGCGCCGGTGCCGAGGGCGGTGCGGTCCGCTTCATCACGCCGCAACCCGGTCTCGACAAGTACACGAGCTATGTGCGAACCGAAGCCAGTGAAACGGAAGGTGGCGATCCGAGCTACGAGATTGGCGGCGCCGTGGGTGGACCCATCATCGACGACAAACTGGGCTTCCGGGCCAGTGTGTGGGGCCGCAAGGACGGAGGCTACATCGACCGGGTATCTCCCGACAGCGGACAGACGATCGAGTCCAAGAGCAACTACCAGCAATCCGTGAGTGGGCGCCTGGCCATTGCCGCCGTGCCTCTCGATCATTTGAAAATCACGGCATCCTTGCTCTACCAGGACGTCTACAACCATGACCGGACGCAATATTGGTCCACCCTGGGAAATCCCTCAGACGGTGATTTCAAGCAGGGTGCCCGGACCGGCCAACCCACCCGGGATTCGTTCTATCTCCCGGCCATCAAGGTTCAATATGACTGGGCGTCCATCTCGTTGACGTCCGACACGTCGTACTTCTATCACCGCAACTATGCAGACCTCGACTACACCACGTATTTCGGCGCCATTTTCGATGGCAACCCGCTGCAATACGGACCGGGAGACGCGCCCTCCCAGGCCTTCATCTCCAACCGGCAGAACAATTTCACGCAGGAAATCCGCTTGCAGTCGACCACGCCGTCGTTCATCGACTGGACGTTGGGACTGTTCTACTCGGACGCTACACAGAACGATGCGGATCGAACCACGGACGGACAGGCTGTGTACACGACCGCCTACGGCACCGTGGACAGTTTCGATCAGTTCGCCCATGCCAGAGACAAGCAGACTGCGGTTTATGCCAACGTCGACCTGAACGTCACCGGTGCGTTCAAAGTGATCGTGGGGGCGCGGGTCGCGCACCAGACGTTCGATTTCGACGAGACCTCGTCCTATTCCGGGGCTGCGCAACCGAGCGTCACGGGATCGCAGAGCGCGACGCCGGTCACCCCGAAATTCGGCGTGTCCTACCAGCTCGATCCCAATAATTTTCTCTACGCGACGGCCGCCAAGGGATTTCGGCAGGGCGGCGTCAACGCGAACGCACCCACAGCTCTGTGCGGAGCCGATCTCGCCGTACTCGGTTTGAAGACGACGCCGGCGGCCTTCTCTCCCGACTCGCTGTGGAGCTATGAGGTCGGCGCCAAGGACAGCTTGTTCCAGGGTCACCTCCAGCTCGATTCGAGTTTCTACGTCCTCAAGTGGAAGAACATCCAACAGTCCGTATCATTGCCGTCCTGCGGCTTTAGTTACGTCGCCAATCTGGGCGCGGCCACCGGCATCGGCGGCGATGTCGCCGCGCGGGTCAAAGTGACCGACTCCTTCAGCACCGGCATCAGTGCGGGATACATTAGTCTCACCAACGATGACACGATACTCGAGGGCGCCAACGCGGTGCTGGTGAACAAACACGACGTCATCGGCGGGCCGCCGTTCCACTTGGCGGCATGGACAATGTACCGCTTCCGGCTGTTCGATCACGACGGCTTCTATCGTATTGATTACACTTTTCAGAACGGTACGCCGGCGGTAGACACGAGAAATTACAGCTACGACGGCACCCTGCCTGTACCCGGTGATTTGAAGTCCTTGTCGATGCGGGTGGGCACTTATCTGAATGGCTGGGAGGTGTCGATTTTCGGCAGCAACCTGACGAACGAACGCGCGCCCTTTGCCATCGCGCACGACATCCCGGGAAGCAGTCCTTACTATTTGTCGGGATACCGGCCGTTGACCTACGGGGTCACGGCTTCCTATCGATTCTAGAGGGTAAGGCGGGGGGCACCCGCCGCAGCGTGGGGGTGCCCCCGGCGGACGTAACTGGCGCTGAGCATCAACCCAGCGAGTCGCACCGGCGTCGCACCCCGCCGCGGCTCTAGGTTTTCTCCCGGTCGCCGCTTTCCCAGC
>CAZZYJ010000236.1:0-5444 GCA_964658215.1 uncultured Steroidobacteraceae bacterium | reverse complement strand
CGTACTCACCCATACACGGGGAATCGGCCACATAGCTCCTTGACCTCGGTGCGAACGCGCTCGATCACCGACTGCTCGCCCCGCCGGTCGAGCACGTCGGCGATCCAATGCGACAACTTTTCCGCTTCCGGTTCCTTGAAGCCGCGCGTGGTCATGGCGGGCGTACCGATGCGCAGGCCGCTGGTCACCATGGGCGGACGTGGATCGTTCGGCACCGCGTTCTTGTTCACGGTGATGTGCGCGTGGCCGAGCGCGGCATCGGCCTCCTTGCCGGTGATGTTCTTGTCGATCAAGTCGAGCAGGAACAGATGGTTGTCGGTACCGCCGGACACGATCTTATAACCGCGCTGCTGCAGCACCGTCGTCATCGCGCGGGCGTTGCTGACGACCTGCCGCGAGTAGAGCTTGAACTCGGGCTGCAGGGCTTCCAGGAAGGCCACCGCCTTGGCGGCGATCACGTGCATCAACGGGCCGCCCTGCGTTCCCGGAAACACCATGGAGTTGAATTTCTTGTGCAGTTCGGCGTGCGGACGCGCGAGGATGAGCCCACCGCGCGGTCCGCGCAGCGTCTTGTGCGTGGTGGTGGTGACGACGTCGGCGATGGGAACGGGGTTCGGATACACGCCGGCCGCCACGAGGCCGGCCACATGCGCCATGTCGACCAAGAAATAAGCGCCGACCGCGTCGGCGATGGCGCGAAACCGCGCCCAGTCGATGATGCGCGAATACGCCGAAAAGCCGGCCACGATCATCTTCGGACGATGTTCCTGCGCGAGCCGCTCCACCTGCTCGTAGTCGAGCTCGGCAGTGTCCGGCCGGATGCCGTACTGCACGGCCTTGAACAGCTTGCCCGAGAAATTCACCCGGGCGCCGTGCGTCAGATGTCCGCCGTGGTCGAGGCTCATGCCGAGGATGGTGTCGCCGGGCTCGAGCAGGGCCAGATACACCGCGGCGTTCGCCTGCGACCCGGAATGCGGCTGCACGTTGGCGTAGGCCGCGCCGAACAGTTCCTTCGCCCGATCGATGGCCAGCTGCTCGGCGACGTCGACATACTCGCAGCCGCCGTAGTAGCGCCTGCCGGGATAACCTTCGGCATACTTGTTGGTGAGGACCGAGCCCTGCGCTTCGAGCACCCGCGGACTGGCATAGTTCTCCGAGGCGATCAATTCGATGTGATCTTCCTGCCGGGTCCGCTCGCCCGACAGCGCCCGGGCGAGTTCGGGATCGAAATCGGCAATCGTCATCTGCGCCTTGAACATGAGCGGATCTCCCGAAAGATAGCCGGTAATTGTAGCGTATCCCGTCAAGGTTCCCTAGGCAGGTGCGGCGGCGCCTGCAGGAAGGTGCGCACCACGGCGGTCCAGGCCCGTGCCAGATTGCGCCGGTTGTAGCCGCCGCCGCCCACGCCCAGCACCCGGCCGTGGCCCTGGGCGCCGGCGATGGCACACAGCCGCAGCGCGGCATGCGCGTGCGCGGCCTCGGTGTAGCGCAGATGGGTGATGGGATCGCCGCCCAGACCGTCCGCGCCGCATTGGAACAAGATGAACTCGCTGGGGTGGCGCTCCAGAAACGCCTCCACCTCGCCCCACGCCGCGAGGAACTCGAGGTCACCGGCGCCCGCCGGCAGCGGCAGGTTGAGCTTCGTGCCGACCGCGGGTCCGCGCCCGGTTTCCTCCCGCGCGCCGGTGCCCGGATACAGCTCCCGTCCGTCTTGGTGGATGTCCGCGAACACCAGGTCGGGGTCGTCCTCGAAGGCATGGAACACGCCGTCGCCATGATGCGCGTCGATGTCGACGTAGGCGATGCGCCGGACGCCGTAGCAGGCGCGCAGCTGCTCGACCACCACGCCGCAGTCGTTGAACACGCAAAAGCCGGCGGCGCGGTCGCGCGCCGCATGGTGCAGGCCCGCGATGGGCACGAACGCGCGCCGGCTCTCGCCCGACATCAGGCACTCGACGGCCACCAACGTCGCGCCCACCACCGCGCTCGCCGCGTCGTACACGCCGCGAAAAGCCGGCGTGTCGCCGGCGTCCAGAAAACCCTCGCCGTGCGCCGATCTCTGCTGCACGAAATCGACGTACGCCGCGCTGTGGAAGGAGCACAGTTCGGCGCGGGTGGCGGGCCGGGGCGCGCGCGGCTGCACGGCATCGGCCAGCCCCTGCGCCGTCAGCTCGCGGAGGAAATGAGCGTGGCGATCGGTGCCGAAAGGATGCCCGTCGCCGAACCCGTAGCGGGCAATGGCCTCTCCAGCGACGACGGCGACGGGCACTGACATCACGGTAAATTTATCACGCGAACCGTGTAATCGCCGTGACAAGTTTCGGCGACTCGCGGATAATTCTCGCCATTCCCGCAGCCCGTCAACATAGGTAGCACATGGCTCAGTTCATATACACGATGAACCGGGTAGGCAAGGTGGTGCCGCCCAAACGCGTGATCTTGCGCGACATCTCGCTGAGCTTCTTCCCGGGCGCCAAGATCGGCGTGCTCGGCTTGAACGGCTCCGGCAAATCCACGCTGCTCAAGATCATGTCGGGCCTGGACCAGGAGATCGAGGGCGAGGCACGCGCCCAGACCGGCATCAAGGTGGGCTACCTGCCGCAGGAGCCGTTGCTCGACGAGACCAGGACGGTGCGCGAGGTGGTGGGCGAGGGCGTCGTCGAGGTGCAGAGCCTGCTCGACCGTTTCAACGCCATCAGCGATCGCTTCGCCGAACCGATGTCGGACGACGCAATGAACAAGCTCATGGAAGAGCAGGCGCGGATGCAGGACCAGATCGACGCGGTCGGTGGCTGGGAGCTGGAACGCAAGCTCGAGATCGCGGCCGACTCGCTGCGCCTGCCGCCCTGGGATGCCGTGATCGGCAGGCTGTCGGGCGGCGAGAAGCGCCGCGTCGCGCTGTGCCGGCTGCTGTTGTCGAAGCCCGACATGCTGCTGCTCGACGAACCGACCAACCACCTGGACGCGGAATCGGTGGCGTGGCTCGAGCATTTTCTCGAGGAGTATCCGAGCACGGTGATCGCGGTGACCCACGACCGCTACTTTCTCGACAACGTCGCCGAGTGGATACTGGAGCTCGACCGCGGCCACGGCATTCCCTGGGAGGGAAATTATTCCTCCTGGCTCGAACAGAAGGGCCAGCGACTCGCCCAGGAAGAGCGCCAGCAGGACGCGCTCGCGAAGACGCTCAAGCGCGAACTCGACTGGGTGCGCACCAACCCGAAGGCCCGCCAGGCGAAGTCCAAGGCCCGGCTGCAACGCTACGAGGAACTCGCCTCGCAGGAATTCCAGAAGCGTAACGAGACGAACGAGATCTATATTCCGCCCGGCGAGCGGCTGGGCGACCTGGTCATCGAGTGCAGGGAGGTGCGCAAGGCCTTCGGCGAACGGCTGCTGATCGAGAACCTGAACTTCAGCCTGCCGGCCGGCGGCATCGTCGGCATCATCGGACCGAACGGCGCCGGCAAGACCACGTTGTTCCGCATGCTGGCCGGCATGGACACGCCGGACGGCGGCGAGATCCGCATCGGCCCCTCGGTGAAGCTGGCCTACGTCGACCAGTCCCGCCAGGCCCTCAACGACAAGAACACCGTGTGGCAGGAAATCTCCGGCGGCCTCGATCTGATCAAGGTGGGCAATTACGAGACGTCCTCGCGCGGCTACGTCGGACGCTTCAATTTCAAGGGCGCGCAACAGCAACAGTTCATCGGCGACCTGTCGGGCGGTGAACGCAACCGCGTCCATCTCGCCAAGGTGCTCAAGTCCGGCGGCAACGTGCTGCTGCTCGACGAACCCACCAACGACCTCGACATCGAAACGCTGCGCGCGCTCGAAGAAGCGCTGGCCGCGTTTCCCGGCTGCGCCGTCGTCATCTCCCACGACCGCTGGTTCCTGGACCGCATCGCCACCCACATCCTCGCCTTCGAGGGCGACTCGCAGGTGGCCTGGTTCGAGGGCAACTACCAGGAATACGTCGAGGACTACCGACGCCGCAAGGGCGACGCCGCGGCCCAGCCGCACCGCATCCGCTACAAGCCGCTGGCGGGATGACGCGATGACCGCCTACCTCACGCGGCCGGACGAGCTGCAGTTCGATCAGCAGCTGAGCTTTTTGCCGCGCGAAGCCGAGCAGATGTTCAAGGAGGCGCTCGGCTGTTATTCGGCGCGCTGCTTCAACGCCTTCGCCGCCATGACCCGGCGCACCGCGCAGTCCTTGTTCCGCGAGCTCGGCGAGCGCGGCAAGCTCGAGTTGTTCGACACGCTGCAGAACATACGCACGCTCGGCGAACTCGACGACGAGAGCTTCGCCGTGATCCGCGCGGTGCTCTTCGGATCGGACAGCGATCCCTGGCCGCATCAGCCGTTCCTCGATGCGGAGCACGCCGGGGTGCTGCTCGAGGTGATGCGCGACCTGCTGCAGCAGACCTTCGTGCGCAAGGCGAAACTCATGCAGGCCATCTCGTTCCGCCGGCAGACGGCGCTGCCGCACGCCAACACCGGCACCTGAGGCGCGTACCGCGGGCGTCAGCCCAGGAACACCCGCGCATTGCGGAACAGCCGCATCCAGCCGCCATCCTCCATCCAGCCGGGCGGCGCCCACGAATTCTGCACCGTACGATAGACGCGTTCGGGGTGCGGCATGAGGGCCGTCACCCGCCCGTCGCGACTGCACACCCCCGCGAGTCCCAGCGGCGAGCCATTGGGGTTGGCGGGATAGGTGTCGGCGGGCCGTTGGTGGTTGTCGACGAACTGCAGCGTCATCTGGCCCTGCGCGAGGAGTTCGGCGGCGCCCCCGGCGGTGTCGAATTCGGCGAGTCCTTCGCCGTGCGCGACGACGATAGGCAGCACGCTGTCCTGCATGCCCGCGAGCAGCACGGAATGGGACGGCGGCACGCGCACCAGCCCGAGGCGCGCCTCGTATTGTTCCGAGCGGTTGCGCACGAAGCGTGGCCAGCGCTCGGCGCCGGGAACCAGTTCCTTGAGCGCGGCGAGCATCTGGCAGCCGTTGCACACCCCCAACGTGAAGGTGGCGTCGCGCCCGAAGAAGGCGCTGAACTGGTCGCGCGCGCGGGCGTTGAACAGGATCGACTTGGCCCAGCCCTCGCCGGCGCCGAGCACGTCGCCGTAGGAGAAGCCGCCGCAGGCGACGAGGCCGTGGAAGCGCGACAGCGGCACGCGCCCGGCGAGGATGTCGCTCATGTGCACGTCGTAGGCATCGAAGCCCGCGCGCATGAACGCGGCGGCCATCTCGGTCTGGCTGTTGACGCCCTGCTCGCGCAGCACGGCGAGGGCCGGCCGCGCGCCGTGCGCGATCATCGGCGCCGCGACGTCCTCGGCGGGATCGTAGCTCAGACGGGCGTGCAACCCCGGGTCGTCGGCATCGAGCAGGCGCGCGTACTCCTCGCGGGCGCACTGCGGGTTGTCGCGCAGCTCCTGCAGACGGA
>CAZZYJ010000235.1:0-5449 GCA_964658215.1 uncultured Steroidobacteraceae bacterium | reverse complement strand
CTTGCCGGTGGGCAAGGCAGCGTCTTGCCGGTGGGCGACGTCGCGGCCGCGGGCGCCGTTTCATTCATCGCCGCCGAATAATTTGTCGATCTGTGCGGCGTCCCGGGCCTGATCTGGCTACCATGACGCCATGAAAATCGTCACCTACAACGTCAACAGCATCAATGCACGCCTGCCGAACCTGCTGCGCTGGTTGCACGAGTCCGCACCCGACGTGGTCTGTCTGCAGGAGCTCAAGGCGCCGCAGGAGAAATTCCCCGAAGCGGCACTCGCCGAGGCCGGCTACGGCGCCGTCTGGCATGGCCAGAAGAGCTGGAACGGGGTCGCCATCCTGGCCCGCGGCGCGAAGCCGGAGGAGGTCCGCCGCGTGCTGCCCGGCGATCCCGAGGATCTGCACAGCCGCTACATCGAGGCCGTGGTCGACGAGGTGTTGATAGGCTGCCTGTACCTGCCGAACGGCAATCCCACCGCCACCCCGAAGTTCAGCTACAAACTGCGCTGGCTGAACCGGCTGCTGGCCCATGCGGCGGAGCTGCGCCTCGCCGGCCGTCCCACCGTGCTCGCCGGCGACTTCAACATCATCCCCACCGAGGCGGACGTGTACAAGCCCGAGCGGTGGGTGGACGACGCGCTGTTCCGCATCGAAGTGCGCGAAGCCTTCGCCCATCTGACCGCGCACGGCTGGGTGGATTCGTTGCGCACGATTCATCCCGAGAAGACGATCTATACGTTCTGGGATTATTTTCGCAATGCCTACGGCCGCGATGCCGGGCTGCGCATCGATCACCTCCTGCTCAGCCCGAGCATCGCCGGGCGACTCGTCGATGCCGGGGTGGATCGCGAGGTGCGCGGCTGGGAAAAGGCCAGCGATCACGCCCCGACCTGGGTGCAGCTGCGCTGACCAGGGCCACGCCGCCGCCGGGCGCGGGTCGCCGGGCGCAGCCACTCACGCAGCCTGCGGCGCCGACAGCTGCGCCGGGCGCGGCTACCCGCCGCGCCCCACGCTCTTGGCGAGCGAGGTCATAAAGCCCTTCGCTTCCTTCCAGGTGATGTGGGGCGGCAGCGGCGCGACGTTCGGATCGGTCTTGACCTCCAGCAGCACCGGGCGGTCGGCGGCGAGTGCCTGCTGCCAGGCCGAGAGCAGGTCATCGGGATCGTCCACGTAGATCCCCATCAATCCAAGCATCCCTGCGAATCGGAAATAAGGCACGTCCGGGACGTCCTGGCTGGCGGCGTAGCGGGGATTGCCCTCCATCACGCGCTGCTCCCAGGTGACCTCGGCGAGGTCGCCGTTGTTGAACACACAGACGATGAAGCGCGGATCCGCCCAGCGCCGCCAGTATTTCTGCACGGTGATGAGTTCGGCCATGTTGTTCATCTGCATCGCGCCGTCGCCGACCAACGCGACGACGGGGCGGGTGGGATGCGCGAACTTGGCGGCGATGGCATAGGGCACGGCCGCGCCCATCGAGGCGAGTCCGCCGGAGAGCGTGCCGCGCTGCCCCTTGCGCAGGCGGTAATACACCGCGTACCAGGGCGCGCTGGTGCCCGAGTCCGAGGTGACGAGGGCGTCGGCGGGCAGCTGCGCCGACATCTCCCACACCACGCGCTGCGGATTGACCGGGCTCGCCGGCCGCATCGCGCGCTCCTCCACCGTGTGCCACCACTTGCGCACGTCGGCGACGATGCCCTCCTGCCAGCTGCGGTCGGCCTTACGCTGCAGCAGCGGCAGCAGGGCGCGCAACGTTTCCGCGGCGTCGCCGTGCAGGTTCACCTCCACCGGATAGCGCAGCCCCAGCATCGCCGGGTCGATGTCGATCTGCACGGCGCGGGCCTGGCCGTCCTTGGGCAGGAATTCCGCCCACGGAAAACCCGTGCCGATCATGAACAACGTATCGCAGCCACTCATGAGTTCGTACGAGGGCCGGGTGCCGAGCAGGCCGATGGCGCCGGTCACGCACGACACGTCGTCGGGCAGCACGTCCTTGCCGAGCAGCGCCTTGGCGATTCCCGCGCCGAGCAGCTCCGCCACCAAGAGCACTTCCGCGGCGGCGCTGCGGGCGCCCGCACCGATGAGCAGCGCCACTTTCTTGCCGGCGTTCAACACCTCCGCCGCACGGCGCAGATCCGCCTCAAAGGGCAGCACCCGCGGCCGCGTGTAGCCCGGGCCCGAGCGCGTGAAGCCATGCGCGAGCGCGGGCTCCTGCCACGGCTCGTCCTGCACGTCCTTGGGCAGGATGAGCACCGCCACCCCGTTCTGCGCGAGGGCGATGCGCAGACCGCGGTCGACGAGGTGGCGCAACTGGGCCGGTGACGTCGCCTCCTGCACGAAATTGGCCACGTCCGCACAGACCCGGTCCAGGTTCAGCTCCTGCTGATAGCTCGCGCCGCGCACCGTGCTCTCGGCCTGTCCGGCGATCGCCAGCACGGGGACGTGATCGAGCTTGGCATCGTAGAGGCCTGTGATGAGGTGGGTCGCGCCCGGCCCGCCGGTGGCCAGGCAGACGCCGAGCTCGCCGGTGAATTTGGCATGGCCGGTGGCCATGAAGGCCGCCATTTCCTCGTGGCGCACCTGGATGAACTCGATGCCGTCGTCGGCCTCGCCGGGCCGTTCGGAGCGGCGGGCCCGGTCGGCCTTCTCGGCCCGCTGCAGGGCGCCGAGCACGCCGTTGATGCCGTCGCCGGAGTAGCCGTAGATGCGGCGCACGCCCCACAGCTTCAATCGTTCGACGAACCAGTCGCTGGTGAGCTTGGCCATGAGGACTCTCGGTGCAAGACGGTGGGGGGCATACAGAGCAGGCGCCGCGCGATCACGGCGGCGCCAACCGAACGCAATCAGTAGGCCGGGCAGCGGCGGCGCCGCCAAGTCTGCGTGCGCCGCCCTCCGCTGTCGGGATTAGCCCGACGTGCTGTTGACACGCCCCACCACATCGTCAAAATACGCGCCTCCATGCGTCCTCACCCGCCTCCGCCCACGCCGCGTCGCGCCCACGACCTGCCGGCGTTTCACCCCGGTTCCGGCTGAGCCGCGTGGTGCGCAGGTCGCGGACCGCACGTTCGACGTGGCTGCGCTTGAGCGCGGGGATCGGCCTGGTGGTGCTGGTGGCGGCGGCGGCCGTGGTGGCCTGGGTGGTGCATCTCGACCGTCTGGTCACGCGCGAATTCCAGGGCCGTCACTGGTCGGTGCCGGCGCGCGTGTACGCCGCGCCGCTCGAGCTCTACGTGGGGGCGAAGGTGTCGGCGAACGAGCTCGAGGACGAGCTGCGGCGTCTGCGCTACCGGGCGGGCGACCCGAACGTGGGGCCGGGCCTGTACCGCCGCCACGGTAACGCCTTCGAGCTGCATGCGCGCCGGGCGCGCTTCATCGAGGAGCTGCGCGAGCCGCAGCAGGTCTCGATCGGCGCGGACGCGACGTCCATCACCGCCTTGAAGTCGGCCGATCGCAGCGAGCTGCCGGTGTTCCGGCTCGAGCCGCCGGTGATCGGCAGCGTGTTTCCCATCCACGGCGAAGACCGGCTCGTGCTGGCGCCGGCCGATGTGCCACCGCTGCTGCGCAACGGCATCAAGCTGATCGAGGATCGCCGCTTCGACGAGCATCACGGCGTCGACGCCCAGGGCGTGCTGCGCGCCACCTGGGCCAACCTGCGCGCGGGCCACGTGGTGCAGGGCGGCAGCACGCTCACGCAGCAGCTGGTGAAGAACTATTTCCTGAACGACGAGCAGAGCTTCGGCCGCAAGGCCACCGAGGCCGTCATGGCGCTGCGGCTCGAGGCGCATTTCTCGAAGGAGGAAATCCTCGTCGCCTACCTCAACGAGGTGTACCTCGGCCAGGATGGCTCGCGCGCCATCCACGGCTTCGGGCTCGGCAGCGAGTACTACTTCGCGAAGCCGTTGGCCGAGCTCGACGTCGGCGAGCTGGCGCTGCTCATCGGGCTGGTCAAGGGGCCGTCCTACTACGATCCGCGCCGGCATCCGGACCGCGCGCGCGCGCGCCGCAATCTCGTGCTGCAGGAGCTGAGCACCACGCATCTGGCGGAGGCCGGCGCCGCGGCGCGTGCGGCGGCGAGTCCCCTCGGCCTGCGGGCGCCGGGCGGCGGCAGCTACGTGCCTGCCTACCTGGACCTGGTGCGGCGCCACCTCAAGCGTGACTACGCCGAGGCGGATCTCGCCGCGGCAGGCCTCGCGGTGTATACCAGCCTCGATCCGCGCGCGCAGGCGGCCGCGGAACGCGCGCTGGTCGCGAATCTGGGCCGGCTGGACGCGGCGAGCCGCGTCCGCGACGATCACCTGGAGGGGGCCGTGGTGGTCGCCGAGCCGAGCAGCGGCGACGTGGTCGCCGTGGTCGGCGGTCGCGAGGTCGGCAACGGCGGTTTCGACCGCGCGCTCGACGCCCGCCGTCCGATCGGCTCGCTGGTCAAACCGGCCGTGTACCTGGCGGCGCTCGAGAGCGGGCGCTACACCGCCGCGACGTTACTGGACGACGCGCCGCTCGAGCTCAAACTCACCGACGGCACCACCTGGGCGCCGCAGAATTTCGAACATCAGTTCTACGGCCCGGTGCCCGTGGCACGGGCTCTGGCGGAGTCGCTGAACGTGGCGACGGTGCGGATGGGACTCGACGTCGGACTGCCCAAGGTCGCCGAGGCCCTGCAGCGGCTCGGTCTGGAGACGCCGCCCACCTTGAACCCGTCGCTGCTGCTCGGCACCGTGGAGATGACGCCGCTCGAGGTGGTGCAGGTGTACACGTCGCTCGCCAACGGCGGTTTCCGGGCGCGGCTGCGCGCGGTGCACGCCGTCCTCGACGAGCAGGGCCGGCCGCTCAAGAGTTTCAAGGTGCAGGTGGAGGAGGCGGCGCCGGCCGCCGCGGTCTACCAGCTCGACCGCATGCTGACGCTGGTGACCACGCGCGGCACCGGTCGCGAGGCCGCGGCGCGGCTGCCGCGCGGCATCGTCGTCGCCGGCAAGACCGGCACCTCGTCCGACACCCGTGACAGCTGGTTCGCCGGCTTCACGGGCAGCTACGTGGCGGTGGCCTGGGTGGGCTACGACGACAACCGTCCCACCGGGCTCACCGGCGCCGCCGGCGCGCTGCCGGTGTGGGCGGACACGCTGGCGCGGCTCAAGTCCGCCTCGTTTCAACCGGTGCCGCCGGAGAACGTCGAAGATCGCTGGATGGGCTACGGCGACGGACTCGAGACCACGCCGGCCTGCAGCGCCGATGCCGTGGCGGTCTCGTTCCCCAAGGACACGCCCCTGCCGGCGAAGCCGGACTGCGGCGCGTCGGCGGGCAGCCCCACCGGCACGGGTCCGGCGCCGGGCACCTCGCCAAACGATACGATGGGTGACAAGATCAAATCATGGTTCAAGAAGATCGTTCATTGAGGACGCTCGCCCTCGGCGCGGCGGCCGTCCTCGAGCAGCCCGATCACGTCACCGGCATAGGCGTTGA
>CAZZYJ010000234.1:0-5490 GCA_964658215.1 uncultured Steroidobacteraceae bacterium | reverse complement strand
GGCGACGATGCAGAAGGCGTAGATGGCGACCCAGCGCGACACCTGGGCGCGGGCGCGCGTGTCCATGTCGCGCGTGGCGCCGAAAAAGATGAACGCGCCGGACAGCGGGTTCATGATCGAGAACAACGCAGTGAAGGCCAGCAGGAATGTCGCCATGGGGGCGGTGGGTGCGGGGGGCGGTGCGGGGCGGGCGGATGGCAGCGTGGTGACGTGCGCCGCGTGCGCTGTGAGTGCGCTCGCGGTGCCCGCGGTCAGCGCGGCGGTGCGCCGGCCTGGGCGTACGGGTCGGCCCTGCGGAAGGCGTCGAGCGTGTCGCAGGCGGCGACGATGCGATCGACGGTCGGAACCTGCGGGATCTCGATCTTGAACACGCGGGTGACGGCGAGGATGCTGGCGAGGCACAGATCCGCCAGCGTGACGGCGTCGCCATGACAGTAGGTGCCCGTCTGGGCTTCGCTGCTCAGGCGGCGTTCCACGGCCTGCAGCCCGGTGCTGAACCAGTGGGTCTGCCAGGCTCTCCAGGCGTCGTCGTCGAAGCGGGCGTGCGCGGCGAGGTATTTCTTGACGCGCGGCACGATCAACGGATGGGTGTCGGCGGCGAGCATGCCGCACAGCGCGCGGACGCGGGCGCGGCCGTGGGCGTCGGCGGGCAGCAGCGGCGGCGCGGGATAGCTCTCGTCGAGGAACTCCAGAATGGCGAGCGACTGGGTCAGCGGCGCGGCGCCGGGGCCGGCCTCGCGGTCCAGCAGGGCGGGGATGGCGCCCAACGGGTTGATCTCGAGAAACGCCTCGCTGCGCTGCGCGCCCTGGTCGATGTTGATGTCGTGTTCGTCGGCGGCGATGCCCTTCAGGTGCAGGGCGACGCGCACCCGGTAGGTGGCCGAGGTGCGCCAGTAGGAGAACAGTTCGAAGCGGGCGGTTGCCGTCATGAGTCCTCGCCGCACGCGCCCGGGCGTGCTTCAGTGGGTGAGTGCGACCGCGCGGCGTTCGCGCGTGCCGGTGCGGGACGTCCGCGCCGTGTCGTTCTGCAGCAGGCGGTCGAGGATGTCCGGTATCTCGAATATAGCGTGATTCTCGATGCGCGCGACGCGTGCGCGCAGTTCGGGCAGGCGGGCGATGAGTTCGGCGACTCCGCTGCGAACGTTCTTGAAGGAATCGAGCACGATGCCGGCCTGGTTCTCGGTGACCCAGCGCGTGTTGTAGCGTTCCTGGGGCATGGTCCAGGTGTTGCTGACCACGATCACGGGCAGGCCCTGCTGCACCGCTTCGCTGATGCTGCCGGGGCCGGGTTTGCCGATGAAGAAATCGCTGAGCTGCATGTAGCGGCGGATGTCGGCGGTGAAGCCCAGCACCAGGCGCGGCGCGGCGGGGCGCATGACGGACAGGCGGCGGGCGAGCGCGGCGTTGTGGCCGCACACCAGGATGAGCTGGGTGTCCTTGAGGCGCCCGGCGATGCTCTGCATGGCGGTCGAACCGTGGCCGCCGAAGAGGACGAGGCCGGTGGGCCGGTCGGGGTCGAGGCCGAGCCGGGCGAGCTCGGTGCGGCGGTCCACCCGCGACTCGCGGTAGAAATCGGGGCGGATGATCATGCCCGACGTCGCGTGGATGTGTGAGTCGGGATGGCCCAGGGCACGGGCCTGCGCGACCGCCTTCGGCGTGCCGCATACCAGGTGCTGCGGCTGGCGTGGTTCGATCCAGAAGTGCGGCGGCAGATCGGCGAAGTCGGTCATGATGGTGACGTACGGCGCGCCGGGCCGGGCGCTCGCAAAGGCGGCGTACATGGCGCGGTTGAAGTTCGGGATGAGCGAGACGACCAGGTCGGGCCGGGTGCGGCGCCAATGCCGGCGCAGCCGCGCGGTGATGGCGCTGTGGCTGAGGCGGATCAACGCCTGCAGCAGTTTGAGCTCCTGCGACAGGCCGAGGCTCCAACCGTGCGCGAGGCGCGTGTTGTACAGATCCTCAGGATCCATGCCGGTTGTCTTGCGGAAGACGTTTTGAGGGTCGAGCACGGCCATCAGGTTGATCGGCCGCACCAGCCACGGACGCGACTGCTCCCGGGAGATGGCTTCGAGCGCGAGCGCGGCGGAACGATGCCCGCCGCCGGCATTGAAATACACCAGATCGATTGTTTTCATAGGGCTGCAATGGTGTGTAGCTAATGTGACGGGGGTGTGACCGGCGGGTGGGGTGAGCGCTCGCGCGGGGCGGACCGTGCGGGGGGCCGGGGCGTGGGGGCGGTCGCGGGGCTTGACATATGCGACGCAATTCGCGGTGCGCCACGCGTATCCGCAGTAGCCTGATTTCCCTGGGCGGTGCTTACAGTGAGTGGGTTCGTCGGGCCGACACTCGTTGGAGAACCTTGTAACCATGCTGCGTATACCGCGTCCGGAATGGCGAAACGCTCTGTTCACGGGAGGCAGGGCCCTGCCGCGCGCGGAGCTCGGCATCGCGGTGCTCTTCTTCCTGCTGGCGGCGGCGGAGATCCTCGCCGGGCGGCTCGCGCACGTGACGTTGCTGTGGCCGTCGGACGCCATCGCGGCGGCGCTCTTGATCCGTCTGCGGCACCTGCGCTGGCTGAGTGCGGGGATCGCGCTCGCGGCGGCGGGGCTGGCGGCGAACTTCCCCGGCGTGCACGCGTGGGGCTTCGCGCTGGCGTTGACGGTCGTGCACCTGGCCGAGATCGCCGCGATGGTGCTGGCGTACCGGGTGCTGTTCCGTTTCCCGTACCCGTACCTCTCCATCGATCAGGCGACGCACATGACGCTGCTGTACGGGCTCGCCATCCCGGCCGCGACCGCGGCGGCGGGTGCCGGCGTGGTGCATGCGGCGCTGGGCGCGCCGTGGCCGCTCATCTTCCATCAGTGGTGGGTGACCGACGCGGTGGGTGCGTGTCTGTTCGGGCCGCCTCTCATCCTCGCGAGTCGCAAGGCGCTGCGGCGGCTCGTCGCGCGCAAATTCGTGCTGCAGAACGTGGGCACGCTGATCCTCTGCCTGCTGAGCTGCTACGTGGCGATCCGTTACGTGAAGTTTCCATTCGTGGTGTTCGGCGTGCCGCTGCTGGCGGCGGCGTTCCGGCTCGGCGGGTTCGGTGCGGCGCTGCTCAGTCTGTGCAGCGGTCTCACGGTGTTGGGCCTGTGGTTGGCGGGCGTGCGCCCGTCGGGTCTCGAGGTGCAGGCGGCGCAGCACGCGGGCTCGCTCACCGGCCTGCCGGTGTTCGCGCTGCTGGCCTCGTTGCTGCCGTCGGTGGCGGTGGGGCTCGGCACGGATGCGCGCCGCGCGGCGCTGCGTTCGCTGCGCTTCAGCGAACGGCGCTTCCGTGAGTCGCTGGAGCATTCGCCCGCCGGCGTCATTCTGTCGGATCTGCAGGGCGTGTGGACGTACACCAACGTGGCGCTGCAACGCATGGTGGGGTACGGCGCGGACGAACTGCGCGGCGTGCCCGTCGGTGTTTTGTCGCACCCGGATGACCTGCCCGACATCGACCGGCGCTGGCGGCAGCTCAAGGCGCAGGAGATCGAGTTCTACGAGGTGGACCGGCGTTTCCTGCACAAGAACGGCGCCTGGGTCTGGGTGCACGCGGCGGTGTCGTTGGTGCGCGGCGAGGACGGCGAGCCCCAGCATTTCATCGCGCAGATCCTGAGCCTGGAGGCGCGGCGGCGGGCGGAGGAGAAGCTCGCGAACGAGCGCGAGCAGCTGAAGACCACGCTGCTCGCCATCGCCGATGCCGTCATCACGACGGACGCCGACACGCGCATCACGTACTTGAACGCGGCGGCGCAGGCGCTGCTCGGGCAGCAGCTCTCCGACATCGAGGGCCGGCGCTGGGACGAGGTGGTGTCGCTGACCGATCCGTTGACGTCGGCGAATGCGGCCAACATGGTGGGACGGAGCATCGTGCACGGCACGCTGTTCCGGCGTGAGACGGCGTGCGTGCTGATGCGGCCCGACGGCGTGCCCTGCTACGTGACGGACGTGGTGTCGCCGGTGATCGATGCCACCGGCCGGGTCACCAGCGTGGTGATCGTGCTGCACGACGCCAGCCGGGAGTTCGAGCGCGTGCGGGACGTCACGCACCGGGCCAGCCACGATGCCATGACGGGACTCGCCAACCGCTTCGAGTTTCAGCGCCGTGCCCAGGAGGTGTTCCAACTGTCGCGGCACTTCGACCTGCCGGCGGCGGTGCTGGCCATCGATCTCGACCGCTTCAAGGCCGTCAACGATGCGGGCGGGCATGCCGCGGGCGATGCGGTGCTGCGCCGGGTGGCCGAGGTGTTGCGCACGACGGTACGGCAGTCGGACCTCATCGCGCGCCTCGGCGGCGACGAGTTCGCCATCATCCTCGCGAATTGCTCGCTGGAGCGCACGCAGGCGGTGGCGCAGCAGTTGCTGCGCGCGCTGAACCCGCTCGCCGCCACGCTGGAGCAGGCGACCTACGAGATCGGCGCCAGCATCGGCATCGCCATGATGGCGCCCGGGTTCGGCAACGAAGCGGACTGGCTGGCCGAAGCGGATCGCGCGTGCTACGAGGCGAAGCGACGCGGCCGTGGCCGGGCCCAACTGACGGAGACGGAGCGTCTGTTGCCGGCGGCGGCGAAGGCGAAGCGGGGCTGAGCGGCGGCGGCGTCAATACGCCGTCAGCGGTCGTCGCGACTGCGCGGTGACCGCGGCGCCGGCGGCAGCACCGGCGAACTGCACGGGCACGGAGACGTCCTCGACCCCGCTATTGCGCACCACGGCAAAATGCAGATGCGGGCCGGTGGCGAAGCCGGTGCTGCCGGCGTCCGCCAGATACTGGCCGCGGGCGACGTGATCGCCGATGCGTACCCGCAGCGAATCCCAGTGCAGATGGGCGTACACGGCGATGGTGCCGTCGGGCTGCAGCAGCTCGATGACGTTGGCCTGGTCGCGCATCGCTTCGGTGGCGCCGCCGCGAAAGGCATCGTGCCGCGCATTGATCACCGTGCCCTCGCGCGCCGCGTACACCGGCGTGTTGTCGGGCATCGCGATGTCGAGCGCGTAGAGGCTGTCGGGCGCGGTGTGCGTTATGCGGTCCGGAAAGGCCTGGCTGACGAGGTAGGTGGAGCCCACGGCGAACGGCACGCGGTACGGCATGGTGGGCGCGTGGACGGCGCCGGGGGCGCCGAGCGCGGCCTGCCACCGGTAGCTCAGGCCGGCGCCCGGCGCGGTGCGGGCGCCCTGCAGCAGCGTGCGGCGCGAGGTCGGTGCGACGGTGAAGTCGTAGACGTCGCCGGTGACGACGCCGACGAGGCCGGACTGCTTGACCTCGACGTGGAAGGTGACCACACACAGGCAGTCGTTGACGGCGTCCAGGCGGATCTCGCGTGCGTCCGCCACGGGCTCGATGACGACGTGCAGCGCGGCGTGCTCGCGGGTGATGGCGATGGCCTCCCCCGGCGTGTCGGCCGGAGCAGGCTGATCGGTGAACACCCAATGGCCGTCGGCGTCGCGGTATTTGTAGGCGGCCTGCGC
>CAZZYJ010000233.1:0-5500 GCA_964658215.1 uncultured Steroidobacteraceae bacterium | reverse complement strand
AACCACCATCGGTCACCCCGCGCGGCGCTGCGTCCGCCGGATGCAGATCGAGCCAGGGCTCGCCTTCGACGGCGCGCAGGCTCTGCACGTTGACGAAGCTGCTGTTGAGGAAATGGCGGGCGGGCGGCGAGATCATGGCCAGCGGATAGCGCGCCGCGAGCGCGCTGCGGGTGTCCTCCTGCGGCGCGATGTAGTCCGGCAGCGGGTCGAAGCCGAGCGAACGCATCGACGCCGACTCGAATTCGACCTTTCCCGACGGCGTGTCGAAGCCGCCCTCGGCGAAGCGCGCGGCGCCGGGGACGCCGACGCGGCGCCAGCCGCGTGCACGCAGGTCGGTCAAATCCCAGTCCGCAGGGAGCGCCGCCTGCGCGATGACCGCGTCCGAGTCCTCGAAGCAGGCCTCGGTGAAGCCCATCGCGCGCGCCAGCAGGCGGAAAATTTCGGTGTTGGGTCGCGCCTCCCCCAGCGCCTGGATGGCAGGATTGTTGGCGACAAGATAATAATGGCCGTAGGGTTTCACCACGTCCAGGTGCTCGAGCTGCGTCGTCGCCGGCAACAGGATGTCCGCATAGTCCGCGGTGTCGGTCTGGAAATGTTCCAGCACCACCGTGAACAGATCCTCACGGGCGAAACCCCGGACCACGCGCTGCGAGTCCGGCGCCACAGCCACGGGATTGGAGTTGTAGACGATCAGTGCTTTCACGGGCAGCGCCCGTTCATCGAGCAGCGCACGCCCGATGGTCGACATGTTGACGGTGCGCGGCCGGCGCCCGGCCAACAAGTCGGGGCGCGTCAGCGCGGCCTCGTCCACCGCGAAGTTGCCGCCGGTGGACATCAGCAGGCCGCCCGCGGCGTCGCGAAACGCGCCCACCAGCGCCGGCAGACAGGCGATGTTGCGCACGGCCATGCCGCCGCCACGGGCGCGCTGCATGCCGTAGTTGACGCGGATCAACGCCGGACGCGTGCTGCCGTACAGGTGCGCCAGCGACTCGACCTCCGCGCCGGTGATGCCGCATAGATCGGCGACGCGCTGTGGCCCGTACTGCGCCGCACGTTCGGCGAGCCCGTCGAAGCCGAGCGTGTGCCGCTCGACGTAGTCGCGGTCCACCAGTTTGTCCCGGATGAGCACGTGCATCATGCCGAGCGCCAGTGCCGCATCCGTGCCCGGCAACGGCGCGATGTGGAGCTGGCACTTCTCCGCCGTCAGCGAACGATACGGATCGATGGCCACCAGGGTGGCGCCCTGCCGTTTGGCCTGCTGGGCGCGCGCCCAGAAATGCACGCTGGAAGTGATGGCGTTCGAGCCCCAGAACAGGATGAGCTTCGCCTGGTCGGCGACTTCCATGTCCATGCCGACGCGCGCACCCAAGGTCACCTGATGACCCGCGGAACCGGCGGCGGCGCAGATGGTGCGCTCCAAAAGACTTGCGCCGAGTTTGTGGAAGAAACGCATGGACATGGAGTCGCCCTGCACCAGCCCCATCGTGCCCGCATAGCTGTAGGGCAAAATCTGTTCGGCGTTCTGCAGGGCCAGGGGCTGGAGCCGCTCCGCGATGGTGCGGATGGCAGTGTCCCAGCTGATGCGCTCGAATCGCCCCTCGCCCTTGGCGCCCACCCGGCGCTGCGGATACAGCAGCCGGTCGCGGTGATAAGTACGCTCCGTGTAACGCGCGACCTTGGTGCACAACACGCCGGCGGTCGGCGGATGAGCCGCCGCGCCGGACACCTTGAGGGCGACGCCGTCCTGGACGTGCACCTCCAGGGCGCAGGTGTCCGGACAGTCGTGCGGGCAGGCGCCTTTCACGATGGTCACCGGCGACGAGGGAGCTGCGCTCACCGGCTGCGATGGCGCTGCGGTTGACGGCCGCGATGGCGTCGTGGTCACCGGCGGCCGCGCATTCATGCGGCCGGGCGGGTGGCGGTCGGTGGTGCCGCGCCCTTGAAACCGTGAGCCAGGATGTCGCCGACGAACGCCTCGCAGCGCGCCAGTTGCTCGAGGGCGACGAACTCGTTCGGGCGGTGCGCCTCGGCAATGTCACCCGGCCCGCAGATCACGGTGGGCACCCCCATCTGCTGGAACAGTCCGGCCTCGGTGCCATAGGAAACCTTGCCGGCGGCAGTGCTGCCGGTGAGTTGCATCGCCCAGCGCACGATGGCGTCGGTCTCCGCCGCCGCGAGTCCGATGGTCTGGCTCGCGTACACGAGGTCGATGCCCGACCCGGGATCGATGCCGCGCATCTCGCGCGTCAGCGTCTCGGCCTGCACCCGTATCTCCTGATACAACGCATCGGCCGACGCATTCGGCAGCGTGCGCATGTCGAATTGGAACTCGCAGTCCTTCGGCACCACGTTCGCGGCGATGCCGCCGCGGATCAATCCGGTGGACAGCGTCGAGTAGGGCACCGTGAAGCCATAATCGCGCTGCTCGGTGCGCGCGAGCCGGTCGGCGAGGTCACGGATGAACACCACCAGCCGCGCGGCATACTCGATGGCGTTGACCCCATGGGTCACGTAGCTCGAATGCGCCTCGCGGCCGTGCACGGCGCAGCGAAAACGATGCGTGCCCTTGTGGGCGATGATGGGCTGCATCGAGGTGGGCTCGCCGACCACGCAGCCCGCCGGTCTGATGCCCTGTGCCTGCAGATCACGGATGAGGCCGCGCACGCCGAGGCAACCCACCTCCTCGTCGTAGCTCAATGCATAGTGCAGCGGCACGTCGAGCCGCCCGGCGTTGAGCGCGGCGACGAATTTGGGCGCCGCATCGAGCGCGATGCCGATGAACCCCTTCATGTCGGCGGAGCCGCGCGCGAACAATTTCCCGTCGCGCTCGACGGCGAGGAAGGGATCCGTGTGCCAGTCCTGCCCGTCCACCGGCACCACGTCGGTGTGGCCGGACAGGATCAGTCCGGGCTCGTTCGAGTCGCCGAGGGTGGCGAATAGATTCGCCTTCTTGCCGGCGGCGTCGTATGTGAGTCGGGTGGTCGCACCGTGGCCCGCGAGATAATCACGTGCCCATTCGATGAGACCGAGGTTCGAGTCGCGCGACACGGTACGAAACCCGATCAGACGCTCGATCAGGGAACGCGCGGAAGGACTCGGCAGTAGGGAAGCGGCGGCAGTATCGGCGACGGCGTTCATGAGGCACCCGGCGGTCAAACCTCGACTGTACCGCAACCATCGCGTGGCGGCAGCCACGACACAGAGAAGACGGACGGGAACACACGCCGCCGCGTGCTCCCGCCATCACAGGGGATCAGGCGCCGGGCTTTTGCGCCCAGACCTTGCACCAGCCGCCCGCCGGAACGCTGTGGCCCGCGAATATGTTGCAGCCGGCGCTCGCATCCGTCGCCTTGCCCTGGAACTGCGCGCAGGTGCCGCATTTCTGCGTGGGCTTGTGCGTGGGGTTGGCCGCCGCGTCGGCCTTGGTGGTGTCGCTGACGAACCCCAAGGCCTTGGCCGTGGGATCGGCGGGATCCAGCATGGGCAGCGCCGCGGCGCCCGCCGTGCCGACCAGACCCAACGTCGGCACCAGAGCGCCGACGATCAGGCCGCCCTTGACGATAGCCCGGCGTGAATATTTATGTTGCATCGTGAAATCCTATCGGTGTTTGGGACAAATCATCTTCCCGCTTTCGACCGCGCGGTACTGTAAATAAATATTAATCGTTTATTGCAGCGCGCGAAACGTCACGGCGTTCGCCGCGTGGTCCACCGCCGTGTCAGGTCCCAAACGTGAAAGAGCAGTGCGATGAACAGCCAAAAAAGCAGCGACTGCCCGACGTCGCCGTGGATTGCACCGCGCAACGCCATCAACAATGCGGCGCCGGCGCCCATGCTGACGAGCAGGTCGCGCGGTTGCACGCCGTGATGCATCTTCATGCGAACGATTATCAATACGATTAACTCGACGACCATGAAGCCGAGCACGAAATCGACGATCCCGCCGTTCGCCGGCGAGTTCACGGTGCGCACGCCGCGCGGGCCGCGCAGGCCGCGCCAGCCCGTCTCATGCCCTGACGAAGCCCAGCAGATGCGCCATGTCTTTCGCAAAGATGCGCAGATGCGTGAACGGCTTCGCGCGCACCAGCTTCTTGTGCATGTAGGCCTGCCACGTCAGGCGCTGAACGTCCGGATCGCGGCAGATGCTCACGAAGCGCTCGCGGCGCTTGTCGGTCGAGTACCAGAAACGCTGCATGATGCCGAGCACCCAGAACACCATGCCGTGCGCCTTCATGAAGTCCCTGCGCGCCGCACGCAGCGCGCGTGCATCGCCGGTCGCGAGCAACTGCGCGACCGCGCATGCGGCGTGACGACCGCCCGCCATGGCGTAATAAATCCCCTCCCCCGACGCCGGCGCCACCACGCCGGCCGCATCGCCGGCCAGTACGACGTCGCGGCCGTTGTCCCAGCGCTTGAGCGGTTTCATGGGAATCGGCGCGCCTTCGCGGCGCACCGTCTCGAAGCCCGCGAGCGCGGTCGACGCCCGCAACTCGTTCACCGCGGAGCGCAGCGAGAAGCCCTTGCGCGCACTGCCCACGCCCACGCTCGCCGTGTCGCCGTGCGGGAATATCCAGGCGTAAAAATCCGGCGACAGGGCACCCTGGTAAAACACGTCGCATCGCGTCGCCGCATAGTGCTGACCGGACGCTTGCGGCGCGCGAATGATTTCGTGGTAGGCGGCGACATAACGGATCTTGTCGGCGCCGGGGATGCACTGCCTGGCGACCTCCGACATCGCACCGTCCGCCCCGATGATGGCGCGTGCGCGGACGCGTACCGCGGCGGCGCTACCTACGCGATAATGCACGAGCGCGACGCCCTCCTCGTCACGGCTTACTTCGACGAAGGTGCCGCACCGCACCTCGGCACCCGTCGCCGCAGCCCGCTCGCGCAGCCAGGCATCGAAACTTTCCCGATCCACCATGCCGACGAAGCCGCCTTCGATGGGCATGTCCACCGCCACGTGCGCGGGCGAAATCATCCGCGCCGAATGAATTCGGGCCACCAACAAACGTTCGGGAATCTCGAATTCTTCGATCAGCCGTGGCGGTATTGCGCCCCCGCAGGGTTTGATCCGTCCGGCCTTGTCCAACAGGCACACGTGCAGCCCGCGGCGCGCCAAGTCCGTCGCCGCCGTGGCGCCGGAGGGGCCGCCGCCGATCACCACCACATCAAAGGTCTGAATACTCATGCGATCACCGCCGTGAGGAGCGCGCTGCCGCGCGGTTGCAGGGAGCCGACTCGCGCCGCGACCGCGGCGGCGAGGAAGAACAACGAGGCTTCGACGCCGAACGCGCAGCCGAAGGCCTGCGTCGGCGTGCCCGAATAATGTCGCGTGACATCGACGATGCCGGTGCCGAGCAGACCGCCCAGGGCGAAGGCGATGGCCTGCGCCGCGCCCCACAGGCCCATGCGTGTGCCCGCGTTGCCGGCGCCGCCCGTCGCACCATCGCCGGCGGCGGCGAGTTCCATCATCGAGCCGATGGCGGCCACCGCGAAC
>CAZZYJ010000232.1:0-5507 GCA_964658215.1 uncultured Steroidobacteraceae bacterium | reverse complement strand
GGGTCAGATCGAGAAGGCGGTGGCGCCCTTCGCGCAGACCGGTTTCCTGTCGGCGAACCTCGACGACATCCAGCGCGCCATCGAGTCGGTGCCGTGGGTGGACCACGCGCGGGTGCAGCGCCGCTGGCCCAACAGCCTGCACGTGACGCTCACCGAGGAGACGGCGGTGGCGCGCTGGGGCGACGCCGGCCTCTTGAACACGCGCGGCCAGGTGTTCGTGCGCGAAGCCACGCACGTGCCCGCCGAGCTGCCGCGCCTGAGCGGGCCCGACGGCACGCAGTTGCAGGTGGCGCAGCGCTACCTCGCGGCGCAGGGACGCATGCTCGAGGCCGGCATGCGCATCGCGGCGCTGCGCCTCGACGAGCGAGGCGGCTGGGAAATCGACCTGGACAGCGGCGTCACGGTGCGGCTCGGACGGCGCGACGTGGACGCCCGGCTCGACCGCTTCATCCGCACCGCCTCGCAGGTGATCGCGCATCGCGTGACGGAGATCACGTACGTGGACATGCGCTATTCGAACGGCTTCGCGATCGGCTGGCGCCGGCCGGAAGCACCGGCGGGCACGCCCCTCAAACGCACCGACGACAGCGACGCTTAAAGGAACACGGCAGTCATGGCAAAGCGTTCAGATCGCAATCTGGTGGTGGGCCTCGACATCGGCACGAGCAAGGTCGTGGCCATCGTCGGCGAGCTCAAGCCGGACGGCGCGCTCGAGATCATCGGCATCGGCAGCCACCCCTCGCGCGGACTGAAAAAGGGCGTGGTGGTGAACATCGAGTCGACCGTGCAGTCCATCCAGCGAGCCGTGGAGGAGGCCGAGCTGATGGCGGGCTGCGAGATCCACTCGGTGTACGCCGGCATCGCCGGCAGCCACGTGCGCAGCCTCAATTCGCACGGCATCGTCGCCATCAAGGACAAGGAGGTGGTGCAGGGGGACGTCGACCGCGTGATCGATGCGGCGAAGGCGGTGGCCATTCCCGCCGACCAGAAGATCCTGCACGTGCTGCCGCAGGAATACATCATCGACGCGCAGGAGGGCATCCGCGACCCCATCGGCATGTCCGGCGTGCGTCTGGAGGCGAAGGTGCACATCGTCACCGGCGCGGACAGCGCGGCGCAGAACATCGTCAAGTGCGTGCAGCGCTGCGGCCTGAGCGTCGACGACATCGTGCTCGAACAGCTGGCCTCGAGCTACGCCGTGCTCACCGACGATGAGAAGGACCTGGGCGTGTGCGTGGTCGACATCGGCGGCGGCACCACCGACATCGCGGTGTTCGGCGGCGGCGCCATCCGGCACACGGCGGTGATCCCGATCGCGGGCGACCAGGTGACCAACGACATCGCGGTCTCCATGCGCACGCCGACGCAGTACGCCGAGGACATCAAGATCAAGTACGCCTGTGCGCTGTCGCAGCTGGCGAACCCGGACGAGACCATCGAGGTGCCGAGCGTGGGCGACCGGCCGCCGCGGCGGCTCGCGCGGCAGACGCTCGCCGAGATCGTCGAGCCACGTTACGAAGAGCTGTTCGGCCTGATCCGCGACGAGCTGCGCCGCGCGGGTCTGGAAGAGGCGGTGGCCACAGGCATCGTGCTCACCGGCGGCAGCGCCAAGATGGAGGGCGCCGTGGAACTCGCCGAGGAGGTGTTCCACATGCCGGTGCGCCTGGGGGTGCCGCAGTACGTGAGCGGCCTCGTCGACGTGGTGAGCAATCCCATCCACGCCACCGGCGTCGGCCTGCTGCTGTACGCGAAGAGCACCCTCGCGCTGCAGCGCGCCGACACGCCGCTGCTCGGCGGCGGCTTGAAATCGATTTTGGAACGCATGAAGGCCTGGTTTCAGGGCAATTTTTAAGACAACAACCGATTAGGAGAGAGGAATGTTCGAACTGATGGACTCTTACAGTCAGAATGCCGTCATCAAGGTGCTCGGCGTGGGCGGCGGCGGCGGCAACGCCGTGTCGCACATGGTCACCGCGGGCCTCGAGGGCGTGGATTTCATCTGCATCAACACCGACGCGCAGGCACTCAAGCACTCCAAGGTGCGCACCGCCCTGCAGATCGGCTGCAACATCACCAAGGGATTGGGAGCGGGCGCCGATCCCGAGGTGGGCCGCCAGGCCGCCATGGAGGACCGCGACCGCATCGTCGAGCTGATCCAGGGCTGCGACATGCTGTTCATCACCGCCGGCATGGGCGGCGGCACGGGCACGGGCGCGGCGCCGGTGGTCGCGCAGGTGGCCAAGGAGCTCGGCATCCTGACGGTGGCCGTGGTCACGCGGCCCTTCGAGATGGAAGGCAACAAGCGCTCGCGCGTCGCCGACCAGGGCATGATGGAGCTCGGCAAGTACGTCGACTCGCTGATCACCATTCCGAACCAGAAGCTGCTCGCGGTGCTCGGCAGCAACACCACTCTGCTCGATGCGTTCAAGGCCGCCAACACGGTGCTGCAGGGCGCCGTGCAGGGCATCGCCGAACTCATCACGCGGCCGGGTCTGATCAACGTCGATTTCGCCGACGTGCGCACCGTGATGTCGGAGACCGGCATGGCGATGATGGGCTCGGGCGTGGCGTCGGGCGAGGACCGCGCGCGCGAGGCGGCCGAAGCGGCCATCTCCAGCCCGCTGCTCGAGGACATCAACCTCGCGGGCGCGCAGGGCATCCTGGTGAACGTCACGGCAGGCATGGACCTGTCCATCGGCGAGTTCCAGGAAGTGGGCAACGTCATCAAGCAGTTCGCGTCCGACGACGCCACCGTCGTGGTCGGCACCGTCATCGACCCGGACATGTCCAATCAGATCCGCGTGACCGTGGTGGCCACGGGCCTCGGCAAGCCGGTGATGCGCTCGGCGGCGCCGCAGCCGTCCGCGGCCGTCATGGCCCCCGCGCCGACCATGCGGGTGGTGCGCCAGCAGAAGTCGTCGATGGCGCCGACGGATTATGCCAGCCTGGACCGGCCCACCGTGCAGCGGCAGCGGGCCGTGGGCGACGGGCTGCGCCCCGACGTCGAGAGCGACGATCTGCTGGACATTCCGGCGTTCCTGCGCCGGCAGGCGGACTAAGGCGGTCGGTTCGACCCTCCTCTGCGCCGCCCTCGTGGCGGCCGGGGCCCCGTGCTTGTGGTTTTTGGACTACAGGGGCCCCCGTTTTGAACTATTTGCGATTTCAGGCTTCTGACCGGCCTATGGTACCTTTGTGTCACTTTTAAATAGGCCGGCTGGCCCGGTTTTCATTAGATGCTGAATCAAAGAACATTGAAGAATTCGATTCGCGCGACGGGGGTGGGGCTACACACGGGCAAGAAGGTACTCATGACCTTGCGGCCCGCCGCACCCGATACGGGAATCGTGTTCCGTCGCACCGATTTCGACCAGCCCGTCGACATCAAGGCGCACGCCGAGAACGTGGGCGACACCATGATGGGCACCACCCTGCACTCGGGGGAGGTCAAGATCTCCACGGTGGAGCATCTGTTGTCGGCGCTCGCCGGGCTCGGCATCGACAACGCGCTGGTGGAAGTCAGCGCGGGCGAAGTGCCCATCATGGACGGCAGCGCGGGGCCGTTCGTGTTCCTCCTGCAATCGGCGGGCATCGAGGAGCAGAAGGCGCCCAAGCGCTTCATCCGCATCCTCGAGAGTCTGCGGGTGGACGACGGCGACAAATGGGCGCGTTTCGACCCCTACGACGGGTTCAAGGTCAATTTCGAGATCGAGTTCAACCATCCCATCTTCAAGAAGCACTCGCAGGTGGCGTCGATGGACTTCTCGACCACGTCGTTCCTGCGCGAGGTGAGCCGCGCGCGCACCTTCGGCTTCATGCGCGACCTCGAGAGCCTGCGATCACGCAACCTCGCGCTTGGCGGCAACCTGGACAACGCCATCGTGCTCGACGATTACCGGGTGCTGAACGAGGACGGCCTGCGCTACGAGGACGAGTTCGTGAAACACAAGATCCTGGACGCCATCGGCGATCTGTACCTGCTCGGACACAGCCTGATCGGCGAGTTCAGCGGCTTCAAGTCGGGGCACGCCCTCAACAACAAACTGCTGCGCACGCTCATCGGCACGCAGGGCGCCTGGCAGGAAGTCACCTTCGACAGCCTGGCGGACGCGCCGATCAGTTACGTGGAGGCGGCGGCGGCGAGGGCGTGAAAGGCGCCCACCGGGGGATAGGCGGCCCCCCGACGGCCGGGCCAGCGCGAGGGTCGGCCCCGCGTGCGGGCGGGGCGCCCCGGGATCGTCGCCCGTCCTCAGCCCTTGGCGCGCAGCGCCGGCACCACCTTGATGCGCACGGCCTCGATGGGCATGCCGAGCGCGATAGCCATGTCCGTGCGCAGCGCGTCGGTGAGATAACGCAGCCGGGAGGCCCAGGCGGCGCTGTCGACGCCCACCGTGAGCGTGGCGCCTTCGAGTCCCGCCGAGACCAGGCTTGCGGCGATGGGTGCAGGCAACGCCTGGCGGACGTGTTCCAACACGCGGCTGCGCCGTTCGCGGCGTTCGGTGAGCGCGCTCAGCCGGGCGCCGCCGCCCGCCAATAACTCCTTGATCGTTCTAGTTTTGGACACGGGGCCTCGAACGGCGTCGGGTGCATGTTATGGTCAAGGGGTGTGGGAATTCCTTGTTTTGAGATTCCTTATTCTGCATAGTTCTCGGCACTCTATGAACGTCATTTTCGTCGGTCGGAAAACGGGTCGCATCAAGCAGGTCGAACTGCGGCATCCGCTGGTGCTGGCCGCGGCGTTGTCGCTGGTGGTCCTGGTCGTGGGCGGTGCGTTCTCGGTGGGCGTCGGCCTCGGCGTGCGCCACCGCGGCCCGAACCCCATCGACCAGCTCGGCGGCTGGTCGGCGGAGCTGGTGCGCCAGGAGGCCCAGATCGACGAGGTTCGCCACGTGTTGCAGGAGAAAGTGAACGTTCTGGCCATGCACGTCGGGCAGATGAATGCCAACGTGATCCGGCTGAATGCCTTGGGCAAGCGCCTCACCCGCATGGCCAACCTCAAGGACGGCGAGTTCGATTTCAGCAACCCGGCCGCCATCGGCGGCGAGAGCGCCGTGGACGGGCAGCCGGCGCAGGTGCCGAATCTCACCGCCATGGTGGACGATCTGCAGGAACAGCTGTCGAGCCGCGAGCAGCAGTTGGGCGTGCTCGAGGACCTGATCCTCACCCGCGAGTTGAACCAGCAGGTGCTGCCGCAGGGCCGCCCCGTGCAGGACGGCTTCATTTCCTCGTATTTCGGCCGGCGCGCCGATCCCTTCACGGGTTACACGGCGGTGCACAAGGGCATCGATTTCGCCGGTCCCGAGGGCACCCGGGTGTCGTCCGTGGCGGCGGGCCTGGTGACGTTCGCCGGCGAACGCGCGGGCTTCGGAGAGATGGTCGAGATCAATCACGGCAACGGGCTCGCGACCCGCTACTGCCACAATGAAAAATTGCTCGTCAAGCAGGGCGACATGGTGCGCAAGGGCCAGGAAGTGGCCATGGTGGGCTCCACGGGGCATTCCACGGGACCG
>CAZZYJ010000231.1:0-5539 GCA_964658215.1 uncultured Steroidobacteraceae bacterium | reverse complement strand
GGTGGTTCCGGCCCGGGTCGGGGTGGCCGACGCAGCGCCACGTCGCGATCGCCGAGGAGGAGGGTCTGCGGTGCGTGCTGGGCGGCGCGGTGGCGATCAGCGGCGCCGGGGCGGGGACGGCGGCAGGCACCGCGTCGGCCGCCAGAAGCACAGCCGGCACGGCGGGGGGGCCTGCGCCGGCAGGCGCCGCGCCGGGTGCTGCGTCGCCTGCGGCGGGGCCGGTGGCGGATTGCTCCGCCGCCACGACCTCCACCATCGCGATCAACGTGCCGGCCACCACCTCGTCCCCCTTCTTGACGTCGATGGATCGGATCACGCCCGCCACGGGCGAGGGCACGTCCATCGACGCCTTGTCGGTCTCCAGGGCGATGAGCGGATCATCGACCTTGACCTGGGTGCCGGGGGCGACCAGCACTTCGAGCACCATGACGCCCTTCGATTCGCCCATGTCGGGAATGCGGACCTCGACGAGGCTCATGCCCAGGCCTTCACGTCGCTCAAAGTCTTCGCCAGGAACACGATGAAACGCGCGGCTTCCGCGCCGTCGATCACCCGGTGATCGTAGGACAGGGACAGCGGCAGCATGAGTCTGGGCAGAAAGGCGCCGCGCTCATAGACCGGCTTGAGCGTGGCGCGGGAAACACCCAGGATGGCCACCTCGGGGGCGTTGATGATGGGGGTGAAGGCGGTGCCGCCGATGCCGCCGAGGCTCGAGATGGTGAAGCTGCCGCCCTGCATCTCGGCCGCTTTGAGCTTGCCGGCGCGCGCCTTGGCGGACAGTTCGGCGAGGGACCGGGCGATCTCGACGATGCTCAAGCGGTCCGCATCGCGAATCACCGGCACGACCAGACCGTTCGGCGTGTCCGCCGCGAACCCCAGGTGAAAGTATTTCTTGAACACGAGATTTTCGCCGGAGGCATCGAGCGATGCATTGAAGCGCGGAAACTTTTGCAGCGCGATGAGACAGGCCTTGATGATGAACACCAGCGGGGTGAGCTTGACGCCCTCCTCGGCCACCTTCTTGCCGAGGCTCCTGCGCGTTTCGTCCAGCTCCGTGATGTCCGCATCGTCGTGCTGGGTGACGTGCGGCAGATTGACCCAGCTCGCCTGCAGACGGGCCCCGGAGATTCGCTGGATGCGCGACAGCGGCTGCACCTCGACGGCGCCGAATTTGGCGAAATCGACGTCGGGCACCTTGGGCAGTCCCGTTCCCGAGGCCGACGCGGGCGGAATCGACAATATGCTCTTGACGTGGGCCTTGACGTCCGTATCGGTGATGCGCCCCTTGGGCCCCGTGCCGTGGATGTGGCCGAGATCCGCGCCGAGTTCGCGCGCGAATTTTCGCACCGACGGGCTGGCGTAGGCCCGGGAGAATGCCTGCTCGTCGATGACCGGCGAGCCGCGCGGGGCGGACGGCGCGACGGGCGCAGCACCGGCCGTGGTCGCGCTGCTCGCCGTGGCCATGGTGCTCGCCGCGGCTGTGTCTGCCTTCGCGGCAGCCGCACCCGCATCGCCGTCGGTGTTTACCGTGGCGGCTGCGGGCACCGCCGTGGCGGCTGCGGGCACCGGGGTGGCAGGCGGCGTTGCGGGACGGTCGGCGGCGGGCGGCGTCGCTCCCCGGGCAGCGACCGCAACCGTCGCCACCTCGAGCGTCAGGATCAAGGACCCCTCGGACACCTTGCTGCCCGGGACGAGCCTGACCTGGGCGATGCGCCCCGCCGCCGGCGAGGGGACGTCCATCGCCGCCTTTTCGGTCTCGATGGTGATCAACGGCGTTTCCTTCTCGACCTGCTGACCGTCCTTGACCAGCACGTCGATCACGATCACGTCCTTGAAACCGCCGATGTCGGGAACCAGAACCTCGATGGGTGTTGCCACGAACTCTTCCTAGACCGTCAACGGGTTGGGTTTCTCGGGATCGATGCCGAATTTCAGCATGGCCTCGCTCACCGTCTCCAGGCCGAGCCTGCCCTCGTCGGCCAGCGCCTTGAGCGCGGCGATGACGACGTAATGTCGGTCCACCTCGAAGAAGCGGCGCAACTCGGCACGCGAGTCGCTGCGGCCGAAGCCGTCGGTACCGAGCACGGCGTAATGACCCGGCACCCATTGTCTTATCTGATCGGCGACGGTTTTCATGTAATCGGTGGACGCGACGAACGGGCCCTCGCAGCCCTTGAGCGTCTGGCTGATGTAGCTCTCCTTCTGCGGCGCGTTCGGGTGAAGGAGATTCCAACGCTCGACGGCGAGCGCATTGCGGCGCAGTTCGCTGAAACTCGTCACGGAATAGACGTCCGCCGCCACGCCGTAGTCCTTCTCGAGCAGTTCGGCGGCAACGAGCACCTCCCGCAGGATGGTGCCCGAGCCGAACAGCGCAACCCGCACCTTCGACGGACCGCCCTTCAGCAGCCGGTACATGCCGTTCAGGATGCCCTGTGCGGCGCCGGCCGGCATCGCCGGATGGGCATAGTTTTCGTTCATGCAGGTGATGTAGTAAAAGACGCTCTCCTGCTCGGCATACATGCGGCGCATGCCGTCCTGCACGATCACCGCCAGCTCGTAGGCGTAGGTGGGATCGTAGGCCACGCAGTTCGGCACGGTGCTCGCGAGCAGGTGGCTGTGCCCGTCCTGATGCTGCAGACCCTCGCCGGCGAGCGTGGTGCGTCCGGCGGTGCCGCCCACCAGAAATCCGCGTGCCTGGCTGTCCGCCGCGGCCCAGATGAAATCGCCGACGCGCTGGAAGCCGAACATCGAATAATAGATGTAGAACGGCACCATGCTCACGCCGTGGTTCGAATACGCCGTCGCCGCGGCCAGCCAGGAACACAGACTGCCGGCCTCGTTGATGCCCTCCTCGAGAATCTGACCCTGTTTGTCCTCGCGGTAGAACATGAGCTGGTCGGCATCCTGCGGCGTGTAGAGCTGGCCCACGGACGAGTAGATGCCGACCTGGCGGAACATGCCCTCCATGCCGAAGGTGCGCGCCTCGTCGGGGACGATGGGCACGATATGACGGCCGACGTTCTTGTCCTTGATCAGGGTCGTGAGGATTCGCACCAAGGCCATGGTGGTCGAGATCTCGCGATCCGCGGTACCGTCGAGCAGGGCGCTGAAGGCTTCGAGCGGCGGCACCACCAGCGGCGGCGAAGCGGAACTGCGCTGGGGAACGTAGCCGCCGAGCGCTGCGCGCCGCTCCTGCAGGTACTGCATCTCCTCGCTTTCCGGGGCGGGCTTGCGAAACGTGAGGCCGCTGATCTCTTCGTCGGAGATCTGAATGTTGAAGCGGTCGCGTACGGCCCGCAACGCCTCCAAGCCGAGTTTCTTCTGCTGGTGGGAGGAATTCAGTCCCTCCGCCGCCTTGCCGAGCCCGAAGCCTTTCACCGTCTTGGCGAGGATCACCGTGGGCGCGCCCTTGTGCGCGACGGCCGAGGCGTACGCCGCGTACACCTTCTGGGGATCGTGCCCGCCGCGGTTCAGGCGCCAGATCTCCTCGTCCGACATGTTGGCCACCATTTCCTTGAGCTCGGGGTACTTGCCGAAGAAATGCTCGCGCGTGTAGGCACCGCCCTTGGACTTGAAGTTTTGATACTCACCGTCGACGCACTCCTCCATCAGACGCTTGAGCAAACCCTTCTGATCGCGTTCCAGCAGGGGATCCCAGCGCGATCCCCACAGCACCTTGATGACGTTCCAGCCAGCGCCGAGGAAGGCCGCTTCGAGCTCCTGGATGATCTTGCCGTTGCCACGCACGGGTCCGTCCAAGCGCTGCAGATTGCAATTGATGACGAACACGAGATTGTCGAGCTTCTCGCGCACCGGCATGGTGAGCGCGCCCATGGACTCGGGCTCGTCCATCTCGCCGTCGCCCAGAAACGCCCAGACCTTGCGGTCGGACGGCGGCACGATGCCGCGATGCTCGAGATACCGCATGAAGCGCGCCTGGAAGATCGCCGTCATGGGACCCAGGCCCATCGACACGGTGGGAAACTGCCAGAAGTCGGGCATCAGCCATGGATGCGGGTACGAAGACAGACCGCCGCCGCGGACCTCCTGGCGGAAACGCAGCAACTGGCTCTCGTCCAGGCGCCCCTCCATGTACGCACGCGCATAGATTCCGGGCGCACTGTGCCCCTGCATGAACACCATGTCGCCCGGATGGGCGGCGCTCTTCGCGCGCCAGAAATGGTTGAAGCCCACCTCGTACAGCGTGGCGGCGGAGGCATAACTCGCGATGTGGCCGCCGTACTCGGAACTCACCCGGTTGGCCTGCACCACCATGGCCAGTGCATTCCAGCGCATGTACGCCTCGTTGCGCCGCTCCAGCGAACGGTCGCCCGGATATTCCGGCTCCTGCGCCTTCGAGATGGTGTTGAGGTACGCCGTGTTCGGTTTGAACGGCAGATAGGTGCCGGAGCGACGGGTGAAGTCGACCAGTTTTTCGAGCAGAAAGTGGGCCCGCTGCGGCCCCTGCGCACGCAGCACGGAATCGATGGATTCCAACCACTCCTGCGTTTCAGTGGGATCGATGTCTTCGAAAGGGGAAGTCTGCGTCATAGGGAAGCCTTGCGCCGGCAGCGCCCATGCGCAGTCCGACGTGTCCTGTTAAGATGGCAGGCACGTTACAGCGCCGGTGCGCGAACTGCCACTGCGGTGTTGGGAGCGCTATTTTCAGCGTTTGGTTTTTCACGGTCAAGCCAGGGACTCCGTGGGCCGGCCCCACCGACAGGGCGCGCCCTGCAATTATTGATATGCCGATCCGCCTGCCCCTCGAATCCCTGCTGGTTCCCGTGCGCCACTTGAGCGCGCGACCCAATGCGTTGAAACTCGCGCGCTACGCCTGCGCCATCGCGGTGCTGCCCCTGGCGCCGACGGCCGAGGATTGGGCCGCGTTGCCGTCCGGAGCCGTTCTTCGCGAACTGCATGCGCGCAAGGGCCGCAGGCCGGGTGACAGCCTGCAGTTGCGCGTGGGAACGTCCGCGCAAACACTGCTTTTCGTGGTCTTTGCCGCCGACACCGCCACCCCCTTCGAACGCCTGCAGCACGCCGGGCGGGTGGCGCGGCTGGCCTTGGACGGCGAGCCCGCGACGCTGCTGCTGTGGCAGCAGGGTTGCCGTCAGGCGCTCGCCGGCGAGGCGCTCGCCGCCCTCGTCGCGGCGCTCGAAGCGGCCCAATTCCGCTTCGCCACGTTCAAGAGCGAACCCAAGGCCGGGGCGGCGCTCATGCGCATCGACCTCGTGGCGCCGCGCAAGATTGCCGATCTGGACATGCACCTCGCGACGGCGGCGGGCAACAATCTGGCGCGGTGGCTGACCGCGCTGCCGCCGAACACGCTCGACGCCGCGGGCTACCGGCGCTTGTTGCAGTCTTTGGCGAGGCGCCTGAATCTCGGGTACCGGTTCTATGGCGAGCCGCAGCTGCGACGATTGGGCGCCGGGGCGTTTCTCGCGGTGGCGCAGGGCAATGCCGCCCGCGACGCCGGCATCGTGCACCTTGCATACCGACCGGGCGTCGCACCGCGTACCCGGAAACCGGCCGCGGGGGG
>CAZZYJ010000230.1:0-5575 GCA_964658215.1 uncultured Steroidobacteraceae bacterium | reverse complement strand
CGCTGTGGGTCTTGGACTCGGTATATGATCTTTCTCGTGCGCAGATCGCAACGACCGTTGAGATGCTATTGAATCATAACGAGCTGAGCCTGCAGGACGCGGATGTCGTCGCTGCGGCGCTAGCCCATTTTCGTGGGCGCTCAGCCGTGGAATTTTCGGACTGTCTCGTGCTGGAGATTGCAAGAAAAGCCGGCCACTTGCCGGTTGCTACATTCGACCGCAACTTCGCTAAACTGGTTAATGCCCAACGGCTAGAATGATATCGGAGATCGTCGCGGCGGACTCCTGCCGACCCTGAGCCGTCCTTGGTCAACGTCGGCTTTGCGCCGCGATCACCCAACTGCAGCCTCGGGACTGACTCGCTGCTTGAGACAGCCAATGAAGTCCGCGAGGTCACGCTCTTGGAACGCTCGCTTGGGAACATTTATGTACAGAGGTGGTGTTAGGAAAAGCAGGATGACCCCAGGCCCCTCACGCCATTTCGGAACTTCCGACCATGGTGTAATGCCACTGCCCCTCTCGGTCGTTACTCGGAATCCATCAGCGTCCCACGAGAGTTCTGTCGAAAGATGCTTCCGTAACTTAAACGCCTTTCTCGCCCGATAAGGCAATAGATAGTGCAAGGCAAAAAATCCAAATATCCATAACAACGGCACGAAAGCAATGATTGCAATGCCCATGGGGCGCAAATCGGTTGACTTGGTCATATACAGGCCAAAGACAAGATAAATAACCGTCGGAACTACGGCAACAAGGAGCCAACGTCTCGCCGTCCATGTCTTGGTAATCATCGTCCCTTCGACGAATTCGACCTCGGTCAAAACGAATGAAACGGCGTTAGGCATAAGGTTTGTTATCGCTGCCTTCTTAACGTGTCCCGCTAGCTTACCCGAGGCAGCGAATGACTGCTTCGTGGCAGTCATTTCAAGACCGCAAAGGGCAGGTCTTGGCCGCGTGCTGCTTGCCGTAAGATTTCGCAACCTGGCGCAGCAGCAGGCCGACGAAGCAATATGTAAAGTGCATCCCCGACTCCGCAAGCCACGAGGCCCCGCGACGCCGACGATTGGTGTGCGTGATTACGTGGGAAAGTTGTTCAAGTCAGATCGGGATGGGTTGGCGGCGAGGTGTTTTTTCACAGGCGCGTCCAGATCTTCAGTCAACGGGAAAAACGCCGCCTGCTTACCGCTTACGCTGAGACATCACGCAGCGCCGTAGCCGATGATCGCCTTGGTCTCCAGAAACTCGGCAATGCCCCAGTCTGCATATTCTCGGCCATTGCCGGACTGCTTGTACCCGCCGAAGGGCGCGTGGGTATCCCAGTCCGGATAGTTGATGTTGACGCTGCCGGCACGCAGCTCGCCCGCTACTTCCCGGGCATGTTCCATGTTCGTCGAACAAATGTAGGCCGCAAGCCCGTAGTCGGAATCATTCGCCTTGTCGATCGCCTCCTGTTCCGTCCGGTAGGGAAGGATGGACAGCACGGGTCCGAAGATCTCCTCCCGGGAAACCGTCATTTCATGGCGTACGTCGCCGAAGACGGTAGGCCGGACGTAGTACCCGCGCTCGAGGCCCTCCGGCCGGCCGGTACCGCCCACGACGAGTGTCGCGCCTTCATCGATCCCGGTTTGAATGAGCTTTTGGATTTTCTCGAATTGCACGCGGCTGACGACCGGTCCCAGCACGGTATCCGCGGCGCGGGGCGTGCCGACGCGGTGGCCTGCGGCGGCGGCCCGGGCGATTTCCAACGCTTCGGCGTGACGGTTTTCGGGAACGAACATCCGGGTGGGCGCATCGCAGGATTGGCCGCTGTTGGCAAAGCAGGCCGCGACGCCACGGCTGACCGCATCTTCGAGGTCGGCATCCGCCAGAATGAGGTTGGCGGACTTTCCGCCCAGTTCTTGGGCGACGCGCTTGACGGTGTCGGCCGCCGCCTTGGCCACGAGCACACCGGCGCGGGTCGATCCCGTGAACGACATCATCGCCACGTCCGGATGCTTGGACAGGGGCTCGCCGACGCCCGGACCGTCGCCGCTGAGCAAGTTGAACACGCCGGGCGGCAGCCCGGCTTCGTGCATGATTTCGGCAAAAATGATGCCGCTGATCGGCGCGACTTCGCTCGGTTTGAGCACCATGGTGCAGCCGGCCGCGATGGCGGGCGCAACCTTGCAGACGATTTGGTTGAGCGGCCAGTTCCAGGGAGTGATCAGGCCCACCACGCCGATGGCCTCGCGGACGATGCACGTGCTCCCACGACGAGAGGAGAACTCGAGAGTCTCCAAGGATTTCAGGGTGGCCTCGAGGTGTACTCGGCCCGCCCAGACTTGCGCCTCGCGCGCAAATTGCAGGGGCGCCCCCATCTCATCGCTCACCGCCTCGGCGATCTCTTCCTGGCGGGCGTTGTACAGCTCCAGCACTTTGCGTAAAAAGCCCAGGCGTGCCTCGCGCCGGGTGCACGAAAAACGGGGGAATGCCGATTTGGCGGCGGCCACCGCCCGGTCAACGTCCGCCGCACCGCCCATGGCGATCTGCGTGTAGGCAAGCTCCGTTGCGGGATTGATGACGTCGAGCAGCCGTGGCACCACGGGGTCCACCCATGCGCCGTTGATATAGAATTTCTGGTGGTGATTCGACATGCCTATCTCCCTAAAAACAGCATCTGAGCGGCCTCCCGCACGAGCGAGCCTATCACGCAGTGTCCCCGTGCTCGCCATGGCTATCCGCCATTTCCCGCATCATCTTGGGACCGCCGGTTCGAGCATAAAGGATGTAGAGGCCGAGGCCGAGCGCAGCAAACAGGATGTTCAAAATGGTGGTGTAGTTGAAGCGAATACCCTCCTCCGCCAGTCCGTGCCGCACCCCCTGGGGTACGAGGTGCAACATCGCGAACAGTCCTTCCACCAGCAGCGCCGAGGCCACCATGACCAGGTAGAAAGTGATCGCCAAATACCAGGTCATCCGGCCGCCGTAGTATTTCCGATAGATGTTCAGTATCGGTGGAATGATGAGATCGCCGAAAATGAAGGCGATCACCCCGCCAAAGCTGATCCCGCCTTTCCATAGAACGGCGGCAAAGGGAATATTACCGACCGAACAGGTGAAGGAGGCGATCGCGATCAAGGGTCCCAGAAATGCGCCCCAGATCGACGCTGCCACGGGGTGCGCCGTCAAGAACAGTGATCGCCATGCGGGGTCTGGCACCCATGCACTCAACGCGCCAGCGACCAGCACACCGGCCAGGACGTCCTTCCACAGCATCGCCCAGTTCATCACGAAACCATGACTGATCGCGATCCAGCCTGCGCGCGATCTCAGCCGATCCTGCCATCGGCCCTGGTGTTTCATCATGGACATTTGCGCGTGCCCTTCCATCGAGCCTGCCGCATTCCGCCTCGCCTGGGCGAGAGCGGCCTCTTTTCGTTGCGGCTCGAGCGTCAGTCGGAAAATCAGCACCAGGAGCACGATCATGATCGGCCCACCGACGAACTCTGCCACGCCGAATTGCCAGCCCAAAAGTACGATCAAGAGCACGCCGAGTTCCAACACCAAATTGGTGGCGGCAAACTGGAAGGCCATCGCCGCAGTAAAGTCTGCGCCCGTGCGTACCATGGACCGCGCCATTGCAACCGCGGCGTACGAGCACGAAGACGAGGCAGCGCCCAGACTGGCAGCGATCAGGATGCTGCGCGGCGCGGCATCGGGAAGCAGACGCGACATCTCGTCCTTCGAGACGATCTCTTCGATGACGGCGGAAAAGAGAAACCCCAGGCTCAGTCCCCAGAAGATGTCCCAAAACATCACGAATGCCATCCAAAGCGCATGACCTAACAGGTGGAGAACGGGCAAAGACGTCTCCGGGCGACGGATGATGCGTCATTAAACCGCCGCCTGGCAGGGTGCGCTGTCAGACATGAGCGCATCCAAGGGGGTCGGGCGTCGCCGGTTCTCGACCTGCGGGCCTGCGTGCGGGCGCAAGCGTGGTGGAAGCCGTCGTCGATGCGGGCTACGGGTCGACCAGCCGTGTTTATGAGCCGGTGGACGCTGGTCTCGGCATGACGCCGTCCACCTCCCGCGCCGGTGGAGAGGGCGAAAACGATCGTGTATGCGGTGCGTAGTACAGCGCTCGGACCGCTCATGATGGCGGCGACCGAACGCGGTGTCTGTTCCGTGCAATTTGGCAATGACGCCGCGGGATTTAGGTCACCTCGAGGTTCGCGAGGAGACGGTCTTCACTGGACTCAGATCATCTCCGTCGGCGAGCTCGGTCGGCATGGCCATCGGTCCGCTCGCCGAGCGTGCGAGCGTTCGAGTTCCCTTGACATAATGCAAGCAACGCTTACAAACTCGGATTAGTTCTCGAAGAAAAAAGCGGCTGGCGGTCCATGTCACTGGGGAGTGATCACATGAAGAAGAATACTGTCGTGTTCCGGACGGGCGCGGGTTTCATTTCGGTGTCGATGTGCTGCGCCGCCGTCCTCGCCGCCGAGACCGACCATGGCGCGGCGGGCGGCGACTCGCTCGATGCCATCGTCGTGACGGCCACCAAACAATCGGAGTCCCTGAGCCGCGTGCCCATGAGCGTGTCCGCGTTGTCGCAAAACATGCTCGACGAACGCAGCATTCAAGGCATCGCTGACCTCGCGCGCGAGGTACCGGCCCTCTTCTACGTGCCGGGCGGCGTGGGCGGCGGCTCGGCGGGCGGCGGCTCCACCATCGCGATCCGCGGGGTGTACACCTTGAGCGGCGCGGCGACGACGGGCGTCTACCTCGACGACGTGCCGGTGCAGTCGCGTTTCGCCCCCGGGGTCACGGCCTCGGCGACGCCGCTGCCGCAGTTGTTCGATCTGGCGCGGGTCGAAGTGCTGCGTGGACCGCAGGGAACGCTGTTCGGCGGCTCGTCCGAAGGCGGTGCCGTGCGCTTCGTCACCACGCCGCCGAGTCTCACGCAATATTCCGGGCTGGTACGGGTCGACGGCTCGAAGACGCGCGGCGGGCAACCGAGCGACGAAGTCGCGGCGGCGTACGGCGGTCCTCTCATCGCCGACAGGCTGGGCTTTCGGCTGAGCGTGATCCACGGCCATGAGGGTGGATATTTGTCCCACATCAGTCCGCTCACGGGCCAGACCGTGCTGCACGACTCGAACTGGGAGGATCACGATGCCGTACGCGGCGAGTTGTCGTTCTCGCCGGTCGAGCCGCTGCAAATCATGCCCGCATTTTATTATTCGAAGCGCTATAAAAACGACACGGACGACTATTGGTCCGACAGCCCCGCGTACACGACGCCGGCGTTGTCGTAAGGTGCGAACGGACAACTCGCGACCGCCGCCAATCCGGCCGTCTTCACCCGACCCGCCGAAAATTATCCGGCGGTGAACTACTTCGGGCCGGGCCGGTCGGGCGATCCCACCAATTCGTGGAACAACAGCGTGCTGAAGGTGTACAGCCTCGACGTGAATTACGACTTCGGCCCGGTGAAATTTACGTCGATATCGGCGTTCACGGATGCGAGAACGACGGCGGTGTCGAGTGTGTTCTCCAACCTGGAACCGTTGTCGGCGCCGTCGGGACTCGGCTT
>CAZZYJ010000229.1:1914-5585 GCA_964658215.1 uncultured Steroidobacteraceae bacterium | reverse complement strand
CGCGCGCTCGACGCCGCGAAGTCGTCGATCATGATGCGTATGTCGTCGGTCGACAGCACGTGCGGTACGGTCCAGCTCAGGTCATCGGCCAGCGCCGACACGCCGAACGCATCCGGGTTGCGCCCGCGTTCATGCCGGCCGCGTCCCGGGTCCTGGATCTGGGCGAGCAGGCGGCAATCCTCGCGCTCGACGCCTTCCGCCCAGGCCGACAAACCCGGCAGGTCCTCGTCGCTCCAGACGCGCACCTTGTGCGGCGCCATCTGGAACCGGGCCGCGGACACGGGCTCGGTCACGATCAGCGCCGCCCCGCCCCGGGCCCGGCTCGAGTAGTAGTTGAGCAGCGCGGGCGTGACCCGGCGCCCCGCCGACATGCGCGTGGTCATCGACACGTGCACGATGCGGTTGCGCAACGTGCGGGCCCCCACCGCAAGCGGCGCGAACAGATGGGGGTACCGCGCCGCCTCCAGCCGGCCCGCAGGCGAGTTCAAGGCTGCCGGACGGCGTAGGCTTCGAACACCGCGAACACCCGCCGCAACAACTCCGCGCGTTTCGCCGCACGCTGCTCGATCGCGTCCGCGTCGCCCACGTAAGCTTCCAGCGCGCCATGCGCCAGCGCGTGCGATTCGACGAGCACGCGTTCCAGGGTGTCCAGGCGATCGAACGCCACCGACAGCTCGGCCGTCAGTGCCGTGACGATGGCGAACAATTGATCGATGGCCGGATCGTCGTAGAATTCCGGGCGCGTGCCCTTGGCGAGCCGCGGCAGCGGCACCGGCTTCGACGCGGCGTCCACGCCGCCGGGGGCGGGAACGGCGTCGTCGTTCGCCATCAATGCATCTCCACGCCGCCGCTGACGTTCATGGCCTCGCCGGTGATGTAACCCGCCGCCGCGCTGCACAGGAACACGCACACTTCGGCGGTGTCGCGGGTCAGGCCCACCCGTCCCATCGGGATGCGGCTGGTCATGTCGCGCAGATACGCCTCGGCGCCGTCGAAGCCACGCAGTTTCGCGAAGTACTCGTTCTGCACCGCGCCCAATCCCGTGGTGACGTGGTTCGGGCAGATGGCATTGACCGTGATCCCGTGGCCGCCCAGTTCCAGGGCGGCCGACCGCGTCAAACCCACCAGCCCATGTTTCGAGGCCGTGTAGGCCGCCATGTGCGGGTGGCCGCTCTTCGCCGCCTGGCTGGCGATGTTGACGATGCGGCCGCCGCCGCCCTGGCGGATCATCTGTTTGGCCGCATGTTTGGTGCAGAGAAAAGCGCCCGTCAGATTGACGTCGAGCACGGTTTGCCAGCGCTCGGCGGGGGTGTCGATCAACGGCTCGATCAAAAATCCGACGCCCGCGTTGTTGATCATGAAATCCAGCCGGCCGAAATGCGCCACCGTGTCGCCCATCGCCTTTTCAACCTGCGCCTCGTCGCGCACGTCGAGGGACAGCGCCAGCGCTTCGCCTCCCGCGGCGTGAATGTCTGCCACGAGGGCGTCGATCTCGGCGGCCGTGCCGAGGTGGTCTGCGCCGAGATTCGCCTTCGGCGTCAGCAGATCGGTGAACACCACCTTGCAACCCTGCGCCGCCAGGGCCTTCAACATCGCGGCGCCGAGTCCGGCGCGACGACCGGCACCCGTGCAGAGGGCGACCTTGCCTGCGAAGAGACCGCCGCTCACAACGACTCCGTCAGGATGAACAGGGGGGAGTCGGCAAACTCGCGAAACTCACGCGACACCCGCTGCATGACGTCGGATTTGACGTCGAGCGCCAGCCCCTCGAGCGAGTTCAGCTCGATGAGTTCCACGTACTGATAGGGCGCAGGCGAACCGCCCATGAGACCCTTGCTGCGCAGGACCCGGAAATCCCGCACGGAACCCAGCGCATTGACGTTCGGCAGATCCGTGGCCCGCGCCCAGGCTTCGTAGCGGCCGACCTCGACGCCGGCCTTCAAATTGAACAGCACCACCACCACGTTGCTCATCGCCCGTCCTCCTGTGCGAGGTTCACCAAGGCCTTGCCGAAGTTCTCGCCGCGCATCAAGCGGCAGAAGGCGGCCGGGGCGTTTTCCAGCCCCTCGCTGACGTCTTCACGATACTGGAACTTTCCGTCCCGGATCCAGCCGCCGACCACTTTCCGGAGGTCGGCGAGACGGTGCAGGTGATCGAACACCACGAGTCCGGTGAGACTGGCCCGCGCACCGACCACGGGGCCCAGATGCGGACCCTTGGGCGGGGCCTCCTGGTTGTACAGCTCCATCATCCCGCACAATATCACCCGCGCGTGCAGCGCGAGATTCGCCAGTACGGCGCCGAGCGTGTCGCCGCCGACATTGTCGAAATACACATCGATGCCGTCCGGGCAGGCGCGTTTGAGCAGCGCGCGCAAATCGCCACTCTTGTAGTCGACGCAGTCGGCGAGACCCAACGTGCGCACCGCGTAGTCGCATTTTTCGGCCGATCCCGCGATACCCACCACGCGCGCGCCCATCAGGCGTGCGGTCTGTGCGGCGGTGGAACCCACGGGCCCGGTGGCGGCCGACACCACGACGGTCTGGCCCGGTCGTGGCGGCGCGATGTCCGTGATGCCGACGAAACCCGTGAGCCCGGGCACGCCGAGCACGCCCAGCGCGGTGCTGAGCGGGGCATCGCCCATGTCGAGCTTGCGCACGCTCGTGGCATCGACCACGGCGTATTGCTGCCAGCCGCCCCGGGCCACGACGAACTCGCCCACCGCGACGCCCGCATGACGGGACGCGACCACCTCGGCGACCGTCTCGCCGAACATGACCTCGCCGGGTGCGAGCGCTGCGCCGTAGATGGCCATGCCCTTCATGACGTTGCGATAGTAGGGCTCGAGCGCGAGATACCGGTTGCGCAGCAGGCACTGGCCGGCTGCGGGTGCCGCAATGGGCACGCGGTCCCGGCCGAAATCTTCGACCGTTGGCACGCCCCGTACCGCGCGGGCGTAAATGATTCTGTGATTGTCGGGCATGCGGTGCTTCCTTCGGGTACTGCAGTATAAAGGCGCGGCAGCCCCCCGGGCACGCGCAAAACGAGTGTCCGTATACCGGTCAATTTCGTTCGCCCAGCCGTAGCGCGGCGAAAAACAAACTCGTATAACTCTGGGGTCAGGGCAGCGACTCACCGTGGCGGCGATTCACCGTCACCACGCGCTGCGAGAGGAAGGAACCGATGAGAATGTTGCCGACGGCCGTGCTCGCCGCGACGCTGGCCGGACTGAGTCCGTGGGTCCACGGCGCCGACCCGGAACCGGCGCAAGTCGACGCTCCGCAAAACGCACCGTCGTCCGCGGCGCCCGCAGCTCCGGCGGCGCCGGGGCCGGCGGCCGTGGCGGCGCCCGACGCGCTCATCAAACGCGGCAAACTTTTGTTCCTGCAATGCGCGGCATGCCACAGCGTGCAGGCCGACGTGCAGACCGGCATCGGTCCGAATCTGGGCGGCGTGGTCGGCCGCGCGGCCGCGTCGCTGCCCGGCTTTCATTACTCGCCGGCACTCTCGAAGGCCGGCTTGACGTGGAACGAGACCACGCTCGACGCCTGGATAGAGAACCCGAATGCCCTGGCTCCGGGCACGTACATGATTTTCGCCGGCATTCCGAAGGCGGCGGACCGCCAGGCCGTGATCGCCTATCTGCAGGCCGCCACGGCGCCGCGATGACA
>CAZZYJ010000229.1:0-1904 GCA_964658215.1 uncultured Steroidobacteraceae bacterium | reverse complement strand
ATTTCAGTGACACGGCATCTCAGCGACTCGCATTTTTAGAACGACGGAAGCTCACCTATGGTCATATCCGGATACCTGGTACTCAAGTGGCTGCACATCCTGTCTCTCACCTACTGGTTGGGCGGTGAGTGGGGGGTGTTCCAGACCGCCTTTCACATCTTGAATCCTCGTCTCTCCCTGGAAGAACGCCGTCATCATCTCGAGACGGCGTATCGCATCGACATTCTCGCCCGCCTCGGCATCCTGCTGCTGCTGCCGCTGGGGTTTCAGATGGGAGCCGCGATTGGCGTCAATCCGTTCGGGGCCTGGGTGGTGCCGGTCTGGATATTCATGTTCCTGTGGATGAGCCTCACGCTGTCCGCCTTCGTCAAGCGCGGCACGGCCACGGGCCTCGCCATCACCTTGTGGGACGAGCGCATCCGCTACGTCGTGATTCCGCTGCTTTTCTTCACCGCCCTGTATTCCCTGGTCACGGGCGGCCCGCTGCTCGCGCGCTGGTACGCCGCGAAGGTGCTGATCTACTCCCTGCTGCTCGTGATCGGTCTGCTGCTGCGCTTCGTCATGCGCCATTGGGCCGTGATCTTCCGCCAGCTGGCCGAGACCGGCCCGACGCCGCAACTCGAGCGCCAGCTGGCACGCGAGGGGGCGCAATCAAGGGTGCTCGCCTACTTCTACTGGGTGGGCATCGCGAGCGTCGCCTTCATCGGCGTCGTCAAACCATTTTGACCGCCGCGCCGCAGGCGACTGCGCAAAGCCGGGAGTTCCGCCGCGGCTGGCCCATCGTCCTGTCGTCGATGGTGGGCATCGCCTTCGGACTGTCGCCCATGCCGTTCTACACCATCGGCATCTTCGCGCCGACGCTGGCACGCGAATTTCACTGGACCTATGCGCAGATCTTCGCCGCCATCACCTGCACCACGGTCGCGGTCATGATCGCAAGTCCCGCCGTCGGCTTGGCCTCCGACCGGTTCGGCGTCCGCCCCGTCGCGCTGACGTCGGTGCTGTTGTTCGGCCTGTGTTTCATGGGTCTCGCGTTCAACGACGGCTCGCTGGTGTTGTACTACTCGGTGTGGCTAGTCACCGCATTCGTCGGCGCGGGCACCCTGCCCATCACCTGGACGCGCGCCGTGAACAACGGTTTTCACAGCGGCAAGGGATTCGCGCTCGGCTTGTCCCTGATCGGCACCGGGCTGTTCGGCTATGCCATCAAGCCGTTGGCCGCCTGGTTGATCGCCGACTTCGGCTGGCGTGCCGCCTACGTGGCCATCGGCGCGCTGCCGCTCCTCTTCTCGCTGCCCATCGGCCTGCTGGCATTTCGCGATCCCGCCGAAGGCGCCACCACGGCGCTGCAGCGCCGCCACGATTTGGCCGCGCGGGCGGCGCTGACGCCCGGCCTCACCCTGCGCGAGACCTGCGCCGAGTGGCGCTTCTGGCTGCTCGGCGCGTGTTTCGTGGCGTTGGCCTTCGCCGTAGGGGGCCTCGTGCCCAGCATGGAAAACATTCTCAAGGTGGGCGGCTTCCAGCATGCCGACATCGTGCCGCTGACGTCCTTGATCGGTCTGTCCGTCATCGTCGGACGACTGCTCGGCGGCTGGCTGATCGACCGTTTCTGGGCGCCTGCCGTGGCCGCGGTGCTGCTCGGCGCGCCCGCCCTCGCCTGCGTCATGCTCGCGCAGCCCGGGCTCGCCTACCGCTCCGCCGCGTTTGCGATCGGCCTGATCGGTCTCGCCGCCGGGGCCGAGTACGACCTGCTGGCCTTCATGGTCGCCCGCTATTTCGGCATGAAGAGCTACGGCAGCATCTACGGTGCGTTGTACGGCTTCTTCGCGCTCGGGGCCGGCGTCGGGCCGTTTTTCTTTGCCCGCGACTTCAAAAGCGCGCTGCAACATTGCCAAATCGTTGGC
>CAZZYJ010000228.1:0-5631 GCA_964658215.1 uncultured Steroidobacteraceae bacterium | reverse complement strand
GGCCTGGGCGAGGCGCTGCGCGTCAGCGCCGACGCCCGGCTGCAGCGCTTGATCTGTGCGCGTTACCAGCCGCCGCAGGCCGTGCCGCAGATGGATCTATTTTTCGACAATCCCGTGGTGGTGCTGGTCAACGGCCTAGTCCGCGCGCTGGCCGCGCACGATGCGCGTGACGCTCAGCGGCAGTTGGATCGACTCTATGCGCAGGCTCCCAATCACGCGGAGCTTGCTGCCTTCGACCGTTTGCTCGCGGCACTGGACCACCTCGACCGGCCGGTCGAGGATCCGCGGCGCGAGTTGGAATTTCTCGACGACGTTACGCCGCTTGCCAGGCGCGTGTTGGGCTGGGAGGCGCACGATCTGCTCGCGCCGCTGTGGCGTCAGCTGGCCGAGGCGCTGAGAAACCAGCCCTTCACGAGCGCCGAACCCGCGCTGCATCGCAGTCATGCACTCTGTCAGGCGCAGGACTGGGCGGGCGCCGCCGAGGCCGTGCACGACGAGCCCGAGTGGTGGCGGCACGTTCCGTTGTGTCTGAGTCTGGCGCAGAGCAGCTTCCATCGCCAGCGCCGCAGTGACGCGCTGCGCGCGTGGTTTCACGTGTGCTGGCGTGCGCCGGAAACGGCTGCCGCCGCACTCGACGATCCCCGGCAAGCGGATGCCGGGATCCGTGCGCTGTGGCGCCGTTTCGGCGACCTCGAGGATGAAGCCGAGTTCACCGCCGCCGATTTCCCGGCGTGGCTGCTGCTGCGGGAGCCCGGTCTGAATCGGCAGCTCGACGGCGCACTGGCCCCCGGCGATACGCCGGCGGAGGCGGCTTACCGGATCGCGCATCGCTTGATCGACGCACGGCGGTGCGGCGACGGTGCGGCGGAACTCGCGCTACGGAAGCGGTTGCAAGGCACGCATCCGGCGCTGTTCAGGTATTTGAAGCGCTGCGTGTGAGCCGACGCGCTGTCGCAGCGCATGCAGCGCATTCAGCGAATGCTCAACCGCTGACGGTCGGCAGCGCCCGGCTGGTCGGCTCCGCCGCACCGATCAGCTCCGCAAGCGCGGTGCCCGACAGCCAGGCCGCTTCCACGCGCGGACCGATCAACCAATCGCCGCATACGCCGACGCGGCGCTCGCGATCCCATATCGCACCCGACCCGTCCACGCCGCAGCGCGCGAAGCGCCAGCGGTGGCTGCAGTGAGCCAGCGCGGGAGGCAGTACGCTGCCCAGCAGGGTCGCGAGCTCGCGCGTGAGGGCGGCGGCCACCCATTCCGGGTCTGCCTCCAGATGCGTCCTCGACCAATCGGGGCCCGCCTGCACCACCCAGCTCTCCGGTCCGGGCCGGCCGGGCTTGGAACCATTGCGTGCCGCCCAGCCGATGACGTCCCCACCCCGCCAGCAGTTCACCGCAACCGGGAGCGCCTGCGAAAATGCCAGCAGCAACGTCCAACACGGCTCGCTCGGCACCGCACCCGCCCGCGCCGCGAGCGCCGGTGCGAACGAGGCGAGCAGAGCTGCCGCCTGCTCCGCGGGCGTCGCGACGAGGACCATATCCACAGCGACGGCGTCACCCCGGTCGAGCACCAGCCGCACGCCGTGGCCGCCGGGTATCTCGTCGAGCCGCTGCACACGCGTGGTCCAGAGAACGCGCTGTCCCGCCGCCATCGCCCGTAGCGGCGCGTTCATGGTGGGAACGCCCACATAGGCCTCGCTGCCGGCCGACGGCCAGGGGGCGACCACGCCTTCGATGATCCAGTCATCGACCCGCCGCCGGAACGCGTCGTCGCGGGCCGTGAAGTATTGCGCTCCATGATCGAAGGAGGCTTCGCCCGCGGCGGTCGCCAGGCGGCGCGTGGACATTCGCCCGCCCGGTCCGCGGCCCTTGTCGAACAACACCACGTCGTGTCCGCGGTTCGCCAATCCCTCGGCACACGCGAGGCCCGCCATGCCCGCACCGACTATGCCGATGCGCATCAGGTCCGCTGCCGCGACCGCACAATTCGTCCGACGAAACGCGAGAGGAACGGCCGGATCGGCAGGAACAGCCGGTACCCCAGTTCGAGAACGGCCAACACCCCCGGCAGTGCGGCCGCACGTGCCGCCCACCGCCAGCGCGGCATCCGCGACCACACCTCGACGAACGCCGCGGCGCCGGACAGAACACGGCCGTCACTGGTACGCACGTGGAACCGCGCCATCGTCCGCTCGCGCGTCACCCCTTCGGGAGTTGCCGCGCCCGTCTGCGACACGTCCACGAAACAGAGCGCGCCGGCCCGCTCCTTGCGACGGTAATAGCCGATCTCCGCCCGGCACAACGGGCACGACCCGTCGAAGTAAACGGTGGATTTTTCAGGCTCCGAGTTCATGTACGTCCCGCTGTTTCGAACATGATACACCGCCCCATCGCAGTCTCCGCCTTACGAACCGGTCGACGGTGACCGCCTCACCGGTCGCGATGATCGGCAAAGCCGCGCGGCGCGTGCACTTGCACGGGGCATGCACCTACACGAGGAGCAGCCGTTTGGACATCGTCTGCCTCGGCCGGGCGGCTATAGGATTACTTCGCGTTAGGCCAACGGAGTTCATGTGCCAGAAGCCGCCGACGACCCCGCCCCGCACGAAGCCCAGCCCTCGGCCGACATGTCCGAGGAGGACAAACGTTCGGTGAGGGACCGCACGTCCGGTTCGTCCAAGGTCGTCCACGAAGTCGTGCGGCTGCAGGGGAACGAAGAGCTAGGTCGCCCGCTGTCATCCCTGCTCTTCTCGGGCTTCGCCGCCGGAGTGGCGATTTCCTCGTCGCTCCTCGCGGAAGCGTTCATTCGCATGCGCCTGCCGCAGGCCGGATGGAGCGAACTGGTGGTCGCGATCGGGTATACGGTGGGCTTCATCATCGTGATCCTGGGCAACCTGCAGCTGTTCACCGAAAGCACCATCACCGCGGTGCTGCCCGTCGCCACACATCCGACGGTCCGCAACCTCGGCCGGCTCCTCCGCCTGTGGATCCTCGTTTTCCTGGCCAACATGGCGGGCACCTTCCTCGTGGCCGCGTTGATGGCCCGGCGCATCATCGTCGATGCGGAGCAGCTGGCCGCCGCGGTGGACGTGTCCCAGGTACTCTTGACCCATGCTCCGCGGACCACGCTCCTGATGGCGATGCCGGCCGGCTTTCTCATCGCGTCGGTCGCCTGGATTCTGCCGAACGCGCGGGGCAGCGAATTCTGGGTCATCCTGCTGCTCACGTACGTCATCGCCATCGCCGGTTTCAGCCACGTCGTCGCGGGGGCGGCGGAGGCGTGGCTGCTCCTGCTCGTGGGAAAGACCACCTTCGCCGGCGCAGTCAATGGATTCATTCTGCCCGCGCTGTTCGGCAACGTCATCGGCGGCACCGGTCTCTTCGCCATGGTGGCTCACGGACAGGTGCGCAACGAAATCGAGACCGGGGGGTGAGCGCCTCGTCATGTTTGTGGCGTCGGCTGCGTCGGGGACCGTCATTCCGGGTGTCTCGAAAATTTTCGAGGGTGAGCAATAATTATTGCAGGGTAACGTCGAGCCGGAACAGCGTCGATGAATGACGTAGATCGACGGCCCGCGACGCCGCGCGAGCAACAGGTGGTCGGCGATGCGGAGCGCATCAGTGCCGCGGTTCAGGGCATCGACGTCGGCACCGATCCCTTCGTGGCCGCGGTGCGCGCCACGCGCATGCCCATGATCATCACCAACCCGCGGCTTCCCGACAACCCCGTGGTGTTCGCGAACGACGCCTTCTGCCGCCTGTCGGGCTATGCTCGGAAGGAAATATTGGGGCGCAACTGCCGCTTTCTTCAGGGGCCGGATACCGATCCGCAAACCCGTGCACGCATACACGCGGCCGTGCAGGCGGAACGCTCGATAGAGGTCGACATCCGCAACCGGCGCAAGGACGGCGAGCCGTTCTGGAACCGCTTGTTGCTGGCGCCGGTACGCGATCTCGAAGGCAACCTGGCGTATTTTTTCGCAAGCCAGGTCGACGTGACGATCGAGCGCGAACGGCTGACTAATCTCGAGAGCAGCAATGCGGCGTTGGTGGCGGAGCTCGCGGGGCGGCTGCGCGAGCAGCAGGCCAAGGAGGAGGATCTGCGCTTCACGCTGGAGGCCGGCCGCTTCGGCGCGTGGAGTCTGGACCTCGTCGCGAAGGAGCTCGCGACGTCGGCAACCTGCCGCGCAAATTTCGGACGCAGCGAAGGCGAGCCGTTCACGTATGCAGAGCTGCTCGCGGCGGTTCATCCGGACGACCGAAACCGCATGCTGGCGAGCGTCGCCGCCAGCATCGCGAACGGGACGGACTACGACGTCGAGTTCCGGGTCGTGACGCCGGACGGGCAGGTGCGGTGGATCTCCATACGCGCGCGCCCCAGCTATGCCGACGACGGCGAGGCGCTGCGCATGGCGGGCGTCTCGCTCGACATCACCGACCGGATGCGCGCCGAGCGCATGCGCAAGGGCCTGGTCGACGTGTCGGACGCCTTTCGCGATCTGACGGACGTCGCCGATATCTCCTTCGCCGCGAGCCGCATACTCGGCGAGGTGCTCGCCGTCGATCGCGCGGGGTACGGCGTGATCGACCCTGAGCTCGAGACCATCGAGATCGAGCGCGACTGGAACGCACCCGGGGTGCGAAGTCTCGCGGGCACGCTCAATTTCAGGGATTACGGTTCCTACATCACCGATCTCGTCCGCGGCGACACCGTGCTGTTCGAGAACGCCGACACGGACCCCCGCACCGCCGCCACGGCCGGCGCGCTGAAGGCCATCACGGCGCAGGCGGTCGTCAACATGCCGGTGGTCGAGAACGGCCGCACGGTGGCGTTGTTCTATCTCAACCACGGCCGCCCCCGCGTGTGGTTGGAGGACGAGCTCGCCTTTTTGCGCGACGTGGCCGAGCGCACCCGCATCGCCGTCGGCCGGCGTCGCGCCGAGATCGCGTTGCGCATGCTCAACGAGACGCTCGAAGCGCGGGTGGAGGAGCGCACCCGACAACTCGTGCACACCGAGGACGCGCTGCGCCAGTCGCAGAAGATGGAGGCGGTGGGACAGCTCACCGGCGGCCTCGCCCACGACTTCAACAATCTGCTGACCGGGATCAGCGGCAGCCTCGAGATGATTCAGATGCGCATCGCACAGGGTAAGTACGATGCGGTCCACAACTACTCCGCGGCGGCGCGCGGCGCTGCAAAACGTGCCGCCGCGCTGACGCACCGGCTGCTGGCGTTCTCGCGCCGCCAGACCCTCGATCCCAAGCCCACCGACATCAACCGGCTCGCCGCGGGCATGGAGGAGCTGATCAGGCGAACCGTGGGTCCGTCGGTGCATCTGGAGGTGGTGCAGGCCGGCAGTCTGTGGACCTGCCAGGTCGACCCGCACCAGCTCGAGAATGCACTGCTCAACCTCTGCATCAACGCCCGCGACGCCATGCCGAACGGTGGCAGGCTGACCATCGAGACCGCCAACAAGTGGTTCGACGAACGGGCGGCCGCCGAACAGGATCTCGAGCCCGGCCAGTACGTGTCGCTCTGCGTGACCGACACCGGCACCGGCATGCCCCCCGAGGTCATCGCCAAGGCCTTCGATCCTTTCTTCACGACCAAACCGCTCGGCGAGGGGACCGG
>CAZZYJ010000227.1:0-5651 GCA_964658215.1 uncultured Steroidobacteraceae bacterium | reverse complement strand
CTACAACACCTTCGGCGCATTCAGCGCCGGGCTCGAGCTGAGCAGCGACTATTACGACATGACGCTGAAATATCGTCTGGACGACTCCGTGATCGACTACAACGTCTTCAAGCCCGGCAGCAAACTCGACATGACACATAAGAGCGGCGCCGTGGCCGGGGAACTCGGTGCGGGTTTGCGTGTCGATTTCAGCGGTAACGAGGCCGACGGCACGTCCGGCGAGTATCTCAACGCGCCCACCGATGCCAAGGGCTGGAACGCCGCGTTCTTCTGGAATCTGAGCGGCAACGTGGAGCAGGTACTGGTGTCCCGCAATGTCGCCACCTGTACCGGTGACAAGATCGGCGACGGACAGGCAATCGGCTTCGACAACAACACCAATACCTTCGCCTTCGCGCGGGCCGCCACGGTCGCGGCGGCCGCTGCCGGCAGCGTCACGGTGTCTGCGCCATTGCTTGCACGCCAGCGTAATCGCGACGTCGCCCTACAGGATTACTATATCGGACATTGGCTGCAGGTTGTGAGCGGACCGGGTACCGGTCAGGTCCGCAAGATCGTCGGCTACACGACGAACCCCAGCACCCACTCCACCACCTTCAAGGTCGCGCCCGACTGGGACGTTCCACCCTCCGCGAACGACTCCAGGATCACCGTCGGCCGCGAGTACTGGCAGGTGTACGTCCTCGACAACACGGTCGACAACCGCGAGCCGCTGTGCCAGAAAAGCAATCGCAGCCGCCGGGTCGGCGGCGCAATAGGATTATGGGCGCAGAGCGTCGACTTCGTGTTTGCCGGCAACACCCAATACGATTCCGACGGCATCGGCCTGCAACAAAACTACCAGACGCCGGAACACCCCTGTGCCGACTGCAGCATGACCGGCTACTTCACTTTTTTCGTGGAGATCAGCGATAACCTCGTCGACGGCGAGTACGACTGGAGCAACGATTGCAGCCGGTCAGGGATAGTCGCCGGGGTGGCGGCCGCGCCGTGGGACGCGGGACCCCCGCCCACGGTGGGCTTCGGCGTGAACATCGCCCACAACCGCATTCGCCGCGCCGATGCGCAGTACGGCGGCGCCATCGCCCAGGTCAACACGTGGTACGACGGTCCCGCGCCGCATCGCTGGCCGCTCAGCAGCAGCATGCTCATTCATCACAACGCCATCGCGGACGTCGACGGCCCGGGTGCACTCCCGGTGTGCGGTACAAACCGGCCGCGCATCGGAATCGCCTTTCCAGATCCCGCCATCGCCTGGCGCACCGTTCTGTATGCTAATGCCTGCAAGAACGTGTCCCACCCCGTCGGCGCGGGCGGAATCGACACCGTTAAAGTATGCCCGTCCTCGGTGGCCGACTCGTGCGAGTGTCCGCCGCCGCGCTAGACGGCTGAGGTGACGCTGTCAGCGCCTCGAGCAACGAGACCCATTGACCAAGGGCACGGTCGAAACCGAACCGTTCGACCAGCAGCTGCCGCGCGCGTGCACCGAGCACGGCGCTTAGATCCGGGTCGGACTTGAGCCGCCGCAAGATATCCACCAACCCCGGCGCGTCGCCCCGCGCAACCACCCGGCCACACTGGGCCCGGTCCAACACCCGGGCCACTTCGCCGTCCGGATCACCGATGAAAATCGCCGGGCGGGCAGCGGCGAGAATGCCATAGAGTTTGCTGGGCACGATCAGGCCCTCGAGTTCTGGCAGCAAACTCACCAGGTGCACGTCGCCGGCCGCCAGGCTGTCCGCCAAGCTTGCGCGGGGTTGAGCGGGCAGGAAACGGAAATTCTCGAGTTCATGAGCCTCGACAGCCTGCCCGAGGCTGCCCATCTTGGCGCCGTCGCCGATGATCAGAAATACGAAGGCGGGGTCATCGCGCAGCAGTTGCGCGGCGTTCAGCAATGTTTCGAATTCGTGCGCTCGACCCAGATTCCCGGAATAGCAGACGACGAAGCGGTCGAGCAGGCCAAGCCGCGCTCGCAGTTCGCTGGCCGAGGCCGGCTTGGGCAGGATGGCCGAGTCATCCGCCCAGTTCTCGATGATGCAAAGCTTGGAGGCGGGAATGCCGCGCGCGGCCAGATACTGCTGCATGCGACTGCCGATGGAGACATTCATGCACGCCGCGCGCAAGGAGGCGTCGCGTGCCCTGGCCAGCAGTTCATTCACGCGGGGCGGCAGAGGATTCGCACCGAGTCGCGAGGCGACCTCCGGAAAGACATCCTGCTGCCAATTGATCAGGATGACCCGCCGTCGTCGCGCAAACGGCGCCGTGAGCAGGGACAACAAAGGCGGATCGGTTTTTGCGACGAGCACGTCTCCCGGCTGCAGCATGCGGGTCAGCGCCCAGACACAGGACAAGTAGAACGAGGCATAATCCAGGGCCCGGCCCACCGTCGCACGCCGCCCGAAACCCGTCGTGGCGAGCCGATGTACGACAACTCCTGCAGCGCTTTCGTCCGGCGACAGCCTGGCGCTCGAATCGCCGTGCAGCTGGCGTGAGCACACCACATGGACGCAGAAACCACGCGTTGCCAGGGCGCACGCCAGATCGGTCAGGATCTGGCTGGTGGCCGATTCGTCCGGCCAGTAAAAGCGATTCACGAAGACGATCTTCGGTGTGCGGGGGGAAGGCGCCGCCGCCAGCGCCGCACCACGTCGCCCGCGACCGATCAACGCCACAACGGATACGGCCGCGACAACGGCTCACCGACGAAAAGACCCTGGCCCGGCATGGCGACGCTTTTCCAATAGGCCACCAGCAGCGTGTCGCCGCGCAGGTAATGATCGAGAAAGACCGCCGGGTTGGGGAACTTGCCGAGCACGTTACAGGGCTCGGACACCGTGCCGTACGAGGCGGTCGCTCCCTGCCGCAGCCAGTCCATCGCCGTCATCTGCGTCGTGCCGCCGAGCACCCCGCCATAGGACGTGAGGTGATCGGCCACCGCACCCGGGCGAAACTTGAGCTTCGGCAATTCGTCGACCCATGCGGCGCCCGTAAAATAGGCCAGGATGTCTGCGGGTGCGCCTCCCACCGGTGCGTCGAGTGTGCGTACCGTAATGCGCCGACCCGCCGTCTCCTGCGCTTTCCCATACAAAGCAGCGCGCACATTGCGGGACGCATCGGCCGTACGTACCAGGTAGGCGCCGCCCAAAGGTTTCGAATCGTCGGCCAGGACCCCCCGGTCGATCACGGTCCGCGCGAGCGCCTCGTCGTCGCTCGGCAGCAGCATGGCCGGCAACCAACCCACCGTGTCCGCCGGCAGCCAGCCGTCGGCATCGTAGAGGGGACTTTGCAGCGTCGGCTTGCACCCGGGTTCACAGAATGCCGGTTGGTAGCCTCCCACGGCGAGCGCGGTGGTGATCGACATGCATTCGGCCGCATACGGCCGGGACCACACCAGCAGCAACGACTGCACGCCCGTCGGCAGCCTGGCGGACAGGTCACGTTGCAGCACCTTCAACTCCGCGCGACCAATGACCGCCCGATCCGGCACCGCGAGACCGATGAGGTTGGCCGCGGGGATGCCCCGCACCTGCGCGTAGTAGCGAGCCACGCGAACACTCGACGAGTTGTCCCGGTTGAAGACCACCCCCAGCGATTCCGCTGTCAGGCCCTCGGCGAATACCGATCGCATCGACGGCAGCGCCAGCAGCGCCAGCAGCAAAAACCCCGGACGAAGCAAGGGGCTTCGAATCAGACGACGAGGTCGTCGGTTACGTCGGGAGGCGCGAGGGCATGGCGGGTCGCACCCGGCAGCAGGATCTGGCCCCCACCTCGGTCCTTCGCCATTTCCAGCAAGAGATCGACACCGACCTCCTGGCGCGCTTCGGCGTAGGCGGAGACCAACGCCATGTCACACAGGTGATTGAGCAACCGGGGAACGCCCTGGGTCTGCGCATAGATGAAATCGACCGCCGCAGCGTCGAACAGATGAGGCGACCCGCCCGCCACCGCCAACCGGTGTTGAATGTAGGCGGCCGTCGCGCGTCGGTCGAGACTCTGCAGATGGAAATCGACGGAAATGCGCTGTGCGAATTGTCGCAGCTCCGGGCGTCGCAACGTGTCGCGCAGCTCCGGCTGACCGACCAGGAGCACCTGCAGAACGAGGTCGGTCTCCGAGTTGACGTTCGACAGCAGGCGCAGCTCCTCCAGGAGGTTCGCCGTGAGATTTTGCGCCTCGTCCAGAATCAAGAGCGTTCGCCGCCCCTTTGCGTACTCGCGCACGAACAAATCGACCAGCGCCTCGTATTTGTCGGTGGGGGAGTCCGACTCAGGAACGATGCCAAACGCGCACAGCGCCCAATCATGGATGGAGTTGAAACTCGCGTGCGTGTTGCTGATCAAACCCACCACCACCTGGTTGGCCAGCGAACGTAACAGCCGGCGTACCAACATCGTCTTGCCGGAGCCGATCTCCCCGGTCATGAGCATGAACGCCGCCTGCGCCTCGAGACCGTATTCCAGCAGGGTGATGGCCCTCTCGTGCTGGCGCGACAGATATAAAAAGGCAGGGTCCGGCGTTATCGCGAACGGTTTGCCGTTAAAGCCGAAATGCCGTTCGTACATGCGCCGACCTCAGTAACGCAACGGTGTGTCGGAGGCACGATTGAGCACGGTGCCGAGCAGGGGCGTCTTGGCCAACAGCTCCACCGTGCGCACCAGATCGTTCCGGCGCGTGCGGCCTTCGGCGGCGACCACTAGTCCACATTCGATCGAGGGCGCGAAAGCCAGCGCATCGTCGGCCGTCAGTACCGGCGGCAGGTCGAACACGATCAGTCGCTCCCGATAGCGCCGACGAATCTCGCTCACCAGCTCGCGTCCGCGGGGACCCGCGATGAGCTCAGATGAATGTTTGAGGGCGCTGCGGGCGGGCAGCACGACCAGACGGTCATAGCCTTCCGGGTGGCACAGACATTGTTCGAGCGACGCATCGCCCAGCAACACATCGTCCACGCCGACCTCGACGTCGACGCCGAGGCGGCTCGCGATCGTAGGATTTCTCAAGTCGAAGTCCACGAGGAGCACCGTATGTAAACGACCGGCCGCGAGGCTCACCGCTAAGTTGATGGCCGTCGTGGTCTTACCGTCCTGATCGCCGGGGCTGAAAACGGCCAGGGACCGCCAACCATTGGCGTCCAAGCGTTGTAGCACCTGCGTGCGGAGCATCCGAAAACCGGCTGCCGCCGCTTCCGGCGATGTCGGGTTGATCACGCGATTGCGTTCGAGCAATGCCAGATCCGGGGTAAAGGTACGGGTCGTCGAGTACACGATCGACGACAGCGGTGCGTGTACCGCGGTCTCGACGGGACGCGACACCCCTTCCGGCGGATGACTGAAAGCCCCGGCGCTCGTGTCCTTGACCTGCACACGCTCCAGTCGGGCAAGATCCAAAGCCTTGCGGATTCTGTCCACTGTCAGCCCCCCACCTTGCGCGCGACGACCGACCAGAGCACGTCCAGCGGTTTCACGAACAAATGAATTGCGGCGATGCCCCCCAGCATGAGAGCGAAACCGCCCGCCCAGGAGAAGCGTACGAAGCGTCGCTGCCTGCGCCGGTCATCGTCGGTCACGATGACGGGAATGGACGCGAGCGCCGGCACCTGCAGCAGCATACGAATGTCGTTGGCGCCGCGCACCGACGCATCGAACGCATCGGG
>CAZZYJ010000226.1:0-5680 GCA_964658215.1 uncultured Steroidobacteraceae bacterium | reverse complement strand
CGCGTCAGACGCTCTCCGAAGGCACGCTCACGGTCGAGTATCGCCCGGTCGACCTGCCAGGTGGCCGCGCTCACCAGGGGTTCGAGGCTCAACCGCCCCACGATCTGCTCGAGCGCCGCATCATTGCGTTTTGCGGCGATCGCCTGGGCGGTAATCTTGACCTTGGCGGTGTCCGGGATGTCGGCGCTGTCCACGCGGCGAAGTCCCAGGTCAGCCTGGGACAGCGCGTGCAGCAGGAGCGAACGCAGGTGCGCCTCTTCCACGCTCTTGCAGGTGAGGGTCACGGAATAATAAGTCTCGGCATCGCCCGCGAGGACGGTGCGGCGATTGATGAGGCGCACCAGGGGACGCAGACATAGATTGGTGCCGACGACGAAGCCGGCGGCGACGAGGCTGGGGCCCCAGTAGCCGGCACCCGCAAACGTACCCACCATGGCCGAGCACCATAACGTCGCCGCGGTGTTGAGCCCATGGACGTTGATCCCCTCGCGCAAGATGACGCCGGCGCCGAGGAAGCCGATTCCGGTCACGACCTGGGCAGCGATGCGCGTCGGGTCCGCAGGATTGACCATGGCCGAGAACAACACGAAGCCGCACGCGCCGAGCGCGACCAAGGCGTTCGTTCGCAGACCCGCCATCTTCTGCTGCCACTGTCGTTCGAAGCCGATCGCGGAGCCCAACAGTACTGCGAGCGCGAGTCGTGCGGCCGATTCGACGAGTTCAACGGACGGGTTCAACATAAAACGTCCGCGGACCGTGGCTCAAAACTGCGCATGAAACCGCACGGCGAAGATCGACGCGGGTCCGCGATCGCGGTTATAGCCAGGGTGATCGACCCATTGATAGTCGAAACTCAATTGGGCGTGCGATAGGACCTGGGCGCTGTAGTAGGTTTCGAGAATCTGCTCGGGGCCCGGGTGCGGAAGCTGTCCGTCGCCCACCAGTATTCCCAATCCGCCGGCGTTGAAATACCGCTGCCGGTCCGCAGAAATATTGTTCACGAGGCCTGCCAGTCCCACGGTGTCGTGTGCGCGATGCCAGAGGGTGCCCTTCAGGGAAAGTCCCGCCTCGACCGAGCGGTCGATGTCGGTGAATTCGTAGGCTTCGACATTGCCCGCCGCCTTGCCGAGGCGGGCGAAAAACCCGAGGTCGTCGGCCAGTTGCTGTTCGAGATTCAGGCTCGCGCCCAAACGGCTGCGATATTGGCGCACGGCGCCGACATCCACCGGCTGGCCCGTTATCGCCGCCAATTGCACCGCGGAATCGAGCAGGCCCATCCGCCCGCGGCTGTCATACAGTGTGAGCATGACTTTGCCGGGGCGCGCCCACAGCGTGTGTCGCTGCTCTACCTCGGCAATCATCTGAAACTCATGAAACGCCGGCTCGAGATGCACGCTGTTGGGCACGTTCGACAGATCGAACACACCCAGGCGAGTCGTCCAAGCGCCCTGATACCACTCCGCGGCAGCGCCCACCGTGTAGCCCCACGCATCGGCCGCGTAGTCGAACGACCCGGCATCGACCGCCGCCCAGTTCAAGAAATCCCCGCGCGGATCGTGCGCGTATTGATTGACGTCGAAGACGTCCGCGACCCCGAACTTGCCGACGGTGAACACCCACCGATCGAGACTTCGGTCGCCGCCGAGTTGATTGGCCTGCGCCTCGATCGCCTCCCGGCCGCCGGACAAGTCCAGGGTTTGCCTGACGAAGAGGCGCGGCAGGCGTAGATACGGCTTTTTCTTGCCGACCTTGTAAGCCTCCCCGCTCGGGAAGCCGGCGACGCCCAGGGTGTTGTCGAGGCCGAACCCCTGGTCGATTTCGGGGTTGATCCACAATTCCGCACCCGACCACAACCGCGATCCCAGATAGAGCGTCAGATCCGTGGTCTCCTTTGCCCGGTGCGGTGTCAGGCTGTTGGGCCCGGCGTACGGCGCGTCGAAGCCGGCGACTTCCTGCTCGACATAGGTGAATTGCCCGTGCACCGCCCAGGCCTCCCGCAGCGCGGCGGGTTCCGGCCCGGTGCTCACGTCCGCATCGGCTGCCGCCACGGACTGGCCGCAGCCCACGATTACCGCGGCGAGGAACACGGACGACAACCCGCGCACGAGGTCGCCAAATGAGTCCCTCGGGCGGCCGCTCAGAATCGCTGTCATCTCACTCTCCTCGTGGCTTCAAGGCAGGTGCTCGAGCCCGGAAGAGAGCAGGGCGATCGGCCAGCGCATCAGCACTTCCCGCCCGCCCACGACGCTTCCTCGGGCCTGTCCAGACCCTCGACGAGCCAACGAGTAATGCATCCCTCGAAATCGCGCGTAAGATACCCTACCCCCGTATACCAATGCAATTGGGAATCCAAAGAATCATGAGTCATGTCGCCAAGGAAAAAACCAAGCTTTTGAATCGCATCAAGCGCATGCGCGGCCAGATCGAAGCGATAGAACGCGCCGTCGATGCCGACAACGAATGCGCCACCGTCCTGCAACAAGCCACCGCCTGCCGCGGCGCGCTCGACGGCTTCATCGCGGAGGTCATCGAAGACCACATCCGCGAACACATGGTCAATCCGCGCGCGCCGCCCGAGTCCCCGCAGGCCGCCGCGGCCGAGGAACTCATCGACATCGTGCATCAGTATTTGCGGAAATGAGTTGCGCCGTCCCGGCCGGCAGGGCGAATCCGCGAGCTGGGACGTGAGTGCGGCATTTATTGAAAACAGATGACCGTAGATATTATCGGGCATTATCGAAAACCGATAAGTGCCGATAACCGATTGTGCGGGACGCCACGACGACGCCGGCAGCCCAGGCGTCTGATACCGCAAACCGGCAAGCCATTGCCGACGTGGCGGCAACGACGCGGCCAAACCGTGCCGACACGGCAACGATCTCGCAGGCGTCGCAGGCGGCCCTCGCCCACGAAACAACGAGCGGCACGTCGCCCATTCAGTCGAGCGACGGGACCTACGATTTCACCCACATGACGAACGCTCAACTGCTGACCGCGGCGGGCGCCCTGTCTGCCAACGGCAGTCTCAGTCAAAGCGAGGCCGCGCAATTGAGCGCGAAAGCACAGGGCGTGGATGACGCGAATCCGACCAACCTCGAACCGTGGCGCAGACGTTGAGTGATCCGACACGGCGGAATTTTCTCGATCTGTTCCAGAGTCAATATAACTGGCTATCCGCGCACCCGGCCGACACCACGTCGACCTCCCAACTATCGTCGCTGATCCAAAAGCTGAACGAGTACCAAAGTGGCGATTCACGGAGTCGAGGCTCCGCCCTGTCTGAAGTGGCCTGACCGCAGACAGGGGGTACCGTCGTAGCTTCGCCTAGAACGCCACCCTCACCCCCGCGTACGCCACCCGCCCCGGCGTGCCGTACCGATACGCGGTCTCGTAGCGTTTTCCGCCGACGTTCTCGACGCGCGCATACACGTCGAGCCGGTCGAGCAGGGCGTACGATGCGCGCAGATCGACGAGCACGTAGCCGCCGAGCGAGGTCTGATTCGCCGCATCGTCGAAGCTGCGCCCCGCATAGCGCGCCGCGACCTCCGTGCTCAATGCCAGCGGCCACCGATAGTCGGCCGACAGGTTGGCCGTCTGCGCCGGACGGCGCGCGAGCTGATTGCCGTAGTTCGCAGAGCCCGCCGATTCGTTGCGCGTGCCGGTGTACGTGTAATTGGCGGCGACGGTCAGCGCCGTCAGCGGCGTGACGCTGCCCTGCAGTTCCACGCCGCGGGCCCGGGCCCGCGCGATGTTGGCGTAGTTCTCGGTGGTGCACAGGCCGGTGAAGGGACGGGCGCAGTCGAAGAAGTCGATGAGGCTGCGGCTCTGCCGCTCGAAATACGTCGCCGACGCCAGCACCCGGCCGTCCCACGCGTGCCGCTCCACGCCGGCATCCCAGCTGTTCGACTCCTCGGGACGCAGCGCACGGTTGCCGTAGTTGCTGTACAGCTGGTACAGCGACGGCACTTTGAAGCCCTGCCCGAAACTGGCACGCAGCACCGTGGCACCGCCGTCGAGCGCCCACGCCGCCGCCGCCTGGCCGGTGGCACGGCCGCCGAAGACGTCGTGGTGATCATAGCGTCCGCCCGCCGTGAGATTCAGGCCCGGCACCACCTCGGCCTGCAGTTGCGCATAGCCGCTGTCGAGCGACACCGCCCTACCGAGCGGGGCCGGCGTAATGTCGTACGCCGGCGTGTCGGTGTCGAGGGTGGAGCGCTCGTGCTGCGCGCCGAACACCGCGTGATAGGCCGGGGCGATCTGCCAGGTGCCCTGGTATTCCTCGCGGTAGTTGCGCCCGATGCCGTAGTACGTCTCGGTGCTCGCCGCCACCACGGCGGGATCGTAGTTGCGGGTTTCGCTGCCCGTGTACTGGAACGCGAAGCGCTGCGCGAGCGAGTCGAACGTGGCCCAGTTGAGGCCTGCATAGCCCACCGTCTCGTTCGTCCTGCCATATTCGCCGTCGTCACCGAACGTGCCGTAAGGCGTGTCGTAGCCGTCGAAGTCCGTGCGTGCCCGGGCCGTGTAGCCCCGCAGGTCGAGCTGCAGCCGGTCGCTCAGATCGTAGCGCACCTGAGCGCTGCCGCCGCCGACCTGGCTCGCGTCGCGCCGTGCCCCGCCGTAGGCCGTGTCGAAAGAGGGAAAACCGCCGGTGCCGAGATAATTCCCGGCCACGCGCCACGACAGTCCGTCCTCCTTGCCGCCCACGTCGCCCGCCACGTACCCCGTGCCGTGCGAGCCGCCTTCCAACGTCACGCCGCCGCCGAAGGGGCGCGTCGGTTCGGCCGTGGTGATGTCGATCACGCCGCCGATGGCCTGGCTGCCGTACAGCGTCGACTGCGCACCGCGCAGGATCTCGATGCGCGACATGCCGCCCGTCAGCAAATTCGAGAAATCGAAGCCGCCGCCCGTGGCCGACGGATCGTTCAGCAGCACGCCGTCGATGCGCACCACGGTCTGGTCACTGTCGGCGCCGCGGATGAACACCGAGGTCGCCGACCCTGTGCTGCCGGTGCGGGCGAGCGTCACGCCTGGGGTGCGCGCCAGCAGATCCGCCGCCGACACCGCCTGGCTTTGCCGGATGGCGTCCGCCGACAGCACCGTCACCGACGCACCCACCTTCGACAGCGGTTCCGGCATCCGATTCGCCACCACCACGACGTCGTCGAGCGACGTATCGGCCGTAGACGTCCCGGTTGCGGAGGCTGCAGGCGCCTCCACGGCCGCCGCATCCAGCCGCGTGGCAGCGTCCGAGCCGACGGTTTCCGCGCGGACGACGCCCGCAAGCAGGCACAGCGCACTCACGTGCGCGATCAAAAAACGGTGATTCAAGGCATCTCCCCTGTGACGACGATCTGACGACCGCGCCGCCGGGAAGCGATGCCCGCCCGCCGGGCACGACATCGCAGACCCGCGCACACGCAGTCCTGCTCCGTCGCCGCTCGGGATTTTCCGCTCGTTCAGCACACCCCGGCTGCACGATGGGCGACCACGACAAGCAGGTCTCCTGGCTCGCGGCTCACGTCCCCCCATCACCTTCCCGGACGCGAACGTCCAGTGGTCTTCGATGCGAGGCACACCGCTTACAGTTGCGGGGGCAGCCCGGGCCTTCAACCCGAGTTCCCTTTCAATCCCCGTGCGGGGAACTTGTCATGTCCGCGCAAGGTGCCGTAAATCCTCCCTG
>CAZZYJ010000225.1:0-5691 GCA_964658215.1 uncultured Steroidobacteraceae bacterium | reverse complement strand
CATGAGCTGCGGCTACCTTTAAAGATCGCAGTTCGGCCAGAACCGAGCGGTCATCTTGCTAGAATCGGATTCGGGAGCTGCCCTTCGAGACGGGTATATGCGGGCCATCCACCGAACTACCTATGCAAGACGATGAATCCATCTCGGTCGAGTCGCCGACTGAAAACGATGTGTTTGAGATATCGAATTTGTATCTCGCTTCCCGCGCTGACGCACTTCCCTTCCTCCGGCAACTGCACAGCGATTCGGAGGTGCTGGACTGGATACGGTACGTGCTGTTCGAACGATGCGAAATGGCGGTAGTCCGCCGTGGCGGGACAATCGTGGGATTTGCCGCGCTAGATGGCGATGCCTTGGATCAGTTGTATGTTCACCCTGGTCAACATCGTCATGGTATTGGACGAATGCTGCTGGACTGGGCAAAGGTTCGAAGCCCGCATCGCCTTTGCCTATACACGTTTCAACGCAACGAACGGGCTCGCGTTTTTTACGAATCGCAAGGATTTTGCGCCATCACGGTGACCGACGGAGCGCGAAACGAAGAAAAAGAACCGGATATTCTTTACGAGTGGCTTCCAACGGGGCAATCGTCGCGGAGCACAGGGGCATCAGACTCAAACTAACAATGCCGCGTCATGGAATGACCCGATAGCGGTCATTCGTGTCCGGCGGCTTCGGGTCAAGTCCAGGCATTGACCGGATCGGCGGTTTGTACCCGGCTTGATCATAGTAAGCGGTGTAGTTGAGCGCCAAGAAGCGTCCCGTCATCCGCCGCCGCATTAACTCACGCGGTGATTCCCATCGCCGTTTTCACCTACACCGATGCCGGCACGGCATCGTCATCGGCATTCCAGCGACTGCTGCAAATCGTTCATGATCACGCTGGAATCGCTGTTCACGTTCGTCTGGAATCCGCGTTCACCAACAGCCGGAATATGCAGGCCGCCGCGCGCAGTGCTTCAGCAGGGTCTGCGCGGCGGAATGGTAGACCATTTGCAACCGTTATTCGGTGGTGGTAAATCCTAAGTAGGCGTCTTCGAGCCGCTCGAACCGAGCGCCGAGCCCACCAGTATCAGCACCAAACCGACGGCGATGCCGACGCCGAAATGTTCGTGCAGGGCGAGGATGCCGAGCAGTACGGCCACCGCCGGACTGATGTAGGCGACCACCGAGGCGCGGGCCGCGCCGGCGGCATGAATGACGTGGAAATACAGCAACAGCGCGGCGGCGGTGGAGATCAGGCCGAGTACGGCCACCGAGCCCAGGGCCACGGCGGAGGGCATGGCGGACGGCCAGCTGAGCAGCGCCATGGGCAGCAGCAGCAGCGAGGCGACCAGCAGACTCATTGCCAGCGAGGCGATCTCGTCGACCCCGGCGAGGTGTCGCTGCACCACCAGCGGGCCCACTGCATAGCCGATGATGGCCAGGGTTATCGCCGCGACCGCCCACCACTGGGCCGCGCCGGCGATGGAGTCGAACCCCAGCAGGACGACGACGCCGACGAGTCCCAGCAGCAGGCCGCCCAGCCGGCGCGCCGTCAAACGCTCGTGCACGCCGAACAAGGGGGCGATCAGGACGATGGTCAGCGGCACGCTGGCCACCAGCACGCCGGCCAGGGAAGAACTCAGCTGCTGCTCCGCCACCGCGATCAGCGAGAACGGAATCACGAGTTCGCTCACGGCGAACGCAACGATGGCGCCCTTGTGGCGCAGCGTCGTAGGCAGCGTGCCGCGCCGCCAGGCCATCGGCAGTAGCACGCATGCGGCCAGGGTGATGCGTCCCCAGGCCACGCACACCGGGGCGATGTCCGCCACCGCCAATTTGATGAAGAAGTAAGGAATGCCCCAGAACATGCAGAGAATCGAGAACAGGAGCAGGGTGCGAAAATTCATGAAGAGATCCGGCGACGAGGGAAGATCAGGGTGACGTTTGTCGGGCGCGGCAGCCAGTACCGCCGGGCCGGCGTCGAGAAAGCCCCCGAAGCCAATTGCCGAACGATCCCACTGAACGGCGGTAGAAATGATTTTGCCACGAACTCGCGCGTTAACTATCGCTCCAACGCGGAGGCCGATCGGATTAGAAGACAAGAGGCTTCGCCAGGATGGCGGGAGCCTTCGCGCTCGCATCGCTGACTACCTGATTCGTTCCCCGCGCTGGTCCTGTCCCCATTGATGCCAGATTGCGGCGGTGGCGGGGCCCCTGGACGGTACCTCGAAAGAGACTTGGGCGTCGACCTCCTTCATGAAGAAGTCGCGGTCGCTTTCCGCGAACAGCTCGAGCTTTTGCTCCGGTACTGGGAAGTAGAATAATCGATTGCCTTCGCGGGCTATCGTCATGATGTCCGTGTCCGAGAAGTGATAGCGGCCCACGTATCTGTCCAGCAGAGCTGGGTTGATGGCAACTTCGGTATGTATCCGCGGAACGTGCGTATCCACCCGGACATCGGCGCCGAGAAGGTGCATGCCGATATCGTCCACCCCTAGGTCGGACTGCATGTTGATCAGACCGACGACACCCAGCCGTGCGGTTTGGTCATAGCCCATGAAGCTCCGGAAGCCGCCTGCGCTGCCGTTCTTCCAGACGATTTCCCGATTGCCTGCCTTGGTAATGTTCCATGCCAGCGCTATCTGCTTGGCCCACGGTGCCATGCCACCGGCTCTGCGCGTTTCGATCATGGATGCCATGGCCGGGGCGAGCGGTGACCGTCGATAGCCGAGAGCAACCTGCAACAGCCTGGAAAGATCATTCGCGGTGGAATACAGGGCACCACTGGCGTCGAGCGCACCCATCTCCGCATCGCTGACGGCACGCCCCTCGAGCGTATAGCCGGTGGCGCGCCGCCGCTGCATATCCCCCGTCTCGCGAAGCGCCGTGCTGCGCATTTGCAGCGGCGCCGTGATCCGCCGGCGCAGCAACTCCCCGTAGGTCAAGCCCGATTTGAACGACAGAACCTGACCGAGCACACCGTAGCCCACGTTCGAATATTCGTATTCGGTTCCCGGATCGCGGGGCAGAACATAGGTCGATAGAAAGGCATAGAGCAGATCCGGAGTGTATCCGTCGTATTGGTTGTCGGGATCCCGGGATGTGAGATTGGACGGCCGCAAAGGCAGGCCTGCCGTATGGGTCGCAAGATCGGCCAGCGTGATCGGTATTCCATCGCGTGTCGGCATGGATTTCGCATACTTCGGCAGGTCTTTCGCCGCCGGATCGTCCAGACCAAGTTCACCACGGCGCACCATGTCCGCCAGGAGCAGCGCCGTGAAAACCTTGGTTATCGAGGCGACGCCAAATACCGTATCGCCATCTACGCGACGCTCATCCGCGACACCGACGGTCCCATACGCGATGGTCCGCAGGCCCGTCGGCGCGACGATTACGACCACGGCACCCGTCCCGCGATGTTGGACCTCGATACGCGACTGGAGCATGTCGCGAATTTGCGCATCCGACAGCGACGGGAGGTCGTGGGTCGCCGCTACAACGGACGTCGCCACCAAGGAGCAGGTGATCATGGCGACCTGAGAACGAATCCAGATCGCCGCCGGCGGCCATGATTGCCGGCGCGTCGCGTCCGAAACAGTCATTTCCGTTCTCATTCCGTGCTCGATGGGTTCACGTCCAGGTTAGAACGATCGTCTTTCCGCGGCTACCAGCATACCAACTACGACCCCGCCGCGGATTGCACTGCGCGCCGCGCTGTCACACTATGCCTGCAGAAATCATGAACAGACGTGGCTTCATCAAGACGGCGGGGGTGCTCGCGCTGGCGGCGCAGACGGAGCTTGCGGGCGCGGCAGAGTCCGCCTTCGATCCCACCGAGCGTTCGCTCGCCGACCTGCAGGAGGCGCTGCGCGGGGGCGGGGTGACCTCCGCGGCACTGACCGCGGCCTACCTTGCGCGCATCGCGCGTTTCGACCAGCACGGGCCGGCGTACCGCGCGGTGCTCGCCGTGAACCCGGATGCCCTGGCGGCCGCGCAGGCGCTCGACGCCGAGCGCAAGGCCGGTCACGTGCGCGGACCCCTGCACGGCGTGCCGGTGCTGCTCAAGGACAACATCGAGACGGCCGATCGCATGGCCACCACCGCGGGCTCGTGGGCGCTGGCGCGCTCGCTGCGCCCCGCCGATGCGCCGCTGGCGGCCCGACTGCGCGCGGCCGGCGCGGTGGTCCTCGGCAAGACCAACCTGAGCGAGTGGGCCAACTTCCGCTCCGCGCATCCTTCGAGCGGTTGGAGCGGCGTCGGCGGCCAGACCCGCAACGCCTACGCCCCCGACCGCACCCCGTCGGGTTCGAGCGCCGGCTCCGCGGTGGCGGCTGCCTTGAGTTTTTGCGCAGTCGCCATCGGCACGGAGACCAATGGTTCCATTCTCGCACCCGCCTCCCTCAACGGCCTGGTCGGACTGAAACCCACGCTCGGCCTGATCGACGGCCGCGGCGTGGTGCCCATCTCCCCGCGCCAGGATACCGCCGGCCCCATGTGCCGCTGCGTCACCGACGCCGCGGGGCTCGCCCAGATCATGGCCGAACGTCCCTTAGGTTTCGGTGCCCACGGCCGTGACCTCGAGGCGTTCCGGCTGCGCGGCGTGCGCATCGGCGCACTGCCGCCCGCGCCGGGGGCGCATCCGCAGACCGCGGTCGTGTTCGCCCACGCACGCGCGGCGCTCGAGCAGGAAGGCGCCCTCCTGGTCGACCTCGCGCCGCCGGCGGCCTTGAAGGAGCTGGATGCACCCGGCCTGGAAGCGCTGCTGTACGAGTTCAAGGCCGCCCTCGACGCCTACCTCGCAACGCTCGACCCCGCGCAGGTCGACTGCGCCACGCTCGCGCAGCTCATCGCGTTCAACGCCGCGCATGCCGACCGCGAGCTCGCGCTGTTCGGTCAGGAGCTCTTCATACAGGCCCAGGCCCGCGGTCCGCTGAGCGATCCGAAGTACCGCAGGATCCGCGCCGCGCTCGACCGCGCCGCCGACACCGACGGTCTCGCCACGCTGCTCGGACAACAGAACGTGGAGCTGCTCCTCGCCGCCTGCAACGGACCCGCGGATCTCATCGACCCCGTATGGGGCGACCGCGCCGACGACGGCGGGTGGCCCGCAATCGCCTCCGCCGCCGCCATCGCCGGCTACCCCAGTCTCACGGTACCCGCCGGCGTGATCGGTGGTCTGCCGGTGGGCATCGCCCTGGTCGGCCGCCGCCACCAGGATGGACTGCTGCTGCAGGTGGCACGCGCCTACGAACGCGCGACCCAGGCCCGCGTTCCGCCGCAACCCGGAGCCTGAGCGATGTCCGCGCAGTGCCGGGTACGGGCCGCTACGACGACCTCCGTGCCCCACGTTCGTGGCGCGCGTCGCAGGTCCGCCCTCGCGGCGCTGCTCCTCGCAGTGGGCCCTTCGATCGGCGTTGCGGATCGAGCAGGCGATGTCGCCGTGCTCGAGGCGAAGTGCGAGGCGCAGCGAGAAGCCAGGATCAAGCCGCTGCGTGAGGCGGCCATCGCCCAATGCAAATCCGCGCAAGACAACACCCCCGACTACTGCGAGCGCTTTTGGAAGGATTATGGGAACGCAACGCGCGGCGCAAATGGCGGAATGATTCCGCGGCTGTTCGGCGACCTGCCGGTGTGCATCGCTGCATTCGAGGCGCGCAAAGCGTTGGCGGACGGCGGCTGATGTCTGCCGTGCTCCGCCGCATCGCG
>CAZZYJ010000224.1:0-5699 GCA_964658215.1 uncultured Steroidobacteraceae bacterium | reverse complement strand
GGCGAACACAAGGGGCAGCGCGCCGCGGGCGGCGGACTGGCCGAAGGTGGGGACGAGCACGCGGGCGACGAAGGCACCGAGCACCCCCTTCGCGCCCGGCCCGTTGCCGAACAGCGCGGTGTTGGCCACGCCGGGATGCGCGGCGATGCTCGACAGCCCCCAGTGCCCGGCGTCGCTGCGGCGTTGCAGTTCGAAGGCGAACAGCAGGTTGGCGAGCTTGGACTGGGCGTAGGCGCGCGACGGCCGGTAACCGCGCGCGGCCTGCAGATCGTCGAAATCGAGGCGGCCGCGGCGGTGCGCGATGCTGCTCACCGTGACCACGCGCGGCGCGGTGCCCGCGCGCAGCAGCGGCAGCAGGGCCGCGGTGAGCGCGACGTGGCCGAGATGATTGGTGCCGTATTGCAGTTCGAAGCCCTGCGCGGTGAGGCTGCGCACGGGCGGCGCCATGACGCCGGCATTGTTCACGAGTACGTCGAGCGGGCGCGCCTCGTCCAGCAACGCGCGCGCCGCCGCGGCCACCGAGTCCAGATCCGCAAGGTCCAGGAGCGCGAACTGCAGACGGGCGGCGGGCAGACGGCGCCGCAGAGCGTCGAGCGCGAGGCACCCCTTGTCGCGACTGCGCCCGGCGAGGATCACGTCGGCTCCCGCGCCGGCGAGCGCGCGGGCGGTTTCGTAGCCGAGGCCGCCGGCTCCGCCCGTGATCAGGCAGCGACGGCCGGTTTGCGGCGGGATGTCGGCGATGGACCAGGGCGCGGGCCTGCGCGCGGGAGTGGCCGCAGGCGCGTGCGTCATCGTCGCGAGCGGCGCAGCACGCTCTCGGCGAGGATGGCGAGCAGGCCGACGGCGAGCAGCGGGGCGTGGCGGGCGGGCGCGACGGGCAGCCGCGGCAGCAGGAAGGCGACGACGGCGACCCAGATGACGATGGCGGCGGCAAAACTGCCGTCGTCGATGAACAGGCCGAGCACTTCGCGAAGAACGGGTCGCAGCCACTTCATGCGGGTGTCCTGGGGGCGGCGCTGCGGGCACGCGCGGCGATACCGGCGCGGCGGCGGCAGAGGGGCACGGCCAGCAGGGCGACGGCGAGAAACGCGCCGATCAGGCCGAGGAGGGACCCGTCGTTGCCGGGCCACGGCAGGCCGAGTCCTTCACCCACCCAGAAGGTGCCGAACGCGCTGAGCAGGACGCCGACGACGAACTTCAAGGTGTTCTCGGGGACGCGGGCGAGGGGGCGGTGGAGGGCGACCCCCAAGGCGGCGACCACGAGCAGGGCGGCGAACGCGCCCAGCGCGGCGGGCAGCAGGAGGCCGGCACCGCCGGCGCCCAAGGCGATGACGATGAACACCACTTCGGTGCCCTCGAGCAGGGTGATCTTGAACGAGGTGGCGAAGGCGACGGTGTCGAGGCCGGCGCGATGCGGGTCGATTGCGCGCAGCGAGCGCTCCTGTTGCGTGAAGATGGCCGCCTCGTCGTGCAGCGAGAGAACGCCTGCGCCCCGCAGGACGGCCTTGCGCAGCCAGCGCATGCCGAACAGCAGCAGCAAGGTGCCGACGGCGAGCTGTAGCAGGTCGAGCGGCACGCGGGTGAGCGCGGGACCGATCGCTGCGATGAGCGCGAACAGCACCAGCACCGCGACGCCGGCGCCTAACAGGGCCGCGCGCCAGCCACGCACCGCCCCCACGGCGAGGATCACGGTGAGCGCTTCGACGCACTCCACCAGGGAGGCCAGGAAGGCGGCGGCCACGGTGGGTCCGAAGTGCGGCCAGTCGATCAGCATGGGGGCGTTCGCATGGGCAGGTCTCAGGCGGCCGCGGATGCGGTAAGCGGGGTTTCATCGAAGTGGTAGGCCGAGACGGCCTTGCCCCAGATCGTGCCGCGGAATTCGTGGCGGCCCGGATCGCCGGCGGCCGCACCGGCGGCAACCATCAAGGGCAGCAAATGTTCTTCGCGCGGGTGGCATTGGCGTGCATACGGCGCGGAGGTCCAGCGGGCGAGACTCGCGTCGCGCTCGCCGACGGGCAGTTCGCACAGGGTCCGGGTCAACCATGCGTCGAAGAGGGCGGCGGGGCCGTTCATTGCCGGGTGCCCGATCGTCGCCAGATTGTGAAAGCTCAGGCCGCTGCCGATCACGGCGATGTTCTCGTCGCGCAAGGGAGCCAACGCCCGACCGATCGCGATGTGACGCGCCGGGTCCAATCCTTGCTGCAGGGACAGTTGCACGATCGGCACGTCGGCCTCCGGGAATATCACCTTCATCGGCACGAAGATGCCGTGATCGTAGTCACGCTCAACGTCCTGATCGCTTTCGATCCCCGCCGCGGCGAGCAGATCCCGGACCCGGGCGGCGACGTGCGGTGCGCCGGGCGCGGGATAGGTCAATTCATAGGTCGACGGCGGGAACCCGTAGTAATCGAACAGCAGGCCCGGGGCCGCTGCGGCCAGCACGGTGGGGCGCGGCATTTCCCAATGTCCGGAGACCACGAGCAGGGCGTCCGGCCGGCCGGGCAGCCGCTCCGGCAGCGATTCCAGATACCGACGCATCGCGATCCAGCGCGTCGGTTCGTCGGCGGGCGGGTCCATGAAAAAACACGGGCCACCGCCGTGGGGGAGGTAGATCGACGGCTGTCGCACGGTGCTAGTCCTCGCTCGAAAAAAATCTGGTACCCAACCGGGCGCGTTCTTTCACGTCACCGCCTCCTGGGTGAAATCCTCGGGAATCGCCGGATTCTCCCCGGCATCCTTCCACGGCACGATGTCGTTGCCCCAGGGATCGCGGAACGAGTGATTGTAGCCGTTGAATTCCTGCTTGTAGTGGTTGCGCCAGAGAATCTCCGCGCCGAGCGCTTGCGCCGTAACCTGTGCATAGAACTCCGCGGCCGCCGCCGGATCGTCGGCGGCAAAATCCAAGATCAATGAATTGGGCTGTGTCATGTAGGAAATGCCGGAGGCTGTCGTTGCGTGACCGTGTGCGCGGCCCGTGCCGCAAGATATCGGTGCGGATAGATAAAGAAATTTGCAGCCGCTGTATAGACCGAATTGCGCTATGGGCGCCATAGGACTTAGCTATCGGTGCGCGGGGGGTCTCGCCTGCTTTACGTGATGCGATGGACTCTTTAAGAGTCTTCCGAGACCATAACGGACAAATGCGCGTCTTTGGTTACTATGATGGACGAAAAGATAGCAGCAGTACCGTTTAAGTGAGAGTAGTGGACGTGAGCGATGAGATCATTTTCACCGGCTCGAGCCCGACCGTTGATCGCCGGGACATTTATTTCCCGGCGCAGTACTTTCGGGAAGGACTGCCAAAGAGATGCACGCCTCGCGCGCGCCGGGGCCGGAAGGTGTGCGCAGCGGACCCGGGTTCGTTTTTCTCTGCCACCGCAAAGTTCGCCGTTCAGTGACCCTGCCGGGCGTGCAGATCAGCGCTATTCAGGGCGCTGGCCCCCAACCCGGCGATTTCCCGCTCCTCACCTCGTATGGCGCCTCCATTGCCCGAGCGCTTCTCGACAATCTCACGCCGTCGCGAAGCGTCAAGGGGGTATCTCGAACACTCACCCGGGCGGAAATTGAACAATGGTTGGAGAAAGTGTGCGATCAAGAGGGCGAATCGCATTTGAACCGGATTCGTGACCAGGCCCGGCTGGGGGCGCCTGCGCTTGGCCTGCAGGTTGAATTTGCGCAGTTGGATCAGCTCATCGGCGCACTTCTCGGGACGCGCATTCGTCGAAACCGATGCCCATGCGCGCCTCACGCTACCCGGTACAGCGGCTCGCATCGAGTGGCGGAACAACATTCCGGCCCCTGCCGATTACTGGACTTTGCTTGGGTCAAGCGGCGGCTGACCGAGGCACCAACACCTTGCTTAGCCGGAACGGCCAGCCTGAAAAGGAGGGCCGCGGCCGGCCCTCCCCTGGACGACACGTGAGGGTGGGGTCAGTGTTGGTCGCCCCAGCCTCCGTCCCGATCGCTGCCGACGTCGGTGCTGATGCCGACGATGGGCTGGTCCGCGTGCAGGCTCAGGCGGCCGATGGTGCGGTAGTCCCCCAGTCCGTTCTTGGGCTTGGGCGTGTGGTAGCCGGCGAAGAACACGTTGAGGTCGTCCTCGCCCGCGCGGGTGGCGCTCGGCGCGTAGACGCGTCCGGCGAAGAAGCCGGTGGTGGTGCCCCCGACGGCAGCCTTGGCGGGCACGCTGAGCGGGGTGCCGGCCGTGGTGCCGGAGACGGGCAGACCGTTGGCGTCGACGCTGATCGTGTACGGGGTCGTGATCAGCAGCGGGTTGTCGAGCCCGTTGACCACGCTCCAGTGCAGGAGGTCGCGTGACTCGGCGTAGCCGATGTAGCGAAACGCGTCGGAGTCGCCGTCGATGCAGCCGCCGCCCGAATACAACAGGCCGTACCTGCCGCCCGCAAATTTCACGATCGTGCCGGCGGTGGCGAGCCAGCGCGTGCCGCGCGCGGTGACGTCGGTGGGATCGTTCAAGCCCTGCAACACGCCCTTGTCCGTGAAATGAATGCCGTCGGTGGTTTCCGCGAGCCGCAGATAGGTGATGTCGTCGTTGACGCCGGTGCCGTACGGGTTGGTGGCGTAATAATTCGCCCACGCGGTGTTGCACTGCTGTGCGGCGGGCAGCGCCGTGGCGCCCGTGTTGTCGCCGTTCAGGATCTTCTGCTCGTAGATGACCTTGACGGGCCAGGTGTCCGGCACGACGCCGAGGATGCCATCGGGATTGAGCAGCCCGGTGGTGTGAAAGGCATTCTCGGCCTGGCCGGTGGTCGCGTCGGTGGGACCGTCGTTCAGCGCGGGCGCGCCGCTCAGCGGCTGGCCGGACGTCGGCGTCACCTCGTGTATGTACAGATCGTCGACGTCGATGTGGTTGCTCGCGCGCTCGAGCGTATAGAGATACGTGTGGCCGGCGATGCTCAGCACGAACTCGTGACCCTGCCCGTCGTCGTCACCGTTGTCGTCGTTGTTGCCATCGTTGTTGGTGTCCTTGGTGCCGTTCGGCTCCTTCTGCACCTGGGTGGGGCAGGTGGTGCGCAGCTGCAGCACTTCCTGCTGGAAGGTCCAGGTGCGGCCGGCGTCGTCGGAGGCGGCGGCCACCACGGCTTCGTCGATGTCCTTCGGGCGGTAGTCGAAGTAGCCCTGCAGGTGATCGCCGTGACCGGTGACGAAGGGAAAATAGTACGGCTGCATGCGCTGGCTGCCGGGATTGGCGATCTGCTTGCCGCTGCTGTCGCAGTAGCCCGCGGATTTGAGGCCGTTGGCGGCGCCGGATTGTTCGAGCGTCCAGGGGCCGCCGCTGATGTAGGTCTCGGCGGGGATGCCCTTGCGGGTGAGATGAACGGTCTGGGCCTGCGCCGCGTAGGCCGTGGTCGATAGCGCGGCGAGCACCGCGGACGTCAACAGGATGTTTTTCAAATGTCGCTCCCGAGAGGAAAACCAGTCCGGCAGGATGCGCGGACTTCGCGGGACGGCAGCCTAGTCAGGGCGGACGGCGGTCGGATGAAGGCCCTGTGAAGGATTTGTGACGGCGCGGGTCACCGCCGTCATGCCGCAGGCGCTCAGCGCGTGCGGCGCTCGATGCGCTTCGCGAGTTCGCTGAGGTCGGCGTCCTCGTCGATGCTGATCTCGATGGTGTTGTCCTGGCTCGTGGGCGCGGGCGCGGGGGTTGCGCGCGGCGGGCGGCTTTGCGCGGCGGCAGG
>CAZZYJ010000223.1:0-5704 GCA_964658215.1 uncultured Steroidobacteraceae bacterium | reverse complement strand
CGCCATCGATGTCCTGTGCGCCAATGCGGGAATTTTTCCGGCAAGCCCCCTGTCGAGCATGACCGAGGGCGATTTCGATGCGGTGCTGAACACCAACCTCAAAGGCACTTTCCTGGCGGTGGCGGCCTGCCTGCCCGGCCTCAAGCGCAGCGCGGGCGGACGCATCGTCATCACCTCCTCGATCACCGGTCCCGTGACGGGATCTGCGGGATGGTCGCACTACGGCGCCAGCAAGGCGGGGCAGCTGGGGTTCATGCGCACCGCGGCGCTCGAACTTGCGCCCTGCGGGATCACGGTCAACGCGGTATTGCCGGGCAACATCGTCACGGAGGGCTTGAGTCAGCTGGGTGAGGACTACGAGCGCACGATGATGGCCGCGGTGCCGCTGCGTCGCCTGGGCACCGTCGAGGACATCGCCAACGCGGCGCTGTTCTTCGCCAGCGACGAAGCAGGCTACATCACGGGACAGACGTTGATCGTCGACGGTGGACAGGTGCTGCCCGAGTCGCTGGGGGCGATGGCGCCGGGGTGAGGAGCGACGCTGCGTCAACGAATCGGATTGCCAAGCGGGCTGTCAGCGGCCGTACGGCGACCAATTGACAATAGGCGTCAGATGACCGACGAGCCCCGTTAGAATTTGTAATTCGCCTGGACTCCCACGGTGCGGGGTTGATTGGTGGAGTAGCGCACCAGCTGCGGGATGTTGAACTGGAAGCTGGTGTTGTTGGCGGTCATCAGGGCCACCTTGTTGGTGAGATTGTCGACGAACAGGTTGGCGGACCAGCTGCCGCGGCCGAGCGTCACGCGGGCATCGACGAGGCTGTAGGACGGCAGTTTGTAGCCGTAGTAATAGGCGACGTCGTACGAGGAGCCGACGAACACGTCGGCGACGCGGGCGGAGAGCTGATAGTCCGACAGCGTGGTGGCATAGGTGAGCGAGGCGCTGGCGGTGTCCTTGGGGACGTTCATGATGGGCGCGGTGCAGCCTGCGGCGGTGGCGCAGGGGCGGGTGACGCCGTCGGGCTCGAAGGCGACGCCGGTCAGGAACGCGGTGTAGGCGGCGTTGGGATGGGTGATTTTCGAATCGGTCCACGCGCCGTTGAGCGACGCGCTCCAGTGGTCGGACAGCTTGGCGTTGATCTCGAGTTCGGGACCGAAAGCGCGACCGTCGCCGGCGTTGTTGTAGTACTGGTACCCGCAGGGCAGCGTGAGCACCTGCTGTATGCCGCTCCACTTGATGTAGTAGACGTCGCTGTTCACCGTGAGCCAGTTGCCGAACAGTTTGGCCTTCTCGCCGACCTCGTAATTCCAGGCGGAATCCGGCCCGAACTGCAGGGCGCCCGCCGAGCAGTAGGGCGGTGACGTGGGGGGCGGCAGGATCTGGTTGGCGCCGCCGGGACGAAAGCCCTTGGACACGGTGGCGTACAGCGTGAGGTCCTCGGAGGGGGCGTAGGAGAGATTGATGCGCGGGTTGAAACCGCGGTTCGACGCCTTGGTGATCTGCGAGGCGGCGGGCGGCGTTGCATTGGGGCCGTCGTAACCCCACGAGTACTCGTCCTGTTCACTCTTGTAGGTGTACCAGCGTACGCCGGCCGAGAGCTTCCACTGCTCGGTGAGTTTGTACGAGCCGTCGGCGAACAGCGCGGTCTGGGTGACGAAGTACGGATTGAACGAAATGAAGTACGCGCCGTCGGGGACGGCGGCGGTGGCGTTCGCGGTGCTGGAGCTGATCTCGTTCCAGACTGAATGGAGTCTGCTGAAGAACACGCCCCCCACCCAGTGCAGGCCGCCGCTGTCGTGCGAGCTCAGGCGGACCTCCTGGCTGAACTGGCGCGAGGGATCGCGTTCGGTGTAGGGCACTGCGACGAACGGCGTATTGCCGCCGTTCGAATAGTAGATGGATTCGGAAGCATCCTGGGTCTGCACGCCGATCCGTTCCCAGTAGGCGCTGGCGCTGGTCAGGTCGGCAAACCCCAAGTTGGCGTTCACGGTGAGACCGAAGATGGAGACGTCGTCCTGCACCCCCTCGCGCAGGGGAAACGCCTCGTAGTGGGCATCGCTGACGCGGCTTGGGAATTCGTTGCCGGGGCTGCCGTCGATGAGATCGTAGCCGCCCAGGTGCAGGTGTTGTCTCATCGCCATGACCAGCACGGACAGATCCTCGTCGGGCTTGTACAGCACGCTGACGCGGCCGCTCGACAGGCGCTCGTCGTTGGCGTTGTGGTATTCGCTGGTGGCCGGGGTGGTCTCGACCTGGGCGCGGGTCTGCACGGGGAAAGGGCTCACGGTGCGGTTGTCGATCCAGCCGCTGCGATACAGATCGCTCAGCACCACGCGCACGGCGAACACCTCGCCGAGGGGAAAGTTCAGCATGAGGTTGCCGCCGTAATTCCCGCTGCCGCCGTCGGTGTACGAGCCGGTGCCCTGCACCGAGCCTTCGAACACCCCGAGCTTGGGCTGGTTGGTGATGACCTTGATGGTGCCGCCCATGGAGCCGGAGCCGTACAGCGTTCCCTGCGGTCCGCGCAGCACCTCGACGCGCTCGAGGTCGTAGAGGTTCGGGTCGATGACCACCTTGCCGGATTGCGACAGCGCGGGCGGCGAGAGCGGAATCTCATCGAGATAGAAGCCCACCGTGGGCGCCGCGCCGCCGTTGGAGGCGAGACCGCGGGCTTCGTATTCGGTGAGGCCGGGGCCGGCGGAGCGCATCGACAGGCCGGGGATCTGGTGCACGACGTCCTGCAGCTGACTGAGACCGGCGGCGGTGAGTTGATCGCCGCTCAGGGCGGACATGCTGATGGGCGTGTTTTGGATGGTCGAGGTGAATTTCTCGGCCGTGACGGTGATTTCCTCGAGGCCGGACTCCTCGCTGGTGGCCTCCGCGGCGGCGGCCCGCTGCCCGCCGCAAGCAATCGACAACAGGCATGCACAGTGAAATGCCAGCAACTTCGAGTGCCGATCGCTACGTCCCATCATTCATCTCCCCCTTGTTGGGCTAGAGGAATGCAAAGAGCGTACCAAGGCAATGTCGTGTGCCGGTGCGTCGCCCGCGGTGTGCGGTCGATCAAGCGCCGCCGCGTGCCTCAACGTGATTCATCGCGCGCTTTGCGCTGCACCAGAAAAAAGCACCCCCGTCAGTCGAACACGCTGCGCGGAAAGTAGAACGACACCACCCAGTTCGGCAGGTCGACGATTTCGCTGATGCGCAGGTCTCCGCAGACGCTGCACAGCAGATAGGCAGCGATGGCGGGCATGCCGTGCTGCCGGGTGAGCAGATCGATCATGGAGCGAAGGGCGTCGCGTGCGGCGCGCATGAGGTCCGGACCGATGCCCGTGGTCACTTCGTAGCCCCTGCCGTCGAGATGGCGGGTGACGGGACCCGGTGTGGTGAAGCGTGGGAAGGCGAGCGGCTGTTGCTTGATGAGCTCGAAGGTGAGCGCCACACGCATGGGGCTTTCGATGGCGGTGCCGCAGACCTCGCCATCGCCCTGCGCGGCGTGCGTATCACCCACCGAGAACAAGGCCCCCGCGACCTCGATGGGCAGGTACAACTCGGTGCCCGCCGAGAGATCGCGGATGTCCATGTTGCCGCCCACGCGGCGTGGCGGGACGATGCTGTGCACCCCGAACTCGGCCGGCGCGACGCCGATGGTGCCGGTGAAGGGTTTCAACGGGACCCGGGCGTGGGCACCGAACGCCGCCGACGCGAGGGTGTGTGGATCGTAGTGCCATACCTCGAGGGCCGGCTCGCGGAACTCGTCCGCCAACAAACCGAAGCCGGGAATGTTGGCGGTCCAGCCCCACCCCGACGGGGCGAACGACAGCAGGGTGACCTTCAAGACATCGCCGGGCTCGGCGCCGTCGATGCACACGGGACCCGTCACCGGATTGATCTGGGCGAAGTCGAGCCGGGCGAGATCCGCAAGCGTGGAGCGGGGCGTGAGCTGACCACCCGCGGCGTCGAGAACGTCGAACTCCAGCGTCTCGCCGGGGGCGATGCGGGCGACGGCGGGGCGGTCGCGGTCCCAGCCGTGGTGGTGTTGATGAATGGTGCGATTAGCGGACATGGGGACTCACGTGCTGGCCATCTCGCGCATCAAATCGAGCAAGGATGAGGAGTGGCCCGGGCGATGGCCGGCGGTTCCACCTTGCCGCTGAGTTCGAACAAGAGGTCCACCTCGGCACCCTCCTCGGTACGGTAAAAGTACGGGATTCTCCGGACGCCGGCCAGCGTTTAACCCCATAAATTCGAAATGCGACGTTAGATTTCCGGGATATGGATGTCAAGATTCGGTTGGTTTGTCTTATAAGAATTAATAAAAATCAATGGGTTGTAACCGTACTGAGAAGCAATCTTAACTGCGACCGCTCCGGAAGGTTGGCGCCGAACGTTGCTAGAATCAAAGCATGCAGAAAGCCAGCGGACGACACGACGAGAGACGCGCTGTAGGCCTGCTCACGGCGGCAGGCCTGCTCTCGGCGTACCTGAACACCGCGCGGTTCCGATTGATACGTCGTCGGCCGACCGGGCGGCCATGACGCCGTCGCCACGTGTCTTCATGCTGGGTGCGACGGGTACCATCGGTCGCGCCACCGTGCGTGCGCTCGTGCGCCGCGGTCATGACGTGGTGTGTTTCGTGCGGGCGCGTGCGGGGGTGGGCGGCAGATTGTCGGCGGACGACAGCGTGAAACTGCTCGCGGGTGCCACCGTGCGCTTCGGCGATGTCCGCGACCCCGTCTCGTTGGCTCGGGAGGGGTTGCGGGGCGAACGCTTCGACACGCTGCTGTCGTGCCTGGCGTCGCGCACCGGAGCGCCCGCGGATGCGTGGGCGATCGACCATCGTGCGCATTTGTTCGCGCTGGACGCGGCGCAGCGCGCGGGGATCACGCAGATGGTGTTGCTCTCCGCCCTGTGCGTGCAAAAACCACTGCTCGCGTTTCAGCAGGCGAAACTGGCCTTCGAAAAGGTATTGATCGCGTCGGGGATGAAGTATTCGATCGTGCGGCCCACGGCGTTTTTCAAGTCGCTGTCGGGACAGGTCGAGCGGGTGAAGCGGGGCCGGCCGTTCCTGATGTTCGGCGATGGGACCTTGACGTCGTGCAAACCACTCAGCGACGGTGATCTCGCCGACTATCTGGCCGATTGTGTGAGGGAGGAAAGCCGTTGGAAACGTGTGCTGCCCATCGGTGGACCGGGCGACGCCGTGACGCCTCGCCAACAAGGAGAGGCATTGTTTGCCCTGCTGGGGCGCGCACCGCACTTCAGGTGCGTGCCGGTCGGCCTGCTCGATGCCGTCGTCGGGGTGCTGGGAGCGGGCGGACGCCTGCTACCGGCACTGGCGCGGAAGGCGGAACTTGCCCGTATCGGTCGGTATTACGCCACCGAGTCCATGTTGGTCTGGGACCCTGCGGCGGCCCGCTACGATGCGGCGGCGACGCCTTCGACGGGGACGGAAACGCTGTTCGAGTTCTACGCGCGTGTGGTCCGCGGCGAGGTCGCACCCGAGCGGGGCGATCACGCCGTGTTCTGAGCACTGCAACGCGGTCCGCCGTCGGCGCCTCGCGGCAGTTGAACTCCGCTCAGCGTCGAACTGAAGCGGTCAGGAATTGAACCGACAACGCCTGGTACAGGCTTTCGCGGCAGACCAGGGCGCTTGCGGCGCGACCGGTCAGAGCGACGGCCATGAGGGGCAGCGTGAGGTCG
>CAZZYJ010000222.1:0-5741 GCA_964658215.1 uncultured Steroidobacteraceae bacterium | reverse complement strand
CGTCGGCGCGGGCTTCGGCGGCCTGGCGGTGGCGCATGGACTGAAGGGCCGCGCGCTCGCCGGCCGCTTGCGCATCACCGTCATCGACCAGCGCAATCACCATCTGTTCCAGCCGCTGCTGTACCAGGTGGGTACGGCGTCGCTCGCCACGTCGGAAATCGCGTGGCCGATCCGGCACCTCGTGCGGGATCGCAAGGAGGTCACCACGTTGCTGGCCGTGGTCAGCGGCATCGACACCGCGGGCCGCAAGGTGTTGCTGGAGGATGGCGCCGTGGTCGGCTACGACACGCTGGTGGTCGCCACGGGGGCACGACACGCCTACTTCGGCCACGACGAATGGGAGCCGTTCGCGCCCGGCCTGAAGACGCTGGAGGACGCCACCTCCATCCGGCGCAGGATACTCCTGTCGCTGGAGCGCGCCGAACGCGAAACGGATCCCGTCGAACGCGCGGCGCTGCTCACCTTCGTGATCGTCGGCGGCGGCCCGACCGGCGTCGAGCTCGCCGGCTCCATCGCCGAACTCGCGCATCAGAACCTGCCCGAAGAGTTCCGCGCCATCGACACGCGGAGCGTACGCGTGGTGCTGATCGAGGCCGGACCGCGCATCCTGCCGAGCTTCACCCCGGACCTCTCGGCCTACGCCCAGCGGGCGCTCGAACGCCTCGGCGTCGAGGTCGAACTCGGCGTGCCGGTCAGCGACTGCACGAGCCAGGGCGTCGTCTACGGCGGCAAGGCGCTCGCCGCCAAGGTCATTCTCTGGGGCGCGGGCGTGCGCGCGTCGCCGGCCGCCGCCTGGCTCGGGCTGACCGGGGATGCGGCGGGACGCGTCAAGGTCGAGGCCGATCTGACCGTACCCGGGCATCCGGAGATCTTCGTGATCGGCGACACGGCCACCATCGCGGCCTGGGGCGGCAAGCCGGTGCCGGGCATCGCCCCCGCCGCCAAGCAGCAGGGCGCCCACGTCGCGCGCACCCTCGTGCGACGTCTCTCCGGCCAGAGCGAACCGCACGCGTTTCGCTACCAACATGCCGGAAATCTCGCCACCATCGGCAAGCGCTCCGCCGTCATCGACTTCGGCTGGCTCAAGGTGCGCGGCTGGGCGGCCTGGTGGCTGTGGGGGCTCGCGCACATCTATTTTCTGATCGGCATGCGCAATCGCCTGGCGGTGGCGCTGAGCTGGCTGTGGATCTATGTCACGGGCAACCGCAGCGCCTGCCTGATCACCCAGGTCGACCATCGCCCCCGGCAGCGCTGAGCGGCGCAGCGGCGTCGCCGCCCTGCGCTCAGCCGTTCAGCAGCCCCATCATGGTGGGGTGATAGCGCTGCCCGACCGCCACACCCTGCGGCGCCACCGTCTCGATCCGCCGCAGGTCATCCGCGCCCAGGCTCACGCCGACGGCGCCGAGATTCTCCTCGAGACGCTGCAGGTGGGTGGTGCCCGGAATGGGCACGACGTACGGCGCGCGCGCCAGCAGCCACGCCAGCGCCAGCTGTGAAGCCGAGCAGCCCTTTTCGGCGGCGAGCGCGTTGATCTGTGCCAGCACTGCGAGGTTCTTGTCGAAGTTTTCGCCCTGGAAACGCGGTGACTGACGGCGCCAGTCGTCGGCGGCCAGGTCGTCGATGCTCCGGAAGCGACCGGCGAGAAAACCCCTGCCGAGCGGGCTGTAGGGCACGAAGCCGATGCCGAGTTCCTGCACCGCAGGCAGCAACTCGTCCTCGGGATCGCGGCTCCACAGTGAATACTCGGTCTGCAACGCGCTGATGGGATGCACCCGATGCGCCCGCCGCAGGGTGGCGGGCGATGCCTCCGAGAGGCCGAGATAACGCACCTTGCCCTGCCTGACCAGCTCGCTCATGGCACCCACGGTGTCCTCGATCGGCGTCGCCGGATCCACGCGGTGCTGATAGTACAAGTCGATGGTGTCGACGCCCAGACGCCGCAACGAGGCCTCGCAGGCCGCCTGCACGTATCCGGGCGAACCGTTCACGCCGCGCGCCTGACTGCCGGCCTCGCGCACGATGCCGAACTTCGTCGCCAGCACCACCCCGTCGCGCCGCCCCCGCAAGGCTTTGCCCACCGTGACCTCGTTGGTGTGCGGACCGTAGATGTCCGCCGTATCGAGCAGCGTGACCCCGAGTTCGAGCGCGCGATGAATGAGCGCGATGCCGTCTGCCTCGCTCGCCGCGCTGCTCGAATAGAAATCCGACAGGCCCATGCAGCCCAGTCCCAGCTCCGAAACCTTGAGGCCCTGCCGGCCCAGTTCGCGTGTCTTCATCGGCTGTATTCCTCGGCAAATTTTACGGGCCCGGCCGGGCCCGCCTGAATAGCGCGGCTTGCGCGCCCGTGCGCCCGGCGCCGATGCCATGCAGCAGCAGCCAGTCAAGGCCGTCCAACCATAGCATGCCGTGCAACTCATGCCGTGCAGCGCCGTCGGCAATACAGCACGACGTGCGCATCGAGGTCCTTCGCTTCCGTTATGCTGGGCGCGACATGCGTACCAAGCTCTCGACGAGGATCTGCCTTACGGCGGGCGCCGCCTGGTTGCTGGCCGGCACCGGCTTCGCCGCCGCGCAGTCGACCGGCGCCGTCGCTGCGCAACCCGCCGGCGGCGCCGCGCAACCGACCGTAGCTGCGCCTCACGTCGCCGCGCCCGTCCCGCCCGCCGCCGACCGGCAACTGGCGCGTGACATGCTCAAGACGCTGGTGGAGATCAACACCACCCACGCCCACGGTTCCACCCTCGCAGCCCAGGCCATCCACGGCTGGCTCTTGAATGCAGGGTTCCCACCGGCCGACGTCGTGGAGTTGGCCCCCGAGGGCAAGCCGCTCAAGGGCAACGTGGTCGTGCGCTTTCGCGGCCGGCAGCACGGCAGGCCGGTATTGTTCCTCGGCCATCTCGACGTCGTCGAGGCCAAGCCCGAGGACTGGTCCACCGACCCTTTCGTCCTCACCGAGAAGGACGGATTTTTCTACGGGCGCGGCACCATCGACATGAAGGACGGCGACGCCGCCCTCGTCGAGTCTCTGGTGCGTCTCAAGCGCGAGCACTTCGTACCCGAACGAGACGTCGTGGTCGCCTTCACCGCCGACGAGGAAGCCGGCGGCGATGCCAACGGGCCGGCCTTCCTGCTCAGGGAGCATCGCGAGCTGATCGACGCGCAGACCGTGATCAATCTCGACGGCGGCGGCGGGAATCTGCGGGCGGGCAGGCCGTTGTATTTCGAGCTCGGCACCAGCGAGAAAACCTATCTCACCTACTCTCTGGAAACCACCAGTCCCGGCGGCCACGGCTCCCTTCCCGGTCCCGACAACGCCATCTACCGTCTGGCCGCGGGCCTGGGACGCCTCGAGGCCTATAGGTTTCCCGTGATCACCACGGCAACCACCCGCCTCGGCTTCGGCCGGCTGGCCGAACTCGACCCCGGCCCGGACAGCGCAGACATGAAGGCGGTGGCACACGAACCGCCCGACCTGGCCGCCGCCGACCGTCTGAGCCGCAACGTGCGCATGAACGCAGAACTGCGCACCACCTGCGTCGCCACCCTGGTCTCGGGCGGTCATGCCGAAAATGCCCTGCCCCAGCGCGCCAGAGCCACCGTGCAGTGCCGGATGATGCCGGGCGACTCGGAAGGCGAGGTGCGGCAGTCGCTGCTCGGCGTGCTGCAAGATCCGGCCATCCTCGTGACGCTGGATGCACCCCCCATCGTGAGCCCCGAGTCGCCCCCCATGCCGCAGATCATGGCGACCATCGGCGCCTTGACGCACTCCATGTGGCCGGGCGTAGCGCTCGTGCCCACCATGGCCACCGGCTTCAGCGACGACCGGCAGACCCGCAACGCCGGCCTGCCGAGCTACGACGTCAGCGGCGTGTGGATGGACGAGAACGAGAACCGGGCACACGGCCGCGACGAACGGATCGGTGTCGAGGCGTTCGACCAGAGCGTGGAATTCACCTACCGGCTCATCAAGGCAATGAGCCGCGCACACTGAGCGCATGACGGCCCGACCGAGCGCCCGCGCGACCCGCGGTGCGCCGGGGGCCGCACGCGCTATAATCCTCGCATGGCCGAAGTCGATCCAGAGGGCTATCAGAGCGGTTTCGGCAACGAATTCGAGACGGAGGCGTTGCCCGGCGCCCTGCCGCGCGGCCGCAACTCGCCGCAGCACTGCCCCTATTCTCTGTACGCGGAACAGTTTTCCGGCAGCGCCTTCACGGCACCCCGTCACGCCAACCGACGCTCATGGCTGTACCGCATACGTCCGGCCGTCGCGCACGGCGACTTCACGCCCGTCGACGGCGACGTGTTCGCGAACGCGGCGCTCGACGCACCGTTCGCACCCAATCAGTTCCGCTGGGATCCGCTGCCGGTGCCTGCCGCACCGACCGATTTCGTCGAGGGGCTGCTCCCTGTCGCGGGCAGTGGCTCGCCGGCGAACCAGAGCGGGTGTGGCATCTACCTCTACGTGGCGAACCGCCCCATGGGCCGCCGGGTCTTCTACAGCGCCGACGGCGAACTGCTCATCGTCGCGCAGCTCGGCACGCTGATCCTCGACACCGAATTCGGGCGCCTCGTCATCGTGCCCGACGAAATCGCCGTCATCCCGCGCGGTGTGCGTTTTCGCGCGAATCCGGGCGACGGCGCCGCGCGCGGCTACATCTGCGAGAATTTCGGCGCCCCGTTCAAACTGCCGGACCTCGGTCCCATCGGTTCGAACGGCCTTGCGAACGTGCGCGATTTTCTCACTCCGCACGCCCGTTACGAAGACGTCGACGGTGCGTTCGAATTGATCGCCAAATTTCAGGGCCGCTTGTGGACTGCGCCGCTGGACCACTCACCGCTCGACGTGGTGGCCTGGCACGGCAACAACGCGCCCTACAAGTACGACCTGCGCCGCTTCAACGCCATGGGATCCGTCTCGTACGATCACCCCGACCCGTCGCTGTTCCTGGTCCTGCACTCCGCCAGCGACACGCCGGGCACAAGTAACCTGGATTTCGTGGTGTTTCCACCGCGTTGGATCGCCATGGAAAACACCTTCCGCCCGCCCTGGTTCCACCGCAACGTCGCCAGTGAGTACATGGGACTGATCCGCGGCGAGTACGACGCCAAGAGCACGGGCTTCGTACCCGGCGGCGCGTCGCTGCACAATTGCATGAGCGGACACGGTCCGGATGCCGCCACCGTCGGCAAGGCCCTCGCCGCGGACACGTCGACCCCCGTGCGCCTCACCGATTCCATCGCGTTCATGTTCGAAAGCCGCACCGTGCTGGCACCTTCCCGTTATGCCCTGCAGGGCCGGCCGGCGCTGCAAACCGATTACCGGCGCTACTGGCTGGACCTTGAGAAACGCTTCGAGCCGACGCGCCCCTGAGCGACGCCGTCTGGCACTGCTTTACGGAGTTCGGCGTTGCGTCGCCACCACAGCCGGCGATCCCGCTCGCTTCTTACGCGAAGTTCAGTGCTTTCCTACATGTGCGAACCGCGTGCGCAACGCAACATTCGCACATGAACACGTTCCTGGCGGTCATTGGCGCGGTAATCTTCCTGGCAGTGGGCTTGCTCAGCGTGTTGCAGGATTTGATAGACCGCTCGCCGCACGACTCGCCGCTGCTCGGGGAACGTGCCTGTGGCGCCGTCGAGGGGCCTTCGCGCTGCACCGTCGCGGCGGAACTCGTGAATGGGCTACCGGCCGTCCCGGCCACGCTCCTCGGACCCTGAATCGCGGCGGACCCCGAACC
>CAZZYJ010000221.1:0-5746 GCA_964658215.1 uncultured Steroidobacteraceae bacterium | reverse complement strand
GGAGCGCATGGCGAAATTGCAAACCGATCATAGGCTGTTTGCCAACCGCGAGATTTTCCGCGATTGGTCGGCATGGCGCGAAATCGAGTTTGCGCGGACACTCGCGGCCCTGAAAGCAGCGGAAGCCGCGCCAACGGCACAGCCGACGCTTCCCGGCACCCCCTTGGTCGTCGCACAGCCATCACCTCCCGGCGACCCTGCGCCGCCCTATCCCCAAGATCCCCCGAACACGCCACGGCGGCCCGCCACGGTGCAAGGGCCGTTCACGCTCGCCGTGGTCGGCGACCTGCTCTCGTCCCATCCCATCGTGCAGAAGGACGATGCGGAACTCGCGGCAGTTGGCGACCTCCTCAAAGCCGGCGATCTGGTGCTCGGCAACCAGGAAGGTGTCTTCTTCGATAAGAAGTCCTTCAAGGGATCCGGATACGGCGAAGGATTGTTGCTCGGCGAGGCGGGAATCGCAAAGAACGAAAAGTCGCTGTTCGGCATCGGCATGGTAAGCATCGCCAACAATCACAGCACCGACTGGGGCCCGGAAGGCCTTCTCGAAACACAGCGTCTGTTGGATCAGGCCCACATCGTTCATGCAGGCGGCGGCCGCACTCTCGCCGAAGCTCGGCGAGCCGCCGTCGTGGCGACACCCAAAGGCCGCATCGCGGTGGTTGCCGCGGCCTCGACGTTCAAGACGTTTGCCGGCGCGACCGATGCCTTCGGCGACGCTCCGGCGCGGCCGGGCATCAGCGTGCTGCGCACGCGGCGCGTTCATTTATTGTCAGCGCATGACTTCGACGGGCTGCGCGCCGGCGTGCCGGTCGACCCGCGGCCTCAGATCCCGGGGGAGGGGCGCAACGATCGCGAAATTTCTCTGGGCGGCGAAGTCTATCGGGCATCCGATCATGCCCTCGGACTGATTTACGAAATGAATCAGTACGATCACGCGGCAATTCTCCAAGCCGTGCGCGATGCCAAGGCGCAGTCGGACTTCGTGATTTTTACGATCCATGCTCACGAAACCCCCTCCGGATTCGAGGACGGGGATCCACTCCCGCCGGACTTCTTGAAGCAGCTGTTGCACGAGGTGGTGGATGCCGGAGCGGACATGGCCGTCGCCGGCGGCCCGCATACGCTGCGGGGCGTGGAATGGTATCGCCGCAAGCCCGTGTTGTACGGCATGGGCGGATTCCTGTTTAGAAGCGATGTCGTATTGATGCAGGACACCCTGCAGTCGCGCGCCTACCCGAATTCACGTCCCTACCCGCAGCCGCCCACGTCCGCCCACTCCTCCGGAGCGGCGGCGCCCGCACCACGGCTGGATCCGCCCGCGTGGTACGACGGCATGATTGCGGTTGCGACGTTCGAGCGCGACGAAACCAAGCAGGTGAAACTCTATCCCCTCGATCTCGGCCGCACCGACGATCCTTCGCGACGCGGCATCCCACATCTTGCCTCGCCGGAGAACGCAAAGAGGATTCTGGAAACGCTGCGTCAGGAATCTCAGTCCTTCGGTACCACCATCAGAATCGACGGATCGATCGGCGTACTCGACCCGCAATAGCCTCAGGGGGGCCGCGCCCGGACGCGCGCACCGTAGTCGCGCGCTCACTTCGTTTACAGGAATAGGCAGCCGTGTCTATTCAGCGAGTAAGCGTGCGATCGCCGTTGCAACGAATTGGTTGGAGGTCGGGCCGTCGCTTTCGCGGCGACGAGGCATCGTTATCGAGTGGGGCGGCCGGAAGGCATGCAATCCGCTGCATGCCGTGTTTGGGTTCGAAGGGCTCGCGGGCTCACATTCGCCGCCGGGCCCTAGGATGCGTCGGCGAGCGACATTGTCAACGACGGCACTGCGCTGCGGAGCCTCGTGTCCTCAGTCACCAGTTTCGTTCTCAATTGCCGGGCCAGGGCAATGAAGCGGGCATCGTATGCGGATATCTTGAATTCAATCGCCGCTTGGAGCGCACGGTCGTTGGCGATAGTGTGCAGCGTAGTCATCACCCCTCGCGCATCGGCCAGCAGCTTGATGCCCTGCGCCTGCCGCAACGCCCCGGAACGAACGTACGTGGCAAGCACGTTCGAGAACTCCACCATGACAAATGCTTCACTACACCAGTCGCTGTCACGTTCGAACATTTCCAGGGCGTCAGCTGTTCGGTCACCTTCGATCATGAGATAGGCGACGATATTGGTGTCCACGAGCACCACGCTAATCGCGTCCAGACTCGACGATTTCGTCGATATCCTCGATCGTGAGGCGATGCCTGCCTTTCAACCGAACCGGTTTCGGGGGCACCGGCGCCCGGTCGGTGTCACGCGCAACCGCCATTCCTAGCTCGAGCAACTGCGCGATGACGTCCTTGAGTTTCTGCTGCCGATGTGCCGCCCGAAGCTTCACCTGGTGCATCAGGGCATCCGGCAATTCGAGCGTGGTTTTCTTCATTTCGCCATATTCCCATAAACCCATATTGCTGTCTATTTGACGAAATGGGCTTGGTTGACCGGCGACAATGAGACCTGCCGGACGGAAAATCTAATTGACGCCAGCCGCTGGCACCTGGCTGTGAAATCCCAACACCATTTTTTTCTGCTCCAAATTCGTTCACCCATCCATTGAAGAGTCGTCGGCAAGCGAACCACTCAGTGCCGGCCCCGTCGCTACGCAGTCCTCATGTCCCTGCCCGGGGCAGGGCTGACGCTCAACCCGGTCTCGCGCAACAGCTCGGCACCCAAATGAAAATCCAGGTTCTCGACCGCGTCCCGGAGGACTCCGAAGCGCACCGGGTCCAGCATCCTGCTCAGCGACGTGGAGAGTGAGCGAAATGCGTTCACCGCTTCGAGATTCTGATTTTCTCACGGCAAGCGATCTTTGGGCTAAGGTGCATATCCAACCCGGCGCCGCATGACTTTGTCGAAGGCGGCGCAATTCGCGCGTTCGCGATGCTTGAGGAAAAACGCGGCGGTGTTCATAGCGGCGAGTTTTTCTGCAACGGCGGTTGCGACGAACTCGTTGAACCTCATGCCGTCGGTTTTTGCTCTCCGTATGACCGTGGCTTTCACCGAAGCCGACAGGCGAGAGGGATCATTGCTCTTAAGCTTTCTTCTGATTCGATCCTTCGTGACGCAATCGCTGGTGCGCCTCTTCCTCCGTCGCCAATGCCTCCAGGTAACGACGATAGACATACACCCGATCCCGCGCCCGCCCGGTGGATTCTTTCACGATCCCCCGCGTCTCGAGATCGCGAAGCAAGGAATTGACGGTGGGCGTGGTCAGTCCCGTCGCCGCACGAAGCGTCGCCACCGTGGCCACCGGGTTTGCCTGCAGCGACTCTTGGATCATGAGCAGCGAACCGGCGATGCGCGGCACAGCGCGCAGGATCGCCCGGTCTTCGCTGAACACCTGCGTCACGCGTCGGCCGGTTTCGATCGCGACTTCCGCGCTGTGGCGAATGGCCTCCGAAAAGAAATCGATCCATCGCTCGTAGTCGCCATGAGCACGCACCGCATTCAGTTCTTCGTAGTATTGTTTACGGTGCCGCTTGAAGTACAAGCTGGGATACAGCAATGGTTTGTGCAGAACGTTGTCATGGCACAGCATCAGCGTGATGAGCAGGCGCCCGACCCGCCCATTGCCGTCGAGAAACGGATGAATCGTTTCGAACTGCACATGGGCCAGGGCTGCTTTCACGATCGGGTTGGCCGACTCATGCAGGTACTGTTCGAGATTGGTGAGACACGCATCCAGATGCGTGGGCGGTGGAGGCACGAACGAGGCGTTTCCGGGACGCATGCCTCCGATCCAGTTCTGGGAGCGACGGAATTTACCGGGCTGCTTACCGGCGCCGCGCCCGTCGGCGAGCAAGAGGCCATGCATTTCGCGTAACAGTCGGGTCGACAACGGAAACCCAGCGGCGATTCGTTCCAAGCCATGATTCATGGCATCGACGTAGCGCGAGACTTCCCGGACATCATCGCTCGTCGCGCCCGGCATTGCGTCGATCTCGTGCGCCAACAACTCGTCCAACGTCGATTGGGTTCCCTCGATCTGGGAGGAAAGCACCGCTTCCTTGCGGACGAAGGTGTAAAGCAACAGGTCCGCATCCGGCATGGTGATCGCAGCGCCATCGAGCCTCCCGAGGGCAAGCATGGCGTGATCCAGGGCGCGTTGGGACCCAACAGAAAAGGCAAGCGCCGGAATAGGCGGCAGCGTCGGCGGCACGAACGCGCGGACGGTTTCGCCCATGGTTGTGCTCTCGATATAGATGCCGAAACGGTCCCGCTTCATAGGATGGTTCAGAGATAAACAGATTTAGGATCGTAGCTTATTAGTAAAATATACTCGCTAAATTTTACTAGCGCCACTGCCATGGCAAACCGTTCAATCACTCGCCTTCACTAATTAATTTTAGTGCGTAAATTAATATAAGTGCCGTCTGCCAATACAGTTATTCCTGTGCGCCTCGATGACGGACAGGCCGGCAGGTTCCCGACCACGAGAAAACGCTGTGTGAACACAAAACATTAACCTAATCAATGAATTACACAGCGCATCCAGCTTGTCGACTAGAAAAACCAAGCCACCAGGTCGAGTTACCGACCTCGGCGCTGCGTTGGCTCGTGGATCCTGTCCGAGTTGTCGAACGGTAATGCCGTCAGAGTGATAACGGTGCATGCGGAATTGACCACCCAGGAAGCCGCTGATCCGCTCGATGTGTCGCGGCCCCACCTCGTGAAGCTGCTGGAAGAAGGGGCGCTGCCGCACCATAAGACCGGGAAACATCGGCGCGTGCGCTTTGAAAATCTAATGCACTTCAAAAGCGATCGAGATCGTGCCAGCGAAACGGCGATGGAGGGATGGGCGAAGCCGGCGCAGGAGCTGCAGATGGACTGTCAGTGAGACACGCCTCGTTCACCGCCGTCCACGATGCCTGCTCCACCCGGCACCGTTGCGCGACTCCTTCATCCTCGACCGCAAAGTCGCCCATCACGGATGCCCACCGACGCCTCAAAGCCCGAAGCTGAAATCCCCGCTCAAGCGCACACCCCCGCCCAGCCGGGTGAAGCGCACCGCCCCCGCCTCCCGCCGCGTGATGCCGAAAAACACGTCCCCCGGTTCCGTGTGCAGCCGCTCTTCCCCCTGGATAACCCCGCAGCGTGGGCAGTGATTGGCAAAATACGGCGCATCCGCATCCGCCGCGTTCCGGTACTGCGGCCACGGCCGCAGCAGCGCCGCCAGCGCCCCGTCGACCGCCGACACGTTCGACACCGTGCACGCCGACAGCAGCCCGCCCGTCTCGAGGTCGATTCCGCTGTCGAGATGCACGCAGATCACCTCGATCTCCGCGCCGCACGTCGCGCACGGCACTAGAGCCGCGGCGACGAACGCCTCCTCCGAGGCGATCGCGAACTCCGGGCCGTCCGCATCCGGCGCCTCCCCGCCCATCCATCGCGACACCGCCCCGCCCACGTCGTCGTCGTCGACGTACCACCGTTTCGTGTCCGCATCCCAACGCGCCCCCGACTCCAGGAGTTCGGCATGGTCCTCGGGCGCGGCGTAGAGATAGATGCGAGCCATGCCCGTTTCTAACATGATTTGTCCTCAGAGGTCTTGCGGCGCGGCGTCTTGCGGGGTCGCTTGCGCAAGGGGGGATCCGCCGTGACCAGGGCAGGCCCGTCGCTCCCCACCACCGGCTCACCCGGCACCGCCGCCGGCTGCCGGCCCGCCACCACCGCGCCGTGCGCCACCGCGCCGTCC
>CAZZYJ010000220.1:0-5778 GCA_964658215.1 uncultured Steroidobacteraceae bacterium | reverse complement strand
CCCGTCGGCGGCGGTCGGCAGGGGCTCCTCGGCGTGCACGGGCACGGGGCCCGGCGCTTCATGGATGTGGCTCAGCACGGCCTCGCGAACGTCGTCGCTCAACGGCTCGACGAATTCACGGCGGCGCAGAATGTCGAGCAGGCCCTCACGCGGTACGCCCGCGGCGACCTCGCGGTCGATGTGGGCCAGCAGGTCCTCGTAGGTCACGCCGCCGGTCTGGAACGAGCGCAAGACCTTGGCAAACGCAGGGGTGTGTTTGGGCGTGTTCAGGTCCATGTTACCGGAGCTTGGTCGAACAGAAACGTGCAAGCAAGGGGTTTACGGCGGCCCGGGCGGGATTTCCAGGAAATGATGCACGTCACGTCGTTCCTGCCACGTGTGTGATCACATCCGGTATGCATCGCGGAACCGTCGGTCGTCATCTTGAAAGTATGCCGCAAAACATGAAATTTGCCCTCCTCGGGGTCATCGCTCTGGCCGGCGCCTTCCCGGCCCATGCCGCTGCGGAGCGCACTTTGAGCGATCGCATCGAGATGCTCGACTGGTCCGACCCCGAGCAGGCCGCCTACCTCGTCGCCGCGGCGCCGATGACCGGCGGCGACGGCACGCCCGATCTGCAAATGCTCGAGGTGCGCGGCATGGTGGCCGCGGACGTGAACCGGAATGCCGATGTTGACGCCACGCTCGCCGATCTGGCGGTGCTGGCTCGACGGGGGATCGCCGGGGCGTCGGCTGCGTCGCATTACGTGCGCGCCTATTTGCTCTATCAACGCGAACAATTCAGCGCCGCCGGCAGGGAGCTGGACCGGGCGGACATCGGCTCGCTGACCTCGGACACCGAACGCTACCGTTTCTGGCTGTTGCGCGGGAACGCGGCGCGCATGGCGGGACAGGCCGAAGCCGCCTTGCCCGAGCTCGAAAAAGCATCGGTCCTCGCGCACGCGATGCACGACGACCTGCGCATCCTGCACGCCACGTTGTGGCTGGCGCGAATTTATCTCAACACCGGCAATCTGGACCGCTCGTCGGCGCTGCTCGGCACGGCGCGCGCGCTTGCCGTACAGCTCGGCGACGAAGCGGCGCTCGTCGAGGTCGAAGGCTGCGTTTCGGACGTCGCCGACCGGCGTGGCGACCGGCTCGAGGAGCGGCGGGCCAGTCTTGCGGCGCTGGACCACGCGAAGTCGTCCGGAAGCCGCAAATGGGTGACCCATGCGCTGGCCAATCTCGGCGACTCCTACCTCAAGACCGGCGATTTCAACGAATCGCTCAAGTATTCCCGGCAGGCGGCGCCCCTGGTCGCGACCAGACCGGAGAGCGGTGACTTGCTCATCGTGCTGTTCAACGAGGGCCTGGCCTACCTCGGGCTCGGTAACGTGCGGGCCGGCGAGAAACTTGCATCGCGGGCCATCGATGCGGCCGTGGCCGGCGACAACATGCTCGATGCCAAGGAGATGTTACACGAGTACGCGGACGCGCTGGAGCGTGCCGGGTATTTGATGATGGCGCTTCAGGTACATCATCGTTACGCCGAAATCAGCGAAAAATCCATGAACGACACGCGCCAGCGGACCTTCCTGGAACTGTCGGCGAGGTTCGACGACGAACGGCGTGCCCGCGAGATGGAGATCCTGCGCCGCGACAATGCACTCAAGGCGGCGGGAATGCAGACGCAGCGGCTGAAGATGCAGCTGCTGCTCACCGTGGCGGTGTTCATCGCCTGCATCTGCGCGGCGCTGATGTGGGCGATCGGTCGCGTGCGACGGGCCAACGATCGACTGCGCTTCACCGGCGAGCGCGACGCGCTGACCGGCCTGCGCAATCGCCGCTACTTCAACGATCACCTCCTGAGCAGCGTCGGCACGCGGCCGGTGCAGGGCTGTGTGTTGCTGGCGGACCTGGATTTCTTCAAGCGCATCAACGATACCTGGGGGCATCCGGCGGGGGACGCGGTGTTGCGCGCCGTGAGCCTGCGTCTGCTGGAGGTGCTGCGTGCCGACGACATCCTGGTGCGGTGGGGTGGCGAGGAATTCCTCGCGGTGCTCGCGTCCATCACCGCGCCCGAGGCGGACGCCGCGGTCGAACGCCTGTTGCGCGTGGTACGGCAGGAACCGGTGATGTGGAACGGCCAGCCCATCGCGTGCACGGTGTCCATCGGTTTTGCGTGCTTTCCACTCGTCGGCACGCAGCCGGGTCCGCCGCTAGACCATGCCATCAGCCTGGTCGACAAGGCCCTCTACGAGGCCAAGCGCCGCGGCCGCGACAGGGCCTGCCGCATCGACGCCTTGCAGGCCGGCGACCGCCAGGCGTTGAGCATCGTCGGCAGCGATGCCGCAAGAGCGGCGTCCGACGGCGGGATCACGGTGCTCGAGCTGGGCGCGGCGCCGTGCCCGGCGGCACGCCAGGCGGACGCCGCGGCCTAGTCGATGGCCGGCGGCGGTCAGTGTCCGGACTTGTCGCCGGAGCGGCTCGATTCGAACAAGAACCAAGTCCGGCGCTCGGTCTCGTCGATCCAGTTCTCGATCAGGCTGGCCGTGGCGATGTCACGCAATTCGTCCACCACGTCGTGCACTTCACGCAGGCGCGCGGCGAGCGTCATGTTGTCCTCGCGAAGTTCGGCGAGCATGTCCAACGGATCGACGTACTCGGCGTCATTGTCCTTGATCCGCTGCATGCGGGCGATGTGTCCGATGGAACGGATGGTGGAGCCGCCGGTTTTCCGGATGCGCTCGGCGATGGGGTCCGTCATCGCGTAGATCTGATCCGCGTGTTCGTCGAGCAGCAGATGGTAATCACGGAAGTGCGGGCCGCTCATGTGCCAGTGAAAATTCTTGGTCTTCAAATAGAGGGCGAAAACGTCGGCCAGGATGCCGTTCATACCGCCGGCAATGTCCTTGGATGCCTCGGCCCCCAGATCGCTCGGTGTGATCAGGGGAGCTCGCCGCCGCTGTTCGAGTTCGCTGCGGTCGGATTTCTTCGTAGCCATGGAGTTCTCGTCGATGTTCGGGAATGGAGCGGCAGAGCCCGCGGGCCCTGCAAGCATAGCAGATCTCCGAATGCGCGAAGGGCCTGCGTCCGGGTAGGCGGAGGCCGACTGTTGATCTCCGAACCCGTCCTACGTGATCGCCGTCGCATTGTCCGATCCGCGTGTTATCGTCGCGCGAACCCCGCCGACCGTGGTGCCGGCAGTCCTCGACGACTCGCCGCGCAGGCCGTGTCGCGAGCTCTAAACGTACGAGGAGCGATGCATGCAGATTGGAATGATTGGACTGGGCCGGATGGGTGCGAACATGGTGCGCCGACTGCTGAAAGGGGGTCATGACTGCGTGGTGTACGACACGTCCACAGACGTGGTCGGCCGGCTGGTCGCCGAGCGTGCCACAGGTGCCGCATCGCTGCAGGAGTTCGTCCACAAGCTCGCCACCCCGCGCGCCGTGTGGCTCATGGTGCCGGCCGGTGCCGTGGACGCCATGATCGCCGAACTCGTGCCGCTGCTGGGGGCGGGCGACATCATCATCGACGGCGGCAACTCGTATTATGTCGACGATCTGCGGCGCGCCGCCGAACTCGCCGCGAAGAAGATGCATTACGTGGACGTCGGCACCAGTGGCGGCGTGCACGGACTCGAGCGCGGCTACTGTCTGATGATCGGGGGAGAGCCGGCGGTGGTGGGTTCGCTCGACTCGGTTTTCGCGACCCTGGCGCCGGGCGAGGGCGACATCGAGCGTACGCCCGGTTTGAGCGGCCCGGCGAGCACGTCCGAGCGCGGCTACCTGCACTGCGGTCCGAACGGGGCGGGTCATTTCGTGAAAATGGTTCACAACGGGATCGAATACGGACTCATGGCGGCGTACGCCGAGGGCTTCAGCGTGCTGCGGGCGGCAAACATCGGCAAGGCCGCGCAGTCCTTCGACGCCGAAACGACGCCGTTGCGCGACCCGGAAAAGTATCGTTACGATTTCGATCTGCCCGCGGTGGCCGAAGTGTGGCGACGCGGCAGCGTCATCGCCTCCTGGTTGCTCGACTTGAGCGCGACATCGCTGGTCTCCGATCCCGACCTGAAGAAATTCGCCGGCCGCGTGTCGGATTCCGGCGAGGGTCGCTGGACGGTGCAGGCCGCGATCGACGAGGGGGTGCCCCTGCCCGTGCTGACCACGGCTTTGTTCGGCCGCTTCTCCTCGCGCGGCAGTGCGGAGTTCCAGGACAAATTGCTGTCCGCAATGCGTTATCAGTTCGGCGGTCACGTCGAAAAATCCGTCGCCGAGTAAACCGATGGACGCGCATTCAGACGCATTGGTGTTTTTCGGCATCACGGGCGATCTCGCCTACAAGAAGATCTTCCCCGCGCTGCATTCCATGGTCCGCCGCGGCAAGCTGACGATTCCCGTCATCGGCGTCGCGCGCGACGATTTGACGCTCGACTCACTGAAGGCACGCATCAAGGCGAGCGTCGACCAACACGGCGGCGGCGCGGACGAGCAGGTGCTGGCCAGGCTGTTCGAAACGCTCCACTACGTCAAAGGCGACTATGCGGACTCCCGCACCTTCACCGAGCTGCGCGCCGCGCTGGGGGATGCCCGGCATCCGGCATTTTATCTGGCGATACCGCCGAGTTTTTTCGGTCCCGTGGTGGAGCATCTCGGCAGTTCTGATTGCACGCGCGGCGCCCGTGTCATCGTCGAGAAACCCTTCGGTCACGATCTGCAATCGGCGCAGGCGCTGAATCGCATCCTGCTCGGCGCATTCCCCGAGCAGGAGATATTCCGCATCGATCATTATCTGGGCAAACGGCCCGTGCACAACATGATCTACTTCCGCTTCGCCAACACCATCCTCGAGTCGTTCTGGAACCGGACGCACGTCGAGAGCGTACAGATCACGATGGCGGAAAATTTCGGTGTGCAGGGCCGCGGCTCCTTCTACGATCAGACCGGCACCATCCGCGACGTCATGCAGAATCACCTGTTCCAGGTGCTGGTGAATCTCGCCATGGAGCCGCCGGTGCGCACCGACGCCGAGTCGCTTCGCGACGAGAAGGTGAAGGTGCTGCGGGCCGTCGCGCCATTGCGGCCCGAGGACGTGGCGCGCGGCCAGTTTCGCGGTTATCGCGACGAGCCCGGCGTGGCCGCGGATTCGCGCACCGAGACCTTCGCCGCATTGCGCGTGGACGTCAATTCCTGGCGCTGGCAGGGCGTGCCTTTCTACCTGCGGGCCGGCAAGTCGTTGCCGGTGACGTGCACCGAAGTGGTGGCTCGGCTGCGCAGCCCGCCGGCGGTGTTCTCCCAGCGTCGGACCGGCGCCAACCACATCCGCTTTCGCATCAGCCCGGACACCACAGTGGCCATGGGCCTCACCATCATGGACAGTGAGGAGACGGGCGTCGGAGAGGCCACCGAACTGCAGGCGAGCCGCCATCCCGGTCCGAACGACATGGATGCCTACGAGCGGGTGCTCGGCGATGCGCTCGTCGCCGACAAGGCCCTGTTCGCGCGGGAGGACTATGTCGAGGAGGCGTGGCGCATCGTCGACCCCGTGCTGAAGGACGGAGCGCTCGCGCAGCCGGCAACTTACGAGCCCGGCCAGTGGGGCGTGCCCACCGACCCCGTGACCCCGCCGGGCGGCTGGCAGGACCCGGTGGTCTAGAGCCGCGGCCAGGGAGTCCCGGCTACGGAGTCGTGACGGCCAGGTCGGCGACGATCCGGTCGGCGAGTTGTGCCAGCAGCAGGCTCAAGCTGTGCGCGGCGGCGTCCGCGTCCGCCCGGCCCGCAGCGCCCGCGGCGC
>CAZZYJ010000219.1:0-5797 GCA_964658215.1 uncultured Steroidobacteraceae bacterium | reverse complement strand
CTTCAAGGACAGCCAGAAGATCGAACGCAAACGCATCGTGTCGGGGCCGGCGCTGCCCGGCAAGCTCGCCGACTGCGTGAGCCAGGATCCCGTGCGCGGCGAACTGTTCCTGGTGGAAGGTGACTCGGCGGGTGGTTCCGCCAAACAGGCCCGCGACCGTGTGACGCAGGCCATCATGCCGCTGCGCGGCAAGATCCTGAACACCTGGGAGGCGGATACGCGCGAGGTGCTGCAGTCCCAGGAGGTGCACAACATCAGCATCGCCATCGGCGTCGAGCCCGCCGCCACGGACCTCACCGGCCTGCGCTATCACAAGATCTGCATACTCGCGGACGCCGACAGCGACGGTCAGCACATCGCGACCCTGTTGTGCGCGCTGTTCCTGCGCCATTACCGGCCGCTGGTGATCGCGGGACACGTGTACGTCTGCATGCCGCCGCTGTTTCGCATCGACGTCGGCAAGGACGTAACGTACGCGCTCGACGAGGCGGAACGCGCGAGCGTGCTCGCCCGCATCGCCGCCGCCAATCCGCGCGCCAAGCCGGTGGTCACCCGCTTCAAGGGCCTGGGTGAAATGAGCCCGCTGCAGCTGCGCGAGACGACCATGGCACCGCAGACGCGCCGCCTGGTGCAGATGACCATCGACGCGGCGGACAGCCCGGATCAGATGCTCGACATGCTGCTCGCCAAGAAGCGCGCGGGCGACCGCCGTGAATGGCTGGAAACCAAGGGCAATCTGGCGCAGCTGTAGACCATGAAAGATCAGGAACTGAATTTCGAAGGCATCGAACGCGAGCCGCTCAAGTCGTTCGCCGAACGCGCCTATCTCGATTACTCGATGTACGTGATCCTCGACCGCGCGCTGCCGCACCTCGGGGACGGCCTGAAGCCGGTGCAGCGGCGCATCGTCTACGCCATGAGCGAGCTCGGGCTCGCCGCGGGCGCCAAGCACAAGAAGTCCGCGCGCACGGTGGGCGACGTGATCGGCAAATTCCATCCGCACGGCGACTCTGCCTGCTACGAGGCCATGGTGCACATGGCGCAGGATTTCGCCTATCGCTATCCGCTGGTCGACGGCCAGGGCAACTGGGGCTCCACCGACGATCCGAAATCGTTCGCCGCCATGCGCTACACCGAATCGCGCCTGACCGGCTACGCCGCATTGCTGCTGCAGGAACTCGACTCGAGCACGGTGGACTGGGCGCCGAATTTCGACGGCTCGCTCGACGAGCCGACCATGCTGCCCGCGCGGGTGCCGAACCTGCTGTTGAACGGCGGCTCCGGGATCGCCGTGGGCATGGCCACCGACATTCCGCCGCACAACCTGCGCGAGGTGGTCAAGGCCTGCGTGGCGTTGCTCGACGATCCGGACTTGAGCACGCGCAAGCTCATGGCGAGCGTCAAGGGCCCGGACCTGCCCACGGGGGCGGAGATCGTGTCGCCGCGCGAGGACCTGGTACAGCTGTACGAAACCGGCGCGGGCAGTTTCCGGGCGCGCGCCACCTACTCGATGGAAGAGGGCCAGATCGTCATCGACGCGCTGCCGTTCCAGGTGTCCGGTTCCAAGGTGCAGGAACAGATCGGCGCCCAGATGCAGCAGAAGAAGCTGCCCATGGTGGAGGATTTCCGCGACGAATCGGACCACGAGAATCCGACTCGCCTGGTGATCGTGCCGAAGTCGAGCCGCGTCGACGTCGCGGCCCTGATGGCACATCTGTTCGCGACCACGGATCTCGAGCGCAGCTACCGCGTGAACCTCAACGTCATCGCACTCGACGGCCGCCCGCGCGTCATGGCGCTCAAGGAACTCCTGCTCGAATGGCTGACGTTCCGCAAGTCCACGGTCACGCGCCGGCTGGAGCATCGCCTGGCGCGCTTGAGCGCGCGGCTGCACATCCTCGACGGCCTGCTCGTCGCGTACCTCAACCTCGACGAGGTGATCCGCATCGTGCGCACCGAGGATCACCCGAAGGCGGTGCTCATCGCGCGTTTCGCCCTGTCCGAGGAGCAGGCCGAGGCCATCCTGGAGACCAAGCTGCGTCATCTGGCGCGCCTGGAGGAGATGAAGATCCGCGAGGAGCAGACGAAGCTCGCGGCGGAACGCGACGGCATCCAGGCCGTGCTCCACAGCAAGGCGAAGCTCACGCGCCTGGTACGCGACGAGTTGATGGCGGACGCCGAGAAATATGGCGACGACCGGCGCACCAAGCTCGTCGAGCGCGAGGCGGCGCAGGCCATCTCCGCCGTCGAACTCCTGACCAGCGAGCCCACCACCGTGGTGCTGTCGCGGCTCGGCTGGGTGCGTGCGGGCAAGGGGCACGACATCGACGCGCGCGCGCTGAGCTACAAGACGGGCGATGAATACCAGGCGGCGGCGCGCGGCCGCAATCTGCAGCAGGCGGTGTTCATCGATTCCACCGGGCGTGCCTACAGCCTGGATGCGCATCAGCTACCCGCCGCGCGCGGCTACGGCGAGCCGCTGTCGGGGACGATGGATCCGCCGGACGGCGCCACGTTCGCCGCGGTGCTGATCGGCGAACCGGAGGATGCGTGGCTGGTGGCGAGCGATGCGGGTTATGGCTTCGCGGTGAAACTGCGCGAGCTGTACTCGCGCAACAAGAAGGGCAAGGCGGTGCTCAAGGTGCCGCAAAACGCGCTCGTGCTGCCGGCCCAGCCCATCGCCCACAAGGCGGCGCTCGCGGTGTTCGTCAACAACGACGGTGAGGTGCTGACGCTGCCCGCCGCGCAGATCGAGGAGATGGGCTCGGGCAAGGGCCAGAACCTCTACGGCATCGCCGGCAAGAAATCCGCGGACCGCGACGAGTATCTCGTGGCGATGGCGGTGGTGGCGCCGGGCGAGACGCTCACCGTGTACAGCGGCAACAGCTCGCCGATGAAGCTCAAGTACGACGACCTCAAGCAGTTCCAGGACAAGAAGGGCCAGCGCCGCCAGCGTTTCTCGCGGGCGTACAAACAGGTGGACCGGCTCGAGGTGGGCGCGGGCTAGCCGCGCCGCGAGTCGGTTAGCGTTCGCCCGACATGGTGACGTCTTCCGGGGCATGCACGAAGTAGCCCTGGATGAACTCGATGCCGAGCTGCCAGAGCACCGCCATGGTGTTGGCGTCCTCCACGCGTTCCGCCACCGTCTCCACGTTCTTGCGCTTGGCCGCCTCCACCAGACCCTTCACCCGCTGCTGCTGCAGCTGGTTGGTGGACAGCCCCTGCATCAGCGAGCCGTCGACCTTGATGAAGTTCATGCCGATGTCGTTGAGCAGTTTCAGCGGATCGCGGCCGGTGCCGAAATGTTCCAGCGCGAAGCGAAAGCCGAGCTTGTTCAGGTTCTCGGCGAATTCCTTGGTCTGCCGCACGTACTGCGTGGCCAGCACTTCGGTGACCTGGAAGCACAGACGGTCCGCTTCGATCTTGAGCGATTTCAACTGGGTTTCCAGCCAGCCGATCAGGCTCTTGTCCAATATCGTATCCTTCGACACGCGCACGAAGATGCAGCCCGCCTTGCGGTTGCCCGCGAACGACATCGAGGCACCGATCACCCAGCGATCGATGTTCTTCATGAGGTCGTTGCGCTCCGCGGCGGCGATGAACTCCGCGGGCAGCACCTCGTTACCCTGTTCGTCCAGCATGCGCACCAGCACGTCGAACATGCCCTTGTCCTCGCCCTGCAGGCTGGCGATGGGCTGCTGCACCAGGCGGAAGCGGTTCTCCATCAGCGCACTCTTGATGTGCTTGACCCAGATCTTGTCGTAGGCCTGCACGCGAGTGTCGTTGTCGGCCTTGTCGACGGCGTACATCTGGTTGCCGCCGAGCTCGCGGCCGCGCCGCGTGGCGTCGACGGCATCGGTGATGGCGGCGTCGACGTCCGGATGCGTGCCCGGCAGCAGGCCGAGGCCGACCGTCACGGTGGCCGACAGGGTCTTGTCCTCGATGGCGAAGATGTGTTCGTTGACCCGCTTGACCACGTTCTCCGCCCAGGTCTCGACGTCGCGCGCCGTGCCGCGCTCGAGCAGGATCAGAAAACCGTTGCCGCCGAACCGGCCGCAGACGTCGGTGGGCGTCAGCTGCACGCGCAGCAGCTCCGCGAGCTGCGCCATGAAATCTTCGCTGGCCAGCAGACCGATCGAGGTTTGGATTTCGATGAAGCGGTCGGGCTTGATGTGCGCGAACTGGCGCACGCCGCCCTTGGCCGCCGTGGCGCAGCGTTCGCGCACCGCGGCGATGGCATAGCGCTGCTGCAGGAAGTGGGTCGAGGCGTCGTTCTTGACGGCGTCGGCGAGGCGTACCTCGAGGTCCACATCCTTCTTGTGCCGCGCCGGAATGGCGATACGCACGGCCGGTTCGTTCTCGTAGTCGGCCTTGGTCAGCTGCAGTTCGAGGCCCATCCCCGAGCCGTCCGACAGCAGCGCCTGCACCTTCAGGCCATGCCCCGCCCATTTGCCCTGCAGGCACGCGACCAGCGCACCCTTCAGTGCGGGATGGGTCTCCTGCTCGAACAGATCCATCAAGGGGGTGCCGGTCAGGGCATCGTCGGCGGCATAGCCGAACAGCTCCACCCAGGCATGGTTGGCATCGACGACGATGCCTTCCTGCACGTGGGTGATGGCGTCGGCCGAACCTTCCAGGAAATTATGCAGCTGCTCGCGGTACTCGCGCGCCGAGGACAGTGTCGTGAACAGCGCCCGCTCCAGGCGGTAGGCGCGCAGTTCGCGCGAGGCCACCGATTGCAGGCGGCTGCGGTTCGCGAGCGTGACCACGTCCTGGGCGCCCAGCCGCATGGCCTCGGCGATGGTGTTTTCGTCGACGTTCTCGCGCACGATGAGCACCGGCATCTCCGGGGCGTTCTGCTGCTTGACCTTCATCACCGATTCGAGATCGATGTCCAGCTCTTCGATGAACGCGATCAACATCTCGGGATTGAGCTGGGTCAGGGCATCGCCCAGATCGCGTGCGTCCGGCAGCCAGGTGCAATGCACCGGGTGGCCGGCGTTGCGCAGCGTACTGTTGATCGCTTCGACGTGGTCCTGCGACCTCGTCATGACGATCATGGGAACGGCACCCTGGTCTGGCACTGGTCGAAGTCCTCGGGCTTAAGAAGCCGGAGTGTAGCACCCGGTTTTCCCGGATTCTGGGACCGGCGTCTAAGGTGAAAACACCGAAGCGGACGCATTGGCCAGATCTTGATGTTGCAGCTATGATACGCGCCCTTCACCCCGAGGCCCGGCGATGGCTAACTACAGCACGAACGAATTCAAGGCAGGACTCAAGATCCTGATCGACGGCGACCCGTTCGCCATCGTCGAGAACGAGATGGTCAAACCCGGCAAGGGGCAGGCATTCAACCGCGTCCGCGTGCGCAACTTGAAGACGGGCCGCACCATCGAGCGCACGTGGAAGTCCGGCGACACCGTCGAGGCGGCCGACGTGGTCGACACGGACATGCAGTACCTGTATCGCGAGGGCGATTTCTTCAACTTCATGGTGCCCGACACCTTCGAGCAGCTGACCGCCTCCAAGGAGGCGGTGGGCGAGGGCGCCCAGTGGCTGAAGGACGGCACCATCTGCGTGGTGACGCTGTGGAACGGGGTGCCGCTGCAGGTGACGCCGCCCGCGCACATGGAGTTGAAGGTGGTCGAAACCGACCCGGGCGTGCGCGGCGACACCGCCACCGGCGGCTCCAAACCCGCCAAGCTCGAAACGGGCGCCATGGTACGGGTGCCGCTGTTCATCAACGAGGGCGAGATCCTGCGCATCGACACCCGCACGGGCGAGTATCTGTCGCGCG
>CAZZYJ010000218.1:0-5826 GCA_964658215.1 uncultured Steroidobacteraceae bacterium | reverse complement strand
GGCACCCCGCGGGAATACGGCGGCTACACCGGCGACTACAGCTTCGACGGCACCCGGGTGCAGCTCGATGCCACCGACGCGGGCGGGCTGCGCGCGGTGCTGGCCGGGGTCGAGGGCGTGGTGAACTGCGTCGCCGGCAATGCGCAGACCATCGTCGACGGCGCGCGCACCTTGTTCGACGTGGCGGCCGCGCTGCCCCGCCCGCCGAGGATCGTGCACTTCAGCAGCATGGCGGTGTACGGCGCCCGAACGGGCGAGGTCGACGAGGACACGCCGCTCGACAGCCCCTTGAGCCCCTACGGCGCGGCCAAGGTCGAGGCCGAACGCCTGGCCGCAGGCTGCGGCAACGTCGTCACCCTGCGCCCCGGCATCGTCTACGGACCGCGCAGTTCGCAGTGGAGCGTGCGCATCGCGCGGCTGCTCTGCAGCCACCGCCTGGGCGACCTCGGTGCGGGCGGCGACGGCCTGGCGAATCTCGTGTTCATCGACGATACGGTGGCCGCGGTGCTGTGCGCGCTGCGGGCGCCGGACGCGGCCGGCCGCACCTTCAATCTGGGGTCGGCGCAACCCCCGACCTGGAACGACTATTTCCTGCAGTTCGCACGACGCCTGGGCGCGGTGCCGGTCGCCCGGATCACCCGCCGGCGGTTGAAACTCGAGGCGAAGGTGCTGGCGCCCCCGCTCAAGATCGCCGAAATACTCCTGGGCCGTCTCGCGCCCGCGCTCGGCCGGCGTGTGCCACCGCCGCTGCCGGGCTCGTTGCTCGCCCTCTTCAAACAGGATCTGCGACTCGAGGTCGGCCGCGCGCAGACCGGACTCGGTTTGCGCTGGACGCCGTGGGCGGACGGCGTGGAGCGCAGCGCGGCGTGGTACCTCGCGGCCGCCGCCGGCCAGGCTCGATAACATGGAACTCGCTATGCAGCCATCGACGCCCTCCTCGAGCATTCCCGCGGCGCGGGACGACACGCCGCGGCTGCGCTTTCCCGGATCGGCCACGCTCGACGCGTTCGTGCGCGCCAATCCGCTCTGGGTGGTGCTGGGCCTGCTGCTGTTCGGCGCCGCGCTGCTGTGGCCCTACCGGCATTTCGCGGGCGACGACGCCTACATCACCTTTCGCTTCGCCCGCAACTTCGCCGACGGCCATGGCTTCTCCTTCAATCCCGACGTGCCGGTGTACGGCTCGACCGCGCCGCTGTGGGTGTTCCTGATCGCCGGCGTACATCGGCTCGGCATCGACGTGCCCGACGCGGCGCACCTGCTCAACTGGTCGTTCCTGCTGGTCAACGTGCCGCTGTTCTTCGTCCTGGCCAGACGCTACCTCGGTCTCAACAGCGCGCTCGTGCTGGCTGCGGTGTTGATGCTGGCCGACCCATGGTTCCTGCGCTGGAGCTTGAGCGGGATGGAGAACGGCCTCGCGTTGTGCCTGCTCATGTCCCTGTTGCTTTCGCAGCAGCAGTTGCGCAATGGCCCGCGCACCAACCTGATCTCCCCGCTGGCCGCGGCGTTGGCGGGACTGTGCCGCCCGGAAATGTGCCTGCTCGGCGTGATCCTGGCGCTCGACATCGCCTTGTTCGAGCGCCGCCGCAGGATCCGTAACCTCCTGGCGACGGGCGTGATCTATCTCCTCGTGCTCGTGCCGTGGCTCTGGTACGCCGAAACCCATTTCGGCTCGGTGATACCGACCACCATCAAGGCCAAGGTCAGCGGTCTGCATGCGCTGGCGTCGCTGCGAACGCTGCAATACTTCACGAGCTTCTGGGCCTTTCAGGGCATCGCGCTGCTGCTCGCCGGGCTGCTGGTCGTGCGGCGCAAACTCACCGTCGCCTACGACCCGGCGCACGCCGCGCAGTGGTTCATGCCGGTGGCCTGGGCGGCCATCCTGCCGGCGTTCTACATCGCGGGTGGCGCGCCCGTGGCGGGCCGCTACATGATGTTCGGGCTGCCCTGCTATCTGATCATCGGCGTCAAGGCATGGACCCTGCTCTGCGGACGGTATCCGCGTCTCGTGGCCGCCTCCATCCTGTCCACCTTCGTCTTGATCGCCGCCGTGCAATACGAGTATTGCTGGTATGTGACGCAGTGGCCGCAGGGCATGGACCCGAAAATGATCGCGATGGCGAAGACGCTGGCCCGGGAGTCCTCGCCGGGCGCGGTCGTCGCCGGCGACCAGATCGGCGTGCTCGGCTATTTCTCCGGCCGTTACGTCCTCGACACCTACGGCCTGGTGGCGCCCGAGGTACTGCCCTACCGAAAAGCGGCCGACGACGGTCCGCTGTGGCGCTACGTGCACGAACGCCGCCCGGATTTTCTGTTCGTGAGCGACACCCGCGAGAAGCTCGCCCGCTGGGATGCGAGCTTCGCCACGGCGACGCTCGTCCAGGAGGAAGATGTGCAGCGCGAGGGTTCCGGCTCGGTGGGCGGCCTGATCACGTACCGTCTGTACAAGACTCACTGGTAGCGCGTCGCATGGCTGCACAGACGTCCCGATGGAGCGGCAACAAGCGCAAGACGTTGATCGGCGCGGCGCTCGTCATCGCCCTGATCTACGTGGCGGTGGCCGTCATGACGGATCGCGCCCGTCTCGCGGATGCACTGCGCCAGCTGGGCTGGCTGGGCTGCGCAGCCGTCCTGCTGCTGTCGGCGCTGAACTACCTGCTGCGTTTCTACCGGTGGAAGAACTTCATGCTGCGGCTCGGACACCGGCTGCCGGCCGGGCGGCATTTTCTTTACTACCTGAGCGGCTTTGCCTTCACCATCAGCCCGGCGAAAGCCGGCGAAGCGGTGCGTTCGGTCTATCTGCGCGATCACGGGGTGAAGTTTGCGGACAGCATGGCGGGGTTCTTCGTCGAGCGTCTGCTCGACCTGTCCGCGGTGGTGATGCTGGCGAGCCTGATCCTTCTCGATCATCCCGCGTACCGCGTGCTGATCGCCGCGAGCACGGTCGTGGTGCTCGGCGTGATGACCTGCGTATGTCAGGCCTCGCTGGCGCCTTGGATCGAGCGTTGGGGTGCTGCCCGGCGCCCGTCGATCGCCCGCGGCTGCGGCATCGTCGGCGGCCTGCTACGCTCATCGGAAAAATTGCTGCACGCCCGCCCGCTGATCGAAGGGATACTGCTCGGCCTCGTGGCGTGGGGCGCGGAGGGTCTCGGCTTCGGCGTGATCTGCCAGGGCCTGCACATCGGCGGCGGCGTCTGGTCGTTCTTCGGCATCTACGCGGTGGCGGTGCTGGCGGGCACGGCGGCATTTTTCCTGCCGGCGGGCATCGGCGGCATGGAGGTGGTCATGACGGCCCTGCTGGTGGAACGCGGTGCCGGATTGAAGACGGCCATCATCGCAACGCTCTTGTGCCGGCTGGCGACGCTGTGGTTCGCCGTTCTGCTCGGGGTGGGAGCAGCCTCGCTCATCGAGGTGTCCGGACGAAAAATGCGTTTGACGCCGGCGGCGTAGCGGGCCGATATGCTACGACCCTCACAAAAGCTCCCGGGCGGCGGACCTGCCACGGTGGCATCATAGATGACGATGCAGCCCGCCATGGTTCTGAATTCCCCGAGCGTTCCCTTGTGCGTCGATCTCGACGGCACGCTCACGCCCGTCGACACGCTGCATGAAAATCTCATGGGGCTGGTGCGTCAGGCCCCCGCGGCCTTGTTGTCGGTGCCCTTCTGGCTGGCGCGGGGCAAGGCGCTCATGAAGCGCGAGATGGCGGTGCGCGCGCGCTTCGACGGCATCAACCTGCCCGTTCATCCGCAGCTGCTCGCCTGGTTGCAGGCGGAGCGCGCCACCGGCCGGAAGATCGTACTGGCGACCGCCGCCGATGCCCACATCGCCGAACAGGTGGCGCTGCACTTGGATCTGTTCGACGAAGTCATCGCGAGCGACGGTGCGACCAACCTCTCCGGCGAGGCCAAACGGGCGGCGCTGGTGCAGAGATTCGGCGAGCGGGGCTTCGACTATGTCGGCAACGAGAAGGCCGACGAACACGTCTGGCGGTCGGCGCGCCGCGCCATCGTGGTGGGCGCCCCGGCACAAATCGAGCGTGCCCGCCGCGTCGCCGAGGTGGAACGCAGCTTTCCCGCGGTGTCCGGCGGAGCACTGACCTGGATCAAGGCGATCCGGCTGCATCAATGGGTCAAGAACGTGCTGATCTTCCTGCCCGCGCTGCTGGCGCACAAGATACTCGCGCCGGGCATCCTGCTCCACTCCATGGTCGCGTTCGTGGCCTTCGGCCTCTGCGCCTCGAGCGTCTACGTGGTCAACGACCTGCTGGATCTGTCCGCCGACCGGCGCCATCCGCGCAAGTTCAAGCGGGCTTTCGCCGCAGGGCTGCTGTCGGTGCGCGCGGGTGGCCTGGTCGCCCTGGGTCTGTTGTCGGGTTCGGTGATTCTCGCCCTGTTGGTGGGCTGGCGTTTCGCGGCCGTGCTGGGCGGCTACTATGTGCTGACCTGGAGCTACTCGCTGCGTCTCAAGCGCGCCGCCCTGGTCGACGTCATGACGCTCGCCGGCCTCTACACGGTGCGCATCATCGCGGGCGCCGCGGCGACGCTGATCCCCCTGTCGTTCTGGCTGCTGGCCTTTTCGGTGTTCGTGTTTCTCAGCCTGGGTTTCGTCAAACGCTACACCGAGCTCGACGATGCGCGCAAGGCGAACAAGACCACCACGCACGGCCGCGGGTACACCCCGGCCGATCTGCCGCTGTTGATGAGCCTGGGCGTGACCGCCGGGTACTGCACCATCGTCGTGATGGCGCTCTACCTCAACAGCGCCGATTCCCAGGCGCTCTACCAGCACAACAAACCGCTCTGGCTGGTCTGCCCGCTGCTGCTCTACTGGATCAGCCGGGTCTGGCTGCTGACCACCCGCGGCCAGATGCACGACGACCCCATCGTATTTGCGTTGCGCGACAGGATCAGTCTGATGGTGCTCGGCCTGCTGGGATTGATCGTGCTGGTTTCCATCTAATTCCGGTGCAGGGTCCCGCCACTTCGTGGGGCCGTTGGCCGCGGCACACCCCCGCGGCGGCGCTTGCCCTGACCGGCGCCGCCGCGCTGCCGGTGCCGGTCGGCCGCGGCATGCTGGCCTATGGCAACGGCCGCAGCTACGGCGACGTCTGCCTCAACGAGGGCGGCACGCTTTTATATACCCGCGCGCTCGACCGTTTCATCGACTTCGACCCGGAGGCGGGCATCCTCGAGTGCGAGCCGGGGGTCCTGCTGCGCGACGTCATCCGGCTGGTGCTGCCCTATGGCTGGTTCCCGGCCGTCACGCCGGGAACGTCGCTGGTCACCGTCGGCGGCGCCATCGCCAACGACGTGCATGGCAAGAACCATCATCGGGCGGGATGCTTTTCCCACCACGTGCTGCAATTCGAACTGCGCCGCTCGGACGGCCTCATGGTCTGCTCGCCCACCGAGAACGCGGACTGGTTCGCGGCGACCGTCGCGGGACTCGGTCTCACCGGGCTCATCACCCGGATCCGGATGCGCCTGCGCCGGGTCGGCGGCCCCTGGCTGCGCGGCGACAGTCAGCGCTTCGGCAATCTGCGCGAATTCTTCGCGCTCTCGGCGCAGTCGGATGCCGACTACGAATATACGGTGGCATGGATCGATTGCGTCGCCTCGGGGAACGCGTTGGGACGCGGCGTGTTCATCCGCGGCAACCACGCCGAAGGCGAGGGTGTCGAGCCGAAGGCGACGGGCAGGGGCGTCCCCTTCGTCCCGCCCGTGTCGTTGATAAACCGCGTCTCGCTGCGGGCCTTCAACACGCTGTACTTCAATCGAGCGAGCGCCCGCCAACGAGACGCCGTCTGGCATTACCGGCCGTTCCTCT
>CAZZYJ010000217.1:3365-5835 GCA_964658215.1 uncultured Steroidobacteraceae bacterium | reverse complement strand
CGAGGTGCGTGGTCAGCACCTCGCCGATCTGAAACCCCAGCAACGTGACGGGGGCTTCTTCGTCGAGTGCGCCGGCCGCGCCGCCGAACGCGAAGTCATAGGCCAGGGTCGGCCCGGTCAACCCCTCGCGCGCGGCATTGCGCGTCGCGTACAGTTTGAACTGCGCGCCTTCGGCGCTCTGCGCGCTCTCGTCCCCCGCCGCCGGCAGCTCGAGGTCGATGCCGCCCGCCAGCAGCGTGCTGGCGGGGGCGAGGCTCGCATTCACGCCGCCGCCGGCGAGCGACAGCCGCAGCGGAGTCGATTTCCAGAAACGCGCGCCCGGCCTGACCAACGAATCGTAGGGTTTGAACACGAAGGCATCGAGACGAAAGCCGGCTTCCCCCTTGAATTGCACCGCGGTGATCTTGCCGATGGACTGGCCGTGAAACAGCAGGATGGTGCCGTCCGAGATCGATCCCAACGTACGCGCGGTGAGCGTGTAGTGTGTTCCCTTGTCCCCGGGCAGCACCGTGGGTGCCTTCTGCAGCCCCTCGAAATGCGTCGTCGGCGTGCCGCCCTCGCCGGGCGCGTAGCCGATCGCCACCCCGGAAACCACCGCCTTCAGGGAACTGAGGTCCGACAGGGTCGGTGAGGCGCCGATCAACCAGAACCGGGCGTTGGAGTTCAGGCCAGCTTTTGCCTGCGGGATGAGCCGCAGCTGAAAATCGAGGCGGCGCCCATCCTCGTTCGGCAAAATCTTGATCAGCTCACCCGCCTCCACGCCCTCGTACAGCACCTTGGTGTCCTTCGGGCGCGCATCTGCGGCACGCTGGAAGGTGACGGTGACCACTTCGCCGCGGTTCGCCAACGCCTCGATGCCTAGGTAGAGCACGATCAGCAGGGCGGCGATGGGAACCGCCCATACCAGCCCGGGATACACGGTCTTGCGGCGGTCGCTGCGCGGGGAAGGCTGCGTGTCGCTCATGCCGGACGCCGCGCCGCGTCCCACATGAGACGCGGGTCGAACAATTTTACGGCGAAGGTGGTGAGAATCACCACGGCGGCGAACGGCGTGGCCGCCGGTTCCGCGCGGCCCGTGATCAGGCCGTTGAACTGCAACACCGGGACGAAGCACGCGATGGTCAGCGGATCGACCATGGACCAGCGGCCGATCTCCTCGATGGTGCGGTAGACGCGGGTCTTGGCCACCAGATGCGCGCTCGAACGACGCAGGGTGGAGGCGATGCACCAGGACAGACCCACCATCTTCAAGAGCGGAATCGTGAAGCTCGCGCAGAACACCAGCAACGCCAGACCGAGCAAGCCGGACCCGGCCAGATCGAACACGCCGCCCAGCACGGTGTAGGCGGTGGGCGTAAGGTCGATGGGAATGGTCGCGATGGGATAAAAGTTCGCGGGCAGGTAGAGGAGGACGGCCGCGACGAGAACTGCGCAGGCCCGGCCGACGCTGTACGGACGCCGGGGCCGCACCACGGCCGTGCAGCGCGGGCACCGGGTGCCCGCCGCGTCCGCGGCCAGCCACAAACCACAACAGCGGCATGCCAGCGCCGCCGCACCCGCCGCGGGCTCGCGGTCCGCGGCGATCAGACGCCATATCGCCTGTCGGTCGAGCGCGGCCCGCGACACCATCGCGAGCAGCGCGGCTGCGATGAAGCACATGCCCCCCACGTCCAGAGTCACCTGCAGCGAGGCCCGCAGGCGCGCGAACGCCACCGCCAGCCCCAGCAGGAACACGTCCAGCATGGCCCAGGTCTGCAGCGCCAGGCTGGCGCGAAACACCACGCCGAGCCACGGCGGCCGGCGCGGCGTGCACAGGGTCCACAGCACCGCCGTCGTGGCGGCGAAGCGCAGCAGCGGAAACACCATCACGAACAGGCACACCGCAGCGGCCAGCAGCGGCCAGCCCTCCTGCCACAGCACCGCCGCGCTCATCGGCAGCACGCTCGTGCGCGACGCGCCGAACGCCGTCGTGGTGAGAAACGGTTCGGCCATCGCCGGTATCAGCAACACCAGGATGGCGAGCGAACAGGCGAGTGCCGCCTCGATGCTCTTGCCGGCGCAGTGGGCAAGCGGCGTGCGGCAGCGGCAGCAGGAAATCTTGTGGTTCGCCGTGCTCTGGCCGCACTCCTGGACCAGGCCACAGTTCGGACATTCGATGATGATCGCCGGCGGTACGGGTCCGGCAGCGAGCTCGCGTGGTGCCAACGTCCCGTGTGCCGGTTCCCACGCACCGCTGCCGCCACGCTCGAACTCCGCCATGCCTTTCCTCGTCTGACTGCGCGCATCATGGCATGCCGGCGGCGCCCGCGCATGCGTCCATGGCATTATCTGAAACATGCGCAGAGAGAGAGTCGAAAGATGAGTCAGAGCAAGGTGCCGGAAGGGCGGCAACGCGGATGGATCATTCCCATCGGCGGCGCCGAGGAGAAGGAGAACGCCCCGCAGATCCTGCGCCGTTTCGTCGCGCTGG
>CAZZYJ010000217.1:0-3355 GCA_964658215.1 uncultured Steroidobacteraceae bacterium | reverse complement strand
CGACGCGGACCGCGGGCCCGCGCTACGAACGCCTCTTCAGCGAGATGGGCGCGGCGCGGGTGACGTCGCTGGACTTCGACACCCGCCGCGACGCCGAAGAGCCGGGGCGCATCGGGCGACTGCGCGAGGCGAGCGGTGTGTTCTTCACGGGCGGCAACCAGCTGCGTCTGGCCACCCTGATCGGCGGCACGTCGGTGGCGAAGACGGTGCGCCGCATGAACGCCGCCGGCATCCCGGTGGCGGGCACCAGCGCGGGGGCCGCGTTCATCAGCGAACACATGATCGCCTTCGGCGACGAGGGCGGCCTGCCCGTCGCCGGCTCCGTGCGGCTCGCGCCGGGGCTCGGCCTCACCAACCGCTTCATCATCGATCAGCACTTCCGGCAGCGCGACCGGCTCGGCCGGCTGCTCGCCGCGCTCGCCTACAACCCGTTCGCCGTGGGCATCGGTCTGGACGAGGATACGGCGGCCTTCATATCGCCCGACAACGTGGTCAACGTGGAGGGCTCGGGGGGCATCACCGTGATCGATGCCGCCGAGGTCCAATTCTCGTCGATGGACAGCGTGAGCGAAGGTCATCCGGTCTGCCTGCTCGGCATCAAGCTGCACATCCTCACCCAGGGTGCGACGTTCAATCTGCACACCCGCGCGGCCAACGCGGGCACGCTCGCCGGCACGAAAAGCTAAGGAGGGATCCATGCGAATTCTCGAACGCAACGTCTACGTGGGACCGTCGCTGTACGCGCACTTCCCGGTCATCAAGCTGCTGCTCGATCTGGAATCGCTCGAGGCGTGGCCCACGGCAAGACTCGGCGGGGCGTACGTGGACGGCCTGCTCGCCGCGCTGCCCAGCCTGCAGGAACACGGCTGTTCCTATCGCGAACCGGGTGGCCTGCTGCGGCGCATGCGCGAGGGCGAGGGCACCTGGCTCGGCCACGTGCTCGAACACGTCGCCATCGAACTGCAGAACGCCGCGGGCGAGAACGTGACGTTCGGCAAGACCCGCAGCACCGCTTCGCCCGGCGTCTACACGGTGGTCTACGAATACGCGCAACGCGACGAGGGCATCGCCGCGGGCGAACTCGCCATCGAGTTGTTGTGCTCGCTGCTGCCGCGCGAACTGCGGCCGACCGGCTGCGTTGCGCCCGGCTGGAACTGGGAGACGGCGCGCGACGCGTACATCCGCTACGCGCAACGCCGCGCGCTCGGACCCTCCACCGCCTCCCTCGTCAAGGCGGCGGAGGAGCGCGGCATTCCGTGGCTGCGTCTGAACGAGCGCAGCCTGATCCAACTCGGCCACGGCCGCTATCAGCAGCGCATTCAAGCCACGGTCACCAGCCGCACGCCGCACATCGCCGTAGAACTGGCCCAGGACAAGGAGGAGACCAATAAAATCCTGGGCAATTGCGGCCTGCCGGTGCCGCGCCAGGAACTGGTGCGGTCCGCGGAGCGTGCGGTGCGGGCCGCGGAACGACTGGGCTATCCGGTGGTCACCAAACCGTACGACGGCAATCACGGCCGCGGTATTTCGATCGGGCTCGCGACCGCCGACGAGGTGCGCGCGGGCTTCGAGGCGGCGGTCCAGCACGCCGCCGCGGTCATCGTGGAGACCTACCTGCAGGGCGACGATCACCGTCTGCTCGTCGTCAATGGCGAGCTCGTCGCCGCGACGCGGCGTACGCCCGGGCGGGTGCTCGGCGACGGCGTGCACACCGTGCGCCAGCTCGTCGACCTCGTGAATCTCGACCCGCGGCGCGGTGTCGGTCACGAGAAGGTAATGACCCGGCTGGAGCTGGACGCGCAGGCCGAACTCATGCTGACGCGTCAGGGCCTGAGCGCCGACAGCGTGCCGGAAGCGGCGCGGATCGTACCCCTGCGCAGCACCGCGAACCTCTCCACCGGCGGCACGGCCACCGACGTGACCGACGTCATCCACCCCGACAACCGCGACATGGCGGTGCGCGCGGTCACCGCGATCGGGCTCGACGTGGGCGGCGTGGATTTTCTGTGCCCCGACATCGCCGAGAGCTACAAAACGGTGGGCGGCGGCATCTGTGAAATCAATGCCGCGCCGGGTTTTCGCATGCACGTGGCGCCGAGCGAGGGCACGCCGCGCGACGCCGCGGGACCCGTCATCGACATGTTGTTCCCCGCCGGAGCGTCCTCGCGCGTGCCCATCGCCTGCATCACCGGCACGAACGGCAAGACCACCACCGCGCGCATGCTCGCACACATCGCCAAGATGGCGGGCTTCACGCCCGGTCTTACGACCACCGACGGCGTCTACATCGACGGCCAGCGCACGGTGGAGGGGGACATGACGGGGCCGGTGGCCACGCGCATGGTGCTCGCCGATCCCGCCATCGATCTCGCCGTGCTCGAAGTCGCCCGCGGCGGACTGCTGCGCGCCGGAATGGGCGTCCCCTTCGTCGACGTGGGGGCGGTGCTCAACGTGCAGGCCGATCACCTGGGCGCGAAGGGCATCGACACGCTCGAACAGCTGGCCGAGGTGAAACGGGTGGTCGTCGAGGTGGCGCGCGAGTGCGCCGTGCTCAATGCCGACGACGACAACGTCATCCGCATGTCGGCGCACACCGACGCCCGGCATCTTTGCTACGTCACGCTGAACCCGCAGCACCCGGTGGTGCGCGAACATGTTCGTGCGGGCGGCCGGGCCTGCGTGCTGGAAGCCGGCGTGAACGGTCAGATGATCACGTTGTACGACAAGGGGCGGCACATACCGCTCATGTGGACCCACCTGATACCGGCGACGCTCGAGGGGCGTGCCCTGCACAACGTGCAGAACGCCATGTTCGCGGCGGCGCTCGCGTTCTCGCTCGACATCAAGCTCGATGCCATCCGACAGGCCCTGCGCACCTTCGACAGCACGTTCTTCCAGGCGCCGGGGCGCATGAACGTCTACGCCGAACACCCCTTCAAGGTGATCTTCGACTACGCGCACAACGCGCATGCGGTGGCGGCGATGACCGACCTTGCCGCGAGGCTCGACGTGCGCGGACGGCGCATCGTCGTGGTGGCGGGGCCGGGCGACCGGCGCGACGAGGACATCCGCGCCATCGCGGAGACGGTCGCCGGTAAATTCGATGTCTACGTGTGCCGGCGCGACGACGGCCTGCGCGGCCGGGGCGGCGACGAAGTGCCGAACATGATCGCCGCCGTGCTGCGCGAACGGGGCGTCTCGGAGGCGGCCATCCTGGTCATTCCCGACGAGCAGCAGGCCGTGGAGGCGGCGCTGCGCCTGGGGCGGCCGGGCGATCTGCTGCTGATCTTCGCCGATGCGCTGACGCGTTCGTGGAAGCAGATGCGGGACACGCGCGTACGGATGGCAGGCAGCG
>CAZZYJ010000216.1:0-5850 GCA_964658215.1 uncultured Steroidobacteraceae bacterium | reverse complement strand
CGCCCGGTGCACTGGACCTCGTGGTGCTCGGTGCCGGCCCGGGGGGTTACACCGCCGCGTTCCGCGCCGCGGATCTTGGCCTCAAAGTCACCCTGATCGAGCGCTGGCCCATGCTGGGCGGTGTATGCCTGAACGTGGGATGCATCCCGTCGAAGGCGCTGCTGCACGCCGCAAAGGTCATCGAGGATGCGCACGACATGGCCGCCAACGGCATCTCGTTCGGCGCGCCGCAGATCGACTACGACCAACTGCGTGCCTGGAAGAGCAAGGTGGTCGCCAAGCTGGTCAATGGGCTCGGCGTTCTCGCCCGGCAACGCAAGGTGGACGTGGTGCACGGCGATGCCCGGTTCGTGGGGCCGTATTCGCTGGAAGTCAAAACGGCAGACGGTGTGCGCCGCCTCGATTTCAAGCAGTGCATCATCGCCGCCGGGTCGGAGTCCGTGCGTCTGCCGGGATATCCGGACGATCCGCGCGTCATCGATTCCACCGGCGCGCTGGAACTGCCGGCGGACTGCAGACGTCTGTTGGTGGTGGGCGGCGGCATCATCGGTCTGGAGATGGCCTGCGTCTACGACGCGCTGGGCGTCGAGGTGAGCGTGGTCGAACTCAGCGACGGGCTCATGCCGGGCACCGACCGGGATCTGGTGCGGCCGCTGCAGAAGCGGATCGAGAAGCGCTACGAGCGCATCCTCCTCAAGACCCGGGTGTCGACGCTCGAACCCACCGCGAGCGGTCTGCTCGCCACGTTCGACGGGCCCGACGCGCCGGCGCCGCAGGAATTCGACCGGGTGTTGGTGGCCGTCGGGCGCAGCGCCAACGGCAATGCCATCGACGCCGCCAAGGCGGGGGTGACGGTCGACAAACGGGGCATCATCGGCGTCGACAAACAGCAGCGGACCAACGTCGCCCATATTTTCGCGATCGGTGACATCGCCGGAGCGCCCATGCTGGCGCACAAGGCCACGCACGAGGCCAAGGTGGCGGCCGAAGTGGCCGCGGGACACAAGTCGGCATTCGATGCCCGCGCCATTCCCTCCGTGGCCTACACGGACCCGGAAATTGCGTGGGTGGGTGTGAACGAAACCGAGGCCAAGGCCCGCGGCATCGACTACGGCAAGGGCATGTTCCCCTGGGCGGCGAGCGGACGTTCGCTCGCCATCAATCGCGACGAAGGCTTCACGAAGATCCTGTTCGACCCGGCCACCCGACGGGTCATCGGCGGCGGCATCGTCGGCACCAACGCGGGCGAGTTGATCGCCGAGGTGGGCCTGGCCATCGAGATGGGCGCCGACGCTGCGGATCTCGGCCTCACCATTCACGCACATCCCACACTGTCGGAGACGGTGGGTTTCTCGGCCGAGGCCTTCGAAGGAACCTTGACGGACTTGTACGTCCCCAAACGATAGCCCCCAGTCGCGAGGCCCCAGCTCCATGCTCCAGGTCTATGCCCGGGTGATCGCCCTGCTGGCGCCCGAGAAGGGGCTCAGCGTCATGCTGGTGATCGCCAATCTGGTCCTGGCCATCATCATGCTCGCCGAGCCCTGGCTGTTCGGGCACGTCATCGACTCTCTGGTGGCCCGATCGCGCACCGATACCTGGTTCTACATCGGTGCCTGGGCCGCATTCGGCCTGTGCGGCATCGCCGCCGGCGTGGCCGTGTCGCTGCAGGCCGACCGGCTCGCGCACCGTCGCCGGCTCGCGGTGCTCGCGCAGTTCTTCGAACATGCCGTGGCGCTGCCGCTGGCCTTTCACGGCGAGCATCACACCGGACGGCTGTTGCGGGTCATGCATGCCGGCGGCTCGAGCTTGTTCTCGTTGTGGCTCGGATTTCTGCGCGATCACCTGGTCACGCTGTTGTCGATCCTGGTCATGCTGCCCCTGGCGCTGTCCATCAACTGGAAACTCGCCCTGCTGATGACCACCTTGATGGTGAGCTTCGCGGTGTTCAACACCATTGCATTGCAACGCACCGACGACGCCCAGCACCGGGTGGAACGGATGCATCAGGAAATCGCCGAGCGCACCAGCGACGTGCTCAGCAATGCCCTGGTGGTGCAGAGCTTCACGCGTCAAACGGACGAGGTCGCGGACATGCGCGAGCTCACCAAACGCGTGCTGGCCGCTCAGTACCCGGTGCTGAGGGGCTGGGCGTGGCTGTCGGTGGCCACCCGCGCAGCCAGCACCCTCACCATCGTCGCGATCTTCCTGCTCGGAGCATCGCTGAACGGCCGGGGCGAGGTGACCGTCGGCTCCATCGTCACGTTTTCAGGCTTCGCCATGACGCTCATCGGCCGCCTGGAGCAGTTTGCCGGCTTCATTTCCACCATGTTCTTCCAGGCCGCCTCGTTGAAAGATTTTTTCGCCGTGCTGGACACGCCCTCTGCGCTCAAGGAGGCGCCCAACACGCCCGAGCTGCCACGCGTCGTGGGTGACGTGGTGTTCGAGCATGTCTCGTTCGGCTACAGCGATGCTCACCCCGCGCTGCACGACCTGAGCTTTCGTGCCGCGGCCGGCTCCACCGTGGCGTTGGTCGGCCCCACCGGCGCCGGCAAGACCACGGCGTTGAGCCTGCTCTATCGCGCCTACGATCCCACCGCCGGGCGCATCACCGTCGACGGCATCGACATCAGAACGGTGTCGTTGAATTCACTGCGCAACAACATCGCGGTGGTGTTTCAGGATCCGGGGCTGCTGTACCGCTCCATCGCGGACAACATCCGACTGGGCAATCCGACCGCCACGCAGGAACAGATCGAAAACACCGCGCGTGCCGCCGAGGCACACGATTTCATCGTCGTGAAGCCCGACGGCTATGCCACGCTCGTGGCCGAACGCGGCCGGTCTCTTTCGGGCGGGGAACGCCAACGGCTGGCCATTGCCCGCGCCATGCTCAAGAACGCCCCCATCCAGATTCTCGACGAGGCCACCAGCGCGCTCGACAACGCCACCGAGGCACGCATCCAGCGCGCGCTCAAGACGCTGACCCAGGGCCGCACCACCTTCGTGATCGCGCACCGGCTCACCACGGTGCGCGAGGCGGAACAGATACTGGTGATGAAGGAGGGCCGGCTGGTGGAGCAGGGGACCTACGACGAGCTCGTGCGACGCGGCGGCCTTTTCGCCGAACTGAATGCGCAGGGTATTTTCGTCGCCGACGACGACGCCGAGGCGGCGCCGAACGCAGGCCCAGACATGGGGCCGAACGGGGAACCTGACGCCGGCGACGTCGCGGCGACGGCCTGAGCGGCCGACGGCCCTCAGGGGGCGGCGACACACTCCTTGACGTAGGCGTTGCGCTCGGCGCCCACCAGCTTGCGTGCCTTGGCCTCCTTGAGGCACGCCGTACGCTTCGCGTGCTTCGCCGCGTCGGCGGGTCCCGAATCAGCGGCGGAAGGCCTGGCCGGCTGCGCCGGCGGTCCGGCCGCCGGCACGTTCGAGTTCGAGGCAACGATCGACGCGAGACCCAGGCTTAAGGGCGCCAGGCACATGCCGATGGCGGCTGCCCGAGTTGAAAAACGCATGGGGACTTCCTTGCTCGAGCGCGACCGCGTAAATCGTCTTTCAGGATAACGTCTCGCGCCGGAAGGACGAATGACGCGGCGATGAAGCTTGCTTAACCTTGCGAAGCACGCACGGTTCGCTACAAGCGCCTGCGTGCCAGCTCCAGATAGCGTGCCTCGTCGGGCGGCCAGTGCCGTTGCGGATGCGCGACGCCGCCTCGGCGAGCGCCTCCATGAGGACATGCTCCGCGGCATGTTCCGCGCCGCAGCGGATCTTCAGGCGAGCATGCAATTCGCGTATGCCCGGCGGCCGGTCGATTGCCAGCTGCTCGCGCACGGCCATGTGCAGGCCCATGTGCAGAAAGGGATTTTCGGCAGCGTGGGTGGCATCCGGCTGCGTGTCCTGCGCCGCTTCGATGCTGCGCACCACGGGCTGGTACTCGGGGTGCAGACCGATGATGTCGGCGAGCATGGCTTCGAGCGCGGAGAGCGGGGTGCCGGCGAGCCGCTTCTGCCAGGCCTCGCCGTACGTCCGGCGCAACTGATCGCGCGTATGGGATCCGAACATTCAGGTTTCCACGGCCGGTGTCTTACGGCGGTATTCGCAGAGGTCCACGATGTAACAGGTGGGACACAGGGGAACGCGCGCCTTGCACACATAACGCCCATGCAGGATGAGCCAGTGGTGTGCGTCCTGCAGAAATTCACGCGCGATCGATTTTACCAGTTTGTCCTCGACCACCCGCACGGTCTTGCCGGGTGCGAGGCCCGTGCGGTTCGCGACCCGAAAGATGTGGGTATCGACGGCGACCGTCGCCGCGCCGAATGCGGTGTTCATCACGACGTTCGCAGTCTTGCGGCCCACCCCGGGCAGGCTTTCGAGCGCTTCGCGCGTGGTGGGCACCTCTCCGCCATGGGTGTCGACGAGAGCCGCACAGGTGGCGATGATGTTTTTGGCCTTGGTGTTGTAGAGGCCGATGGACGTGATGAACGACCTCACTCCGTCGACTCCCAACGCGAGCATGCCGGCCGGCGTATTGCCGGCGCGGAACAGCGCAGGGGTGGCCCTGTTGACGCTCTTGTCGGTGGCCTGCGCCGACAACATGACGGCGATCAGCAGCTCGAACGTGGACGCGTACTGCAACTCCGTGCGGGGAGCGGGGTTCTGCTCCCGGAGGCGCTCGAAGATGGCCCGCCGCCTGGCCGGGCTCACGGGCGCCCGCCGTCCGGCGGTGGCGGCCGGACGGCGGCTTTAAGCGAATCGAGCTCACGTCGCCGGTCCGCGGCGCGCCCGGCGGCGCGTGCGACGTGCGCATCGTGGCGGACGCGGTTCAGCGCGGCGGGCGCGCGCGCGGCCGCGGAATCCGCCGGTGCGGGACGCATCTCGATGCAGTCGACGGGGCACGGTGCGATGCACAGTTCGCAGCCCGTGCAGCGCTCCGTCAACACGGTGTGCAGGAATTTGGCGGCTCCGACGATGGCGTCCACGGGGCAGGGCGGCAGGCAGCGGGCGCAGCCGATGCAGCGACTTTCGTCGATGCAGGCGATGCGCGGCGGTGCCTCGACCCCGTTGGCGGGATTCAGGGCGCGGACGGAGCGGCCCAGCAGCCCGGCGAGCGCGCCGATCGTGGCGCTGCCGCCGGGCGGGCATTGATTGATGTCGGCGTCGCCGCGGGCGATGGCAGCGGCGTACGGACGGCAGCCCGGGTAGCCGCAGCGCGTGCACTGGGTCTGTGGCAACAGGGCATCGATGCGCGCGACCGGGTCCGGCGCGGCATCTTTGGTCGTCACTTGATGCGCATGCCGGGGACGGCGCCGTCGTCCGCCGAGAGCAGGAACACGTCCCTGCCGCCCGGCCCTGCCGCCAACGCCATGCCTTCCGAGACGCCGAAACGCATCTTGCGCGGTTCGAGGTTCGCGACCAGGACGATGAGGCGTCCCACCAACTTCGCCGGTTCATAGGCCGAGCGGATTCCCGCGAAGATCTCGCGCTGGCCGAGTTCGCCCACATCGAGGGTGAGGTGCAGCAGCTTGTCGGCGCCGGTGATGAACTGCGCGTTCGACACCCGGGCCACCCGCAGGTCGACGCGCATGAAGTCGTCGATGGAGATCAGATTGCCTTCGACCGCCGCCGCGGCGGCGAGCGTCGCGGTATCGGACGGTCCCGCCGGATGCGGCGCGCGCCTGGGCGTGGCCGCCATGCCGGTGGCAGCCGCAGCCGGCGCGGCCGGCGCCATGGCTGAGGACGCCGCAGCAGGCGCGACGGGTGCGGCGCTCGCGACGGGTGGCCGTTCCGGCGCCGTCGAGGCGCGGCAGCTGGGTGTGAAACTCGCGGCGCTCGTCGAGAAAG
>CAZZYJ010000215.1:0-5862 GCA_964658215.1 uncultured Steroidobacteraceae bacterium | reverse complement strand
CTCGACCTCGCCGCCGAAGAGGCGGACGCGGCGGCGGCCGCGGGAATCGAGACGGACCTCGCGGCGCTGGCCACCGAGGTGGAGCGGCTCGAATTCCAGCGCATGTTCCCCGGCGAGATGGACTCGCACAACGCCTACCTCGACATCCAGGCGGGTGCCGGCGGCACCGAGGCGCAGGACTGGGCGGCCATGCTGCTGCGCATGTACCTCAGATGGGCGGACAGCCGCGGCATCAAGACCGAGATCATCGATCAGAGCGCGGGGGAAGTGGCCGGCATCAAGGGCGCCACCATCAGCATGACGGGCGATCATGCTTACGGGTGGCTGCGCACCGAGACGGGCGTGCACCGGCTGGTGAGAAAATCGCCGTTCGACTCGGGCAACCGCCGCCACACCTCGTTCGCCTCGGTGTTCGTATCGCCGGAGGTCGACGACGACATCGAGATCGACATCAATCCGGCGGACCTGCGCACCGACGTGTACCGCTCGAGCGGCGCCGGCGGCCAGCACGTCAACAAGACCGAGTCCGCGGTGCGCATCACGCACATGCCCACCAACATCGTGGTGGCCTGCCAGAGCGAGCGCAGCCAGCACAAGAACCGTTCCACCGCGATGAAGATGTTGCGAGCGAAGCTGTACGAATTCGAGCACAACAAACGCAACGCGGCGGCCAAGGTGCTCGAGGACTCGAAGTCCGACGTGAGCTGGGGCAACCAGATCCGCAGCTACGTGCTCGACCAGTCCCGCATCAAGGATCTGCGCACGGGCGTCGAGATCGGCAACACCACCGCCGTGCTCGACGGTGCGCTCGACGAATTCATGCAAGCCAGCCTAAAGCAGGGTCTATGACGGACAACGACGAAAATCATCTGATCGCGGAACGGCGGGCCAAGCTCGGCAGGCTGCGCGAGCGCGGCAACCCGTTCCCCAACGACTTCCGCCGCAACGCGCTCGCCGCGGATCTCGCGACGGCCTACGGCGACAAGCCGACCGAGGCCCTGGACGCCGAACCGGTCGGCGTGAGCGTCGCCGGGCGCATGCACGCCAAGCGCGTGATGGGCAAGGCGAGCTTCGCCAAGATCGAGGATTCGAGCGGCGCCATACAGCTGTTCCTGCAGCGCTCGACGCTCGGCGACGCGTACGACGATTTCAAGACCTGGGACGTGGGCGACGTGGTGGGCGCGCAGGGCGTGCTGTTCCGGACCAAGACGGGCGAGCTTTCCGTGCGCGTGGAGCGCATCGTGCTGCTCACCAAGTCGCTGCGTCCGCTGCCCGACAAGTGGCACGGCATCGCCGATACGGAGCTGCGCTACCGGCGCCGCTACGTCGATCTCATCATGAACGAGGACAGCCGGCGCGTGTTCCAGACGCGCTCGCACATCGTGCGCTATCTGCGGGCGTTTCTCGACACGCGCGGTTTTCTCGAGGTCGAGACCCCGATGCTGCATCCCATCCCGGGCGGTGCGGCGGCGAGGCCCTTCAAGACGCACCACAACGCGCTCGACGTGCAGATGTTCCTGCGCATCGCGCCGGAGCTGTATCTCAAGCGGCTCACGGTCGGCGGTTTCGAACGCGTCTACGAGATCAACCGCAATTTTCGCAACGAGGGCGTTTCGACGCAGCACAACCCCGAGTTCACGATGCTGGAGCTGTACCAGGCGTATGCGGATTACCTGGACCTGATGGAGATGATCCAGACCCTGTTCCAGGGCGTCGCCGACACCGTGCTCGGCACGCGGCGGGTCATGTACCAGGGCACCGAGTACGACCTGTCGAAACCCTTCGCACGGCGCAGCATCGAGGACATCATCCTCGCCACCAATCCGGGCCTCGAGGCCGCCTCGTTGCGCGACGTGGCGTACCTGCGCGGCGTGTGCGAGCAGCTCAAGATCCCCTGCAAGGCGGGCGACGGGGCCGGCAAACTGCAGATCGAGATCTTCGAGAAGACCGGCGAGCACACCCTGCAGCAGCCCACCTTCGCCTACGCCTACCCGGCCGAGGTCTCGCCGCTGTCGCGTCGCAACGATCACGATCCGTTCATCACGGACCGGTGGGAGTTCTTCATCGGCGGACGCGAGCTCGCCAACGGCTTTTCCGAGCTGAACGATGCGGAGGATCAGGCGCAGCGTTTCAAGGATCAGGTCGATCGCAAGGACGCCGGCGACGAGGAGGCCATGTACTACGACGCCGATTACGTGCGTGCGCTCGAGTACGGAATGCCGCCCGCGGCCGGGCTGGGATTGGGCGTCGACCGGATGGTGATGCTGTTCACCGATGCGGCTTCCATCCGCGACGTGCTGTTGTTCCCGCACATGCGTCCCGAGTTTTGAAACCCGGCCCGATCGGGGTCTTCGACTCCGGCGTGGGCGGCTTGACGGTGTTGCGGGCGCTGCGCGCGGCGCTGCCGGCCGCCGATTTCATCTACCTCGGCGATACGGCGCGGCTGCCCTACGGCACCAAGAGTGCCGAGACGGTGATCCGCTATTCGCTGCAATGCGCGGCGGCATTGGTGGCCCGCGACGTGGCCTGTCTCGTCGTCGCCTGCAACACGGCCTCGGCGTCGGCGCTCGAGGCCCTGCGCGGGCGTCATCCGGACATTCCCGTCATCGGCGTGATCGAACCGGGCGCGGCGGCGGCGGTCGCGGCATCCCGTTCCGGCGACATCGTGGTGATCGCCACGGAGGGCACGGTGGCGGGCGGCGCTTATCAGCGCGCCATCTCGCATCTGGACGCGCAGGCACGGGTCACCGCCCGTGCCTGCGCGCTGTTCGTCGCGCTGGCGGAGGAAGGGTGGACGGAGGGCGCCATCGCCGACGCCGTGGCGCATCGCTACCTCGACCCGCTCTTCACGGCCGACGGTACCGCGGACACCCTGGTGCTCGGCTGCACGCATTTTCCGCTGCTGTCCCGGGTCATCGTACGGGCGCTGCCCGCCCACGTCCGCATCGTCGATTCCGCCGCCACCACGGCGCTGGCCGTCCTGCGGCAGCTCGGCAGCGCGCCGCCGCGCAGCCCCGTCTGGCCGCGCAGCCCCCTCTCCGCGGGCCGGGTGCAATGGCTCGCGACCGACGGAGCGGCGCGCTTCGCCCGCATCGGCGCGCGCTTCTTCGGCGAGGCGTTGCGCGCGGACGACATCGAGATCATCGACCTCTGAGAGCTGTGTCGCATTGCGACAGGGCATTGCCCAACCCAGCACACAGTTCACATTCCGCGGCTGCGGCACCATACCGGTGGTCGGCGCACCAAGGAGGAGTTCGTTTAGAAATGCCGCCTTTCGTTCCACAATTCCCGGGAGCAGATCTCACCGAGGGCCGCGACGGTCCCGACTACGACGTTCGCCGGGCGTTCATCATCACGGTGGTCGCCATCCTCGCCGCGCTGGGCGCCGCGCTCTGGTACCAATATGCGCAGATGCACGAGGCCGGCTGGTCGGTGCAGGCGATTTCCGCCTCGGGCCGGCAGCGCTCCCTGAGCCGGCAGCTGGTGCAGGACAGCCGGTTGTTGCTGATGGAAACCAGCGTCGATCCGGAAGTCCGCCGCGAACTGGCGGAGACCCTCGCGCTGCTGCAGCAAACCCATGCTCAGCTGCTGGCGGGCAACAACGGCGCCTGGTCGCGCATGACGGCGACCCCCTCGATACAGGAGCAGCTGCGTCTCGCGGAGCCGGACCTGCAGCGGCTGGCCGCGCTGGCCGCCGCAGCGCTCGCCGGCCGCCCCGCCGCGGCCGACGCCGTGGCGGGGCTGCGCCGCAGCCTGCACGAGACGGACGAGGACTGGACCCGGCGCATGACCACCGTCACCAACGAGATCACCGCCCACCGCTCGGCGCACTACGCGCAGATGGCATGGCATCCCTTCGAGTTCGTGCTGGTGCTGATGGCCGCGGTCTGCGCCGCGGCCATCACGATCTTCCGTCCCATGCTCGACGACTTGCGCAACGCCAACCTGCGCTCGCGCCGCGAGCGGCGGGTGATCGCCCGTCTCGCGGAGGTGACCCGCCGCACCAGCAACGGCATCCTGCTGTTCGGGCTCGACGGCAGGATCGAGTGGGTGAATCCCGGCTTCTCCGCGATGAGCGGATATCCGGCCGACGAACTGCTCGGAAAATCCGCCGGCGAGCTGATGGGCGGGGCCAACGCGGATCTCGTCTCCCTGGCCGCCATCGAAGCGGCCCTGCAGCGCGGCGAGAGCATCACGCTGGAAATGGTCAAATATCGCAAGGACGCGAGACAATACGTGGTCAGTGCCCAGATCGCGCCGCTGCGCGACGTGAACGGACGGCTGACCGGCTCGTGCTGGATGCACACCGACGTCACGGCCATACACGTCAGCGAGCAGGCGCTGAAGATACAGAGCGACTTGCTGAACATGGCGTTGTCGGCGGCCAACCTCGGCTACGCCGACCTTGAACTGGTCGGCGACCGCGTGCGGCTGGACCTGCGGGCACGTCGTCTGCTCGGCCTCGACGCGCGCGGCGAGGAGATGTCGGGGGACGAGATGCGGGCGCTCTTTCATCCTGACGACGGAGCCGGCATCCAGGCGCGCGGGACGAAGGTGCTCGAGAGCGAGCTGCCGAGCGATCGTTCGGCGGTGCGCATGCGCCACGCCGCGGGACACTACCTGTGGATCGACCGCTGCTTCACGGTGGTCGAACGCGATGCCGACGGCACGCCCATCCGCGGCATCGGCACCTACATCGACATCACCGAGCAGATGGAGGCGCGCACGCGCGCGGAGGCGGCGACGCGTGCGAAGAGCGAATTCCTCGCCAACATGAGCCACGAGATCCGCACGCCGATGAACGGCATCATCGGCATGACGAACCTGCTGCTCGACACCGACCTCACCGCCGAGCAGTACAAATACGCGCAGATCGCGCGCAACAGCGGCTCGATACTGCTCAACCTCATCAACGACATACTCGACTTCTCGAAGATAGAAGCCGGCAAGCTGATGCTCGAGAGCGTGCACTTCGACCTGCGGGTGCTGATGGAAGAGATCGGCGACATGCTCGCCATGAACGCGCGCGAAAGAGGCCTGGAACTGGTCAACGTGTTCGACGTCTCGACGCCCACCTTCGTGCGCGGCGATCCCGGGCGTTTGCGGCAGATCCTCCTGAACCTGGGCTCGAACGCCCTGAAATTCACGCATGTCGGCGGGGTGACATTGGACGTGTCGTGCATCGACTGCACGGCGCAGCACGTGGCGCTGCGGTTCTCGGTGGTCGACACGGGCATCGGCATCCCTGCGGACAAGCTGGGGCTGCTGTTCACGGCGTTCTCCCAGGTGGACGGCTCCACCACCCGCAAGTACGGCGGCACCGGGCTGGGCTTGTCCATCTCGCGGCAGCTGGTCGCCATGATGGGCGGCTTGATCAACGTGCAGAGCGTGCCGGGCGAGGGTTCCCGCTTCGATTTCACCGTGCTGCTCGCCACCAGCCCGCAGGTGGCGCCGGCGCCGATCGCCGAGGATCTGCGCGGCATCCGGGTGCTGGTGGTGGACGATTATCCGCCCAGCCGGCGGGCCGTGACCCAGTCGTTGACCGCCTGGTCCTGCCGGTGGACCGAGGCGGCCAGCGCGCAAGCCGCGTTGAGTCTGCTCGACGAAGCTGCGCGTCAGGGCGATCCCTTCGTCGCGGCCGTCATCGACGTGCGTGCGCCCGGCACCCACGGCACGGGGCTCGCGGCCGATATCCGGCGCTCGCCGGGTCTCGCCGGCGTGGCGTTGATCAGCCTGGTCGCACTCGGCTGCGAACGCTCGCTCGACGGAGCTGCGCACCTCTTCGCCGCGTCGGTGGACAAGCCGGTCCGCGCGCCCCGCCTGCTCGAGGCGCTGCTGCTCTCGCTCGCGAGCCGGGGGGAG
>CAZZYJ010000214.1:0-5895 GCA_964658215.1 uncultured Steroidobacteraceae bacterium | reverse complement strand
CACGGCCGCGACGATGCGCGGCTTGTAGGCATTCGGGTCGACCAGCAGCCACACCGCGAGAAGGGTGAGGACGATCACGGCCGCCACGCCGCCGACGAGCAGACTCAATACCCTGACGGTGCGCATGCGCGGTCCTCGGTGAACGACGGGGTGGATGATAGCTCAAGCCCGCGTCCACCCCGCCGATACGCCCTCATCCCCCATGACATACCCGCCCACCACCGTCCCGCAAGCCCAAATTCATCCCCTGCCCGAGGACGTGGACCTGGTCGCGCTGCGCGAGGTCACCGGCGGCGATCTCGAGTTCGAACGCGAGCTCATCCGCTTGTTCGTCGACAGCGGCGACCGTTGTCTGGCCGACATCGTCGCCGCGCTGCCGCAGGCGGATCTCGATACCATCGGCCGGCGCGCGCATTCGCTCAAGGGGGCGAGCGCCAGCATCTACGCCCACCCGTTGACCGCCGCCGCCGGGAGGCTGGAAACCGCCGCCCGCAACAACGATCCCCGTGAGCTCGGCGGTCTGGTGGGGGAGCTGGCCGCGCGATTGCGGGCCGTGAACGCCTGCCTGGCGCAGGTGGGCTGACGCCCGCAACGCCGAGCGGCGCCGGGCGCGGCGCTGCGGCTAGCCCGTCGCGGACCAGGCCATCGCCGAGGTCATGATGGAGCCCGTGCTGCGGTCGCGTCCGTTCTGCTTGCTCTGGTACAGACACTCGTCGGCCGCGCGTATCAGTGCATCGACGTTGAACATGAGATCGGGCCCGGTGGGGCCGGTGGCCGACACCCCGAAACTCGCGGTCACCGAGAGGTCGCCCATGGTGGTGGGGAACACCGCCCCGCACATCATCTTGCGGATCTTCTCGGCCACGAATAGGCCGTCCTTGAATTGCGTGTCCGGCAGCACGATCACGAACTCCTCGCCACCGTAGCGGGCCACCCAGTCGCTGGTGGAGCGTGTGGAGCCCTGCATGCGCTTGACGAATTGTTGCAGCACCTCGTCCCCGGCCGCATGCCCCTTCTGATCGTTGATCTGCTTGAAATGATCGATGTCGCACATCACCAGCGACAGCGGATATCCGTAGCGGCGGCAGCGCTCCACCTCGCGCGGCAGCTGCTCCATCAGATGCCGGCGGTTGTACGCTCCGGTGAGGGCGTCGGTCATGGACAGTATCCGGTTGCGCTGGTTGGCGGCGCGCAGCGAGTGCTCGAGCGCGAGGATGCGTTTCCCGGAATTGAGCCGCGCCACCAGTTCGGCCTCGTGGATGGGCTTGACCAGATAATCGTCGGCCCCGGCGTCGAGCCCGGCGATGATGTTCTCCTTCGAGTCGCGCGCCGTCAGCAGCAGTGCATACACGTAGCCGTCGAGGGGGAGGTTGCGCACGGCCTTGCACAGCGCGAGGCCGTCCATGCCGGGCATCTCCCAGTCGCTGACCAGGATGGGATAGTAGCGCTTGCTCATCTTGTCGAGCGCCTGGGCGCCGTCGGCCACGGCCTCGACCTCGTAACCAGCCTTCTTGAGGAAGCGGGTCATGAGCATGCGCGTCACGGGATCGTCCTCGGCCAGCAGGATGGACGTCGGTTCATCGCCTGGGGCGGGTGCCCCAAAATCCGTCTCGGACAAGGTCATCTCCGCGGGCGGCCGTTCAAGTGTCGAAAGTACGGGGAACCTGCGGCCTTGTAACTTTTCAGCCCCCTGACGGGGCGGCCCGCAGATCGCCTCACCGGGCCGATTGTGCATTTTTTACCGGCACATCAACAGAGGAAGCAGCCGCGCAATGTCAAACCTGTCGACCAGTACCGTCGCCAGGTCGCAAAAGCACGCCGCCGCGGGGTTACTCGAACGTGCCGGACTGCGCCGCGACGGGTTCGCGCCCGGCGGCGGGCGCGGGGGTGGCCTCGCGGCCCGTGAACCAGTTCACGGCGTACTGCACCAGCTGCGTGCCCGTGGTGAGGTTCAGCTTGCGTTTGATGCGCTGCCGGTGCGACTCCACCGTCTTGATGCTCAGGTTCAGGGACAGCGCGGTCTCGCGCGTGCTCATCCCCTTGCCGATCATGTGCAGGATCTGCAGCTCGCGGTTGCTCAGCCGGTCGATGGGATTGGCCGAGATGTACGAGCCGCCGGCGGCGAACTTCTGGATCATGTTGTTGCCGACGGCCTCGGACACGTAGATCCCGCCGTCCAGCACCCGCCGCAGGCTGACCAGGAACTGCTCGCTGGCCGCCTGCTTCATGATGTAGCCGTTCGCGCCCGCCGACAGCATGCGCTCCGCATAGATGGCCTCGTCGTGCATGGACAGCACCAGGATGGGCAGCTGCGGATGGTGCGCACGCACGTCGCGCACCAGCTCGATGCCGTCGCCCTGCTTCAGGCTGATGTCGGCGATCATGACGTCGGGGTTCAGCTCCTTGATGGCCGTGCGCGCATCGCGCGCCGTCTCCGCCTCGCCGCACACGGTGAGGTCGTCCTCGTTGTCCATCACCCGCCGCAGACCCTGGCGCACGATGGGATGATCGTCGACGAGGAGCACCCGGCGCACGCGGCGTTTGCCCTGCGCGGTGCCCGCCGGCGCCGCCGGGGAGCCGACCCATGAATTGCTGGCGGCCATTCTTCGTTCTCCCTTAAATCGCATTCAATGATTGTAACGCACTGGTCACCACCGGTCGTTCCCCGGTGACGCTCACCACCGTGCCGTGCGGGCTGAGCGGTGAGATCCCGAACTTCGCCCCGATCATGTGCGCCCGGTATTTCATGATCTTCAATCCCATCCCGGACGTCGCCTTGGCACGGTCGTCGATGCCGCTGCCGTTGTCGCTGATGCGCAGCGCAAACTGCGTCTTCGCCATCGACAGGAAGATGTCCACCCGGTCGGCGCCGCCGTGCCGCGACGCATTGGTGAGCGCCTCCTGCGCGATGCGGTACAGGTGGCTCGCGCTCGCCTCGCTCAAGTCGGGCTCCTCGCACGTCTCGCAGCGGAACGTCACGTCGAGTCCGTACACGTCGCGGCTGCGCGCCGCGAGCGTGCGCAGCGCGAAGGCGATGCCGCCGTTGTCGGTGCGCACCGGCAGCAGGCCGCGCGCCAGCGAGCGCGCCGACTCGATGGACTGGTTCACCAGGGCGACGATTTCATTCACGTTCTCCACCACGTCCGGACAGCGCGCCTGGATGCGCGTCGCGAGGCCGCGCAGCATCAGCGCGATGCCGGTGAGCTCCTGGCCGAGCCCGTCGTGCAGATCGCGGCCGATGGTGTGCCGCTCGCGGCTCGACACCGCGAGGATCTCCTGCTCCAGGCGCTTGCGCTCGGTGACGTTGCGCACCGCGATCGACAGGCCCGCGCCCATGCCGTCCGCGCTCATGCGCACCGCCCGGTATTCGTAGTACTGCGTCTTCTCCTGCGCCGGCACCTGGAATTCACTGGTGGCGGCCTTGCCCGTGCGCAGCACCTTGCGCAGCTTGTCGAGCACGCCGTTGCGCGCCTCCTCGGGCAGCAGCGTCGAGATGCGCCGGCCGCGGATGTCCTCGATGCTGCGCTCGCCCACGGCGCGATTGATGAAGCGCACCTGCAGCGCCGAGTCGATCAGCAGCAGCGTGTCCGCCGTGTTCGCGGTGGTCGCCCGCAGGAGCTCCTCGCTGCGCTTCAAGCGCGCCTCCGCCTCGCAGCGCGCCGTCACGTCGCGCGTCACGCCCACCAGACCCTGGCGCTGGTCCGCCGCATCGAACAGCGGCCGCGCCACGGTGTGATAGGTGCGGTAGCGCCCCTCCGGCGACTTCACCCGGAACTGATGCTGCAGCTCCGCGCGCAGCACGAAGGCCTGCTCGATGGCCTCGCTCAGGGCCGCGCGGTCGCGCGGATGCACCCGCAGCATGAACTTCTTCATGCCCGGCAGCGCCGTCGGCAGGTGCACCAGGCCGTCGACCACGGCGAACTCCAGCGAGTCGTCGGCCATGTTCCAGCGCCACGCATGCATGTGCGCCATGTTCATCGACAGCTTGAGCCACCCGGAGGTGTTCTCGAGCGCGATGCGGTCGAGCTTCTGCGCGTCGATGTCCTGCACCGAGCCGTGCGCCCGCCGCGCACACCCCTCGACGTGTTCCCAGTGACCGATGAAGCGGATCCACCGGCGCCGCCGCGCCGGCGTGTGGATCTGGAGTTCCAGATCGAAGCTGCCGCAGGCCGCCTCCGCGGCGGCGCGCGCCTCGCCGAGACGCCGCCGCGACTCCTCCGTGCAGCGCGCCGACAGCGACTCCCACGACACCGCGAAACGCTTCGGCTCGGCGCCGAAGATGCGGCACAGCTCCTCCGTGCCCGTCATCTCGCCGGTGGCGTAGAGGTATTCCCAGCCGCCGATCTTCGCCACGCGCTGCGTCTCCGCCAACGCGGCGTTCAGCCGCGCGAGCTGCGACGTCTCGGCGCCGCCCTCGCTCTTCTGCACCGCCTCGTCACGCTGCATGACCACCCGCTGCAGGGCCAGACGCCGCTCCGCGTGCTTGCGCCCGGTGATGTCCCGCGAACTCACCACCACGCTGTCCAGCCGGAGCCCCTCGAGCGCGGCCACGTAGCTCGACCGATACCAACGGTAGGTGCCGTCCTGGTGCAGCACGCGAAATTCCTGCGAGAACGCGCTCATCTCGCCGCGCACCAGCCGTTCGTACTTCGCGCGCAGCGCGCCGGCATCCTCGGGATGTACGTCCGTGAACACCGAGGACTCCGCGTGCGCCTCGTCGTCGGCGTAGCCCAGCGCGCGCCGCACGCCGGCATTGAGATAACGCAGCCGGCCGTCGCGCCCGGCCACCGAGACGGTCGCGCAGTTCTGTGCGGTCTGCGCGGAGCGCCGCCGCCGCTCCGGGCCGGCCTGCGGTCCCGCCCCGCGCCGGGCCGTGAATTCCGTGGACAGCACCGCGATCCCGACCTCGCCCGTGGGGCTCTTGAGCGGCTGTAAATCGAGCTCGAACCAGCGCGACCCGCCACCCGCCACCGGCACCTGCAGGGCATCGAGGTGGTGCGCGCGGCCGCCCAGCACGTCCTCGAGCAGGCGCAGCGGCAGCGCCGAGGTGGGCACCAGCGTGAGCGCAGAGTAGTTGAGTATCCCGCCGACCATCACGCCCGCCGCCCGCGCCGCGCCGGCGTTGGCATACGTCACCGACAGCTCGCCGTTCAGTATCGTCAGGTCGAAGGGTGCGTGGGCGGGGCCGTGCTCGGGCTCGGCGTCGCGCTTCGGCTCCGCGAAGGTCAGCATGACCAGGCGCTGCGCCCGGCCCGAGGCCAGCGTCTTGATCTCCGTGTCGAGCGGCGTCTCGCCGCCCTGGATCTGCCAGGGCAGTATGCGATGCAGGCCGGGCTGGCCGCGCAGCGCCCCGTCGGTGGCCGCCTGCACCACCGAGTCGGCGGCCGCCGCCAGCAAGGTGCGCAGCGATGCGCCGGTCAGCGTCGTCTCCGCGTCGCCGCCGAGGCAGCGTCGTGCGGTGGCGTTGGCAAGCACGATGGGCAGCCGCTGCGCCCGGGTGTCCACCACGATGACGGCTTCGCGCAGCGCCTCGAACACGCTCGCCGTCAGGGAACCGTCATTGGCCGGGGAAGATATGAAATCCGCTGAGGTCGCCATCCGCTGCGCTCCCATGCCCAATTGCACGTCGCGTTTCACTTATACGCCCTTCACCTGAACGTCGCATATCACCCCCCGCAATATACGGGTTTTCCCGACAGGCGGGCGGAAGTGCCCGAAATGTATGCAATTTGTCGACGTCAGCGACTACGAAACAGCGTTGCGGAAAGAGCGGCGGGAGGCGTCGCACACCCAACGGGCGTTGCGCCGAAACACCAGCGGGCCGACGCGGGAGCGCGACGGGGAGCATGGCGGCGGCGTCCCGCCGCTCGCCAAGGTATACAAGTATTCGTTATA
>CAZZYJ010000213.1:0-5939 GCA_964658215.1 uncultured Steroidobacteraceae bacterium | reverse complement strand
CTCGCTTTTCTCCGTGTCCCTGGCTAATCTCGTCCCATGTCGCTGGAACGATTCGGTTATCAGGAACAGCTGCGGCGCGCGCTCACCACGCGGGATCTGGTCATCTACGGCATGATCTTCATGGTGCCGATCGCGCCCTACTCGGTGTTCGGCTTCGTGTGGAACGACGCGAAGGGCATGGTGCCCCTCGCCTACTTCATCGGCCTCACGGGTATGTTCTTCACCGCGATGAGCTATGCCGCGATGTCCCGGGCGTTCCCGGTGGCGGGCTCCGTGTATGCCTATGCGCAGCGCGGCCTGCACGACGCCGCCGGTTTCCTGTCGGGCTGGCTGGTGCTGCTCGACTACATTCTGATTCCCGCGCTGCTGTACTTGTTCAGCGCCGTGGCCCTGCGGCCGGTGTTCCCGGGCGTGCCGGAATGGGCGTGGTTGGCCGGCTTCATCGCGTTCAATGTCTGCATCAACCTGCTCGGCATCGAATTCACGGCACGCGTCAACCGCTACCTGCTCGTTCTGGAATTGGCGACACTGGCCTTGTTCGTGGTCCTGGGACTCCTCGCACTGTATGGCGGCCAGGGCGCCGGCCACCTCACGTTGCGGCCGGTGTACGACCCCCGCGTGTTCTCGCTCTCCACCGTGACCGGCGCCACATCGATTGCGGTGCTGTCCTTTCTCGGCTTCGATGGCATCTCCACCCTGGCCGAAGAGAGCCGCGGCGGCCGCGACTCGGTGGCGCGAGCGACCTTGGGGTCGCTGCTGCTGGTGGGCGCGCTGTTCATGCTGCAAACGTGGGTGGCCAGCGATCTCGCCCGCGGCATGCATTTCTCGTCACCGGAAACGGCCTTCTACGAAATCGCCGAACGCGCCGGCGGCACCTGGCTGCGGCTCGTCACCATCGCCGCCGTGGTGCTCGCCTCCGCAATCGCCAATGCCATCGCCGCACAGGCCGCCGTGTCACGCATCCTGTTCGCCATGGCACGCGATCGCAAGCTGCCCCTCGTCCTGGCCAGGATCCACCCCCGCTTCAAAACCCCCTACGTCAGCACGTTGGTGGTGGCCGGCATCTCCCTCGTGGTCGGCCTGCTGTTCGCAAGACGAGTGGACGACCTCAGCCGCATCGTCAATTTCGGCGCGCTGTGCGCCTTCGTGGTTCTGCATCTGTCCGTCATCAACCATTATCTCCTGCGCGGCCGTAGCGGCGACTGGGTGCGACATCTCGTGTTTCCGCTCGCCGGCCTGCTGGTCATCGCCTACGTCCTCTACGAGATGGACCGCTCCGCCAAGCTCTTGGGTGCCTGCTGGATCGGCCTGGGCGCCGTGTACTACGCCGTGCTGACGTTCGTGTTGAAGAAGCCCGTGGTCATCGAGGCGTGAGGGTTCAGCGGCGACGGCAGCTGCGCCCGCTTGAGTGGGTGCTTGTCTCATAGGTGAAAACTGATTTAATACGCCGATGCAAAAACCAGAGAGAGATTGGGATCATATCGTCGTTGGCGGCGGCAGCGCAGGTTGCGCCCTCGCCTATCGGCTATCGCATCTAACCGGTGCGCGTATCCTTCTGCTCGAGGCCGGCGGCAAAGACAGTTCGCCTTTGATCCGGGTGCCTGCGGCGGCCCTCTGGACGGTCGGCAATCCGGAGTTCGATTGGAATTACGACACCGATCCCGATCCGAGTCGCGACGGCGCTGTCCAGCGCTGTCATTCCGGGCGTGTACTCGGCGGCGGCAGCTCCATCAACGGGATGATCTATACGCGAGGCGCACCGCAAGATTTCGATCAATGGGAAACCGGCGGCGCAACGGGTTGGTCCTATGCCGAGGTGCTACCTTACTTTCAGCGTGCGGAAACCCGCGCCGGTGGCAATCCAGATTTCCGTGGTCAATCCGGACCGCTCAGCGTCGAAGACCTGCGCGACATTCACCCGACCACCCGGCATTTCCTCGCCGCCGCGCAAGAATTCGGGATACCCATGGCGAACGACTATAATGGTCCCACGCAGGAAGGAGCCGCATTTGCGCAACTGACGCAACATCGCGGCGCACGCTGCAGCACCGCAATGGGATATCAGCGACTCCGACGCCCGGGGCTTGTCGTGCGCACGCGGGCACCGGTCACGCGTCTTTTGATAGACGGCAATCGCTGCACCGGTGTGCTTTACCGCTGGAAAGGTGAAGGCCGGAAGGCGCATGCGAGTTCGATAACCGTGTCGGCAGGCGCTTTTGGTTCGCCGAAGATTTTGATGTTGTCCGGCATCGGCGACCGGGCGAAGCTGGCCGAACACGGGATACGGTCGACACGGCACCTACCCGGCGTCGGCGACAATCTGGCCGATCATATCGGCGCGGGCGTCGGCGTTCATGTCACCATTCCAACCTACAATATGCGCAGCGGGTTCTTCGACCGGATTTCTGCCGCTGCGCAATGGCTGACGGGCCGCCGCGGCCCCGCAACCACCCCACTCTGCCAGGCCGTCGCGTTTTGCCGCTCGACGGCGGATTGCGACAAGCCAGATCTGCAACTGATGTTCAGCCCACTTGCGGTCAGCTTCAGCCCGGACATCGCGATGGAGCGAGGGAAGATGACGCCTTACGATAGACCCGGCGTCGGAATCTATGTCGATCTCGGGCGTCCCGAGCAGCGCGGCCAGGTTTCGCTTCGTTCCGCCGATCCTGCTGCCAAGCCGCACATCCGTTACGATCTGCTCGGCCAGCCGGACGATGTCGCGACTTTGATACGCGGCTGCAGGATGGCACGCGATATCTTCCGGACCTCCTCATTTGAATCGATCGTCGCGGACGAGCGCTTTCCCGGCAGCGCCGTATCGAGTGACAGCGAATGGCATGAGGCATTGAAATCGCTTGCCGCGTTGTTCCATCACCCTACCGGCACCTGCGCCATTGGCACCGACGATCACGCGGTAGTCGATCTCGAATTGCGAGTTCACGGCATCGAGGGCCTGCGGGTCGCAGATGCGTCGGTGATGCCGCAGCCGATCAACGGCAACACCAACGCCGCCAGCATCATGATCGCGGAACGCGCTGCCGAATGGCTCTCGGGGCTCCCGATAGCCGGTAGGGCGGCAGACACCTAATCGAGTTCCAACTAACCGGGACCTGCTGTCGCGTCGGTACCCCTTCGTGTTACCGAGGGCGCGAGCATGACGGTCGAGAACCCCATGGTTCGCACGGACTGGCCAGGACCGCGGGGGCGAATTATTCGATGTCGAACCGTTGCAACCAAGCAATTACTTGGTTGGAAGGCCCAGCCACGGATTCAGCAGCGCGGCCTGGGTCATCGCGTAATCCCCCGTGTCGCGGGTGACGAGGGTGAGACCATGGTGCCGGGCGGTTGCTGCAATGAATAGATCGGGCTGCGAGTACGTATGCCCGGTCTTTCGCCCTTCTTCCACCAAAAGCCGCCATTTGAATACGATGTCCTCGGACAGAGGAAGAACTCGCTGTTCGAACAGGGGCCGGACCTTCTGCGCGAGCCAGTCGGCAAGATCCGCTCGCCGACTCATGTCGGGGAGTGATTCAATGCCGAAGCGTATCTCGGCCAGCGACGCTCGTGCCGCGCCCCCCCACGCCCCGCCACGCCGCGCTACACCACGCCCCGCCACGCAAGCATTGAGTCCCGGGCCCAAGCCTGCGACAATGCCGCCATGCCCTCGACCTCGACATCGACCTCCCTGCCCCGCTCCGCCTCCGCGTTGTTCAGCCATGTCGTGGCGGACAATGCGCCGTTGTACCGGGCGATCCTAGATGTGTTCGCCGCCTCCAAGCGTCAGTTCCGCCTGCACCTGCGTCCCGACGAGGTGCTCGCCGAGGCCGCATGGCCGGAGGCGCCGCCGTCTGCCGAAGCGGTGCAGCAGGCGCTGGGGCAATTGGTGGATTGGGGCAATCTGCTGGCGCAGCCCGACACCGCCAGGGTGGCGACCATCGAGGACTTCTATCGCAAACGCCTGCTGTACCGGATGACCGCGGGCGGCGAGGCGGTGGAAACCGGACTGCAGGCCTTCGTCGAGGCACTGGCCAGGCGTGCCGAACTCCAGTCCGTCGCCCTGGACGACATCCGCGCCCGTCTCATCGCCCTGGGCCAGCTCATGCGTGAGACCCCGCCGGATTCCGCCAAGGTCCACGGCGCGCTGCGCGATCTCGTGCACATCTTCGAAGGGCTGTCCGGCAACGCCGAGGCCTTCATGGCCGGTCTCGCCCGCACCATCGAGTTGCAGCGTGCCGAAGTCGCCGCCGTGATGAGTTTCAAGACGCGCTTGATCGACTACCTGCAGCGCTTCATCGGCGATCTGGTGACGCGCTCCAGCCAGATCGCCGGGCTGCTGGTCGAGCTCAAGCCTTTCGTGCAGCCCCTGTTGCACATCGCCGCCGAACGCGATGCGCGCAACGCGGCCCCGGGCGACGGCGAGATGGACGCAGCGGCCCTCGACGCTCGGCTCGCCGCCTGGCAGGAGCGTTGGGCGGGACTGTCGCGGTGGTTCCTGTCCACCGGCCGTGACCGCTCGCAGGCGGATCTGCTGCGTGCCAGTGCGTTGTCGGCCATACCGCGTCTGCTGCAGGCGGTCTCGCTGCTGCACGAGCGGCGCGCCGGACGCAGCGACCGCGCCGCCGATTTCCGGCGTCTGGCGCTGTGGTTCGCCGCCGCCGGCAGCGACGAGAACTGCCACCGATTGTGGCGGGCCGCCTTCGCGCTGTCGCCTGCCCGGCACTTGGCGATGGCGGCCCCGGACGAGAAGATCGGCGCCAATACGCCGTGGGGCGACGCCCCCGGCATCGCCGTGTTGCCCAAGCTGCGCGAGCAGGGAATGCTGCCGACGCGCGGTGCGCCGCCCCGCATCCTCGACCGCTCCGCCGAGCGCAGTCGGCTCGCCGCGCGGGTGGCCGCGGAAACCGCGCAAACCGACGCGGCGCGGCAACGTCTGGCCACCCAGGAGACCTGTCTGTCAGAGCTGGGCCCCCTGGATGCGACGGCGTTTCGCCTGTTTCTCACCCTGTTGGGTGAGACGTTGGCCGCGCAGACCCATCCCGACGCAGCCGTGGAACGCTCGACCGGCGACGGCACGCTCAACGTACGGCTGGTGCCGCTGGGCCGTGACACGGAGGCGACGATCGACACCGAACTCGGCAGTTTTCGCGGCCGCGACCATCGTATTTCGATCCGCAGAACGTAAGCGCGTGCCGGCCCCGGGCCTCCAAGATGTGCTGTCACAGCAACAAGCCGAACAGCGCGAGCGCGCGCTGCGGGCGCTGCTGATGCGGCCGCTGTTGACGGCCGGCGACCCCGCGCTCGAACTCGTGCGACGGCACGCCGATTACCTGCGGGAGTGGTTCGGCCGCGAGACTGGCTGGACGCTGCAGGTGGAGCGCCAGTGTGCGCGCCTGTACAAACGACCGGCGACGTTCGACGACGCCACGCGCGGCCTGACCGACTTCGACCGCGATCGCTACGTGCTGCTGTGCCTGGCCTGCGCGGTGCTCGAACGCGCCGAGTCGCAGATCACCTTGCGCTCGCTGGGCGAGCGTCTGCTGGAAGCGGCCGCGGATCCGGAGCTCGATGCCCGCGGCTTTACCTATACCTTGGAGGGCCCCCGCGAGCGCCGCGCGCTGGTCGGCGTCTGCCGCCTCCTGCTCGAACTCGGCGCGCTCGCGCGTGTCGCCGGCGACGAGGAAGCCTACGTCAATCAATCCGGCGACGTGCTCTACGACGTGCACCGCCGGGTGCTGGCGCGGCTGCCCGCGGGGACGCGCGGCGCCAGCCTCATCGCCATGACGCACCCGGACCTGGACGTGGCTGCGCAGATGACGGCGCTCGCCGAGGAATACGTCCCGGACAGCCCGGAGGGCAAACGCACGGCGCTGCGCCACCGGCTGGCGCGCCGTCTGCTCGACGATCCCGTGCTGTATCACGACGAACTCACGCAGGAAGAG
>CAZZYJ010000212.1:0-5942 GCA_964658215.1 uncultured Steroidobacteraceae bacterium | reverse complement strand
CGAGCACATACAACGCCCCGTCCGCCCGCAGCCGAAAATCCATGCGTGCGTAGCCGGTCAGATGCAGCGCGCGGAAGATGCGCTTCGAGAGCCGCTCGAGGTGCGCGACCACCCCTTCGGGCAGCTGTTGCGCGGCCGCGGTGGTGATGCCGTATTTCTGTTGATAGCGGCGGTCCCACTTCACCTTGCGCGTGGCGATGGCGGGCAGGTTCTCCGGCAGCGAACCGAAGGTCATCTCCCACGCCGGCAGCACCTTGAGGCGGTCGTTGCCGATCACCCCCACGTACAGTTCCCGACCCTCGATGTATTCCTCCACCAGGGCGTCCGACTTGGTCTGCTCGTGGATGAAGGCGATGCGCTCGCGCAGCTGCCGGTCGTCGGACACCACCGAGGCCTGCGCGATGCCGAGCGAGGCGTCCTCGGTGGAGGATTTGACGAACAGCGGATATTGCAGACGCCGCGGGATGCGCACCTTCTTGCCGCGCACGAACACCATGAACTGCGGCGTCGGCACCCGGTGGTAGGTCAGCAGCTGCTTCGACAAGACCTTGTCCCGCGACAGCAGCATGCCGCGCGGGTTGCAGCCGGTATACGGCTGTTTCATGAGCTCCAAGAACGCGACGACGTGCTGGTCGTAGGTCACGATGCCGTCGAATTCCTCGAGCAGATTGAAGACGATGTCCGGCTTCCAGTCGATGATGGCGCGGCGCAGGTCCGACAAACTGTCGGACAGCCCGAGCGGCAGCACCTCGTGCCCGGCGGCCTTGAGGTGCGTGATGACGTCGTATTCGGTGCGCCATTCGGCGATCTCTTTCTCGGTGGCCCCGTCCAGGGATTCCGGCGGGACGAGGGTGGAATGCACCAGCACCAGCGTTCGAACTTTCTTCAAGCCAATCCTCGTTCCAGCGGCGCACGCGACATGCTCAGACAGGCTCCCTGGGCGCGGATCACAGCGCCACGCGCGGCAGCTGCCGCTCTTCGTAAGATTCCGCGAGTCGTCCGATCGCCCAGATGAGATGCGGCTTGAGTTCGCGGCGTGAGCCGCGCAGGTACAGGTTCAGGGACTCGCAGCGCAGTATCATCAGGCGCAGCACCTGGTGCACCAGGTACTCGCTGAAGGCGCCGGAGCGCACGATCTGGTGCCGCAGCGGATTGCGCATCTCGCGCAGCACGCTCGCCGCCCTCGCCGTCGCGCGCGTGCGCGGCGTGCCCGTGAATATCTTGAGCAGCAGCTCGTCGGCGCCGGAGCGGCGTGGCATGCGGTAACGGGCCAGCTTGTGTTCGTAGTGCTGACGCAGCGTGCGCGACTCCTCGTCCACGTCCTCGATCCGATGGCGGTTCGCCACCGGCGCCTTGGCCGCGCCGATCTCCAGCGCGAGCTGGTCGATGAACTCGAGCTTCGCGTACGCCGGCCAGCCGAGGTATTCGCGGCGCCAGGCCGAATGCGGCTTGAGCCAGACGGCAAAGGTCTCCGCGAAATCCTCCGTGGGGTGTGCCTGCGCGTACCACGCGCCCAGGTGCTGCACGAAGCGCCGGCTGCCCGGCCGCGGCCGGTAGGTGTCGGGATAGGGCAGCGAGGCCGGGCCGAACACCTCGCGCCAGTGCCGGCGGCGGCGCAGCCGGTACGCCGAATCGAGCGCGTGCCCCGCCTCGTGCCGCAGGATTCTCATGAGCCAGTTGCGGTTGCCGCCCTCGACCTCGCGCATGAGCCGCCGCTCGATGCTCATCAAGCGCGGATGCGCCAGATAGAAGGGAATGGCGATGCCGGGTATCCCGTCCGGCGAGAACCACTCCTGCGACAGCCAGCAATGCGGCCGGAAGCGTATCCCGCGGGTGGCGAGCTCCTTGTACAGGCGCTCGATGGCCTCCTCCAGATCCGTCCCGGCGATCTCGAGCCGCAGGTCGCAGAAGCGCAGCGAGAGCAGCTGCTCGTCCGACAACGACTCCCAGGCATAGCGCCGTTCCCGCGGGCGGCGGACGCGGCGGCTGACGGCGCGGGAGGGTGGCACCCGGAAATACTACCCGCAAACCGGGCGCCGTGGGAACGAGCGGCCGGGCGTTCGGTCCCGCGCCGGCGTTCAGCCCCGCGCCGTGTGGCGCGGCCCCGCGTCGTCGCGGCCGGGCGCCTCGTCGTCGCCGACCCTCGCACCCGGGGCGGCTAGCCGCGTGGTTCGAGCTCGTCCTCGAGCACGGCCTCGTCCACCGCCGTCATCGGCGGTACTGCCCGTACCGCCTGCGCCGCCCGCCGCGCGTCCAGGCCTGCGAAATCGAACAGCGCGGGATCGGCCAGCTGCGACCCCGACACGTTGCACAGCGCCGAGAAGATGGATTCCATGCGGCCCGGAAACTTCTCCTCCCACTCACGCAGCATGTGCTTGACCACCAGCCGCTGCATGTTGGTCTGCGAGCCGCACAGGGTGCAGGGAATGAGGGGAAAGGCGCGCGCCGCCGCATAGCGCGAGATGCTGCGCTCGGCCACGTACGCGAGCGGGCGTATCACGATGTGACGCTGGTCCTCGCTCAGGAGTTTCGGCGGCATGGCCTTCAGCCGCCCGCCGAAGAACAGGTTCAGGAACAAGGTTTCGACGATGTCGTCGCGATGATGGCCGAGCGCGATCTTGGTGATGCCGTTCTCGGCGGCATACCGGTACAGGGCGCCGCGGCGCAGGCGCGAGCACAGACCGCACATCGTCTTGCCCTCCGGGATCACGCGCTTGACGACGGCGTAGGTGTTCTGTTCGATGACGTGGAAGTTCACGCCCAGACCGGTCAGATACCGCGGCAGCACGTCGGCGGGAAAGCCCGGCTGCTTCTGGTCCAGATTGACCGCGACGAGTTCGAAACGGATGGGCGCGCTGCGCTGCAGGCTCAACAGGACGTCGAGCAGGGTGTACGAGTCCTTGCCGCCGGACAGGCAGACCATGACCCGGTCGCCCTCCGCGATCATGGCGTAATCGCCGATGGCCTTGCCCACCGCGCCGCGCAGCTGCGCCTGCAGTTTCTTGAAGCTGTTGGACGCGGGCGGCGCTGCGCGCGGGCCGCCTTCGACGCCCGCAGCCGCCGTCACGTCACCTCCAGATACTTCGCCTCGAGGTAGCGCAGGTACGCCGCCGCCGTCAGCGGCTTGCCCGTCGCCTGCTTGAGCAGTTCCTGCACCGGCAGCCGCGCGCCCACGCCGTGCACGTTGTCGCGCAGCCAGTCCATCACCCCGCCGAACTCGCCGGCGGCGATCTCCGCATCGAGCGAGGGCCGCTCCGCACGCAGCGCCTCGTTGAGCTGCCCCGCGATCACCGCGCCCAACGCATACGAGGGAAAGTAACCGAAATGCCCCACCGCCCAATGTATGTCCTGCAGGCAGCCTTCCACGTCGTTCGCCGGCCGGATGTTCAGGCGCTGTTCCAGGTTGGCGTTCCACGCCTCCGGCAGATCCGCCACCGGCAGCGAGCCCTCGAGGATTCTCTTCTCGAGTTCGTAGCGCAGCATGATGTGCACCGGATAGGTGAGCTCGTCGGCATCCATGCGGATCAAACTGCGTTTGACGCGCGTCAGGTGCCGGTACAGATTGTCCTCCGCCCACTCGGGGCCGCTCACCTGCAGATATTTTTCGAGGAGCGGCCGCAGATACGTCACGAACGAGCGGCTGCGGCACAGGTTCATCTCGAACAGCAGCGACTGGCTTTCCTCGAGCGCGAGACCGCGGTCCCGCCCCACCGGCTGATCGCGCCACTTCATGGGCAGCCCGAGGTCGTACATGGCATGGCCGGTCTCGTGCACCGCGCCCAGCAAACCCGAGAAGGGATCGTTGACGTCGAAGCGCGTGGTGACACGGATGTCGCCCGGCACCCCCTCGGTGAACGGATGTTCGCTCTCATCGAGCCGGCCACGATCGAAGGGGAAGCCCAGCGCACCCAGCACGTCGAGCGACAGCTGACGCTGACGGGGCAGGCTGAACTTGCCCGGCAACGGCGCCGGCGGCCGCGCGGCCTGCACCTCGATGGCCTCGTTGATGAGCCCCGGGAGCTTGCGCGACAGCGCCTTGAAAATGGTGTCGATGTCCGCGGTCGAGATGCCGGGCGTGAACGCATCCACCAGCGCATCGTAGGGCGCGAGACCGCGCGCCTGGCCCATCAGCGCCGCCTTGTCGCGCACCAGATGCACGACCTCCTCCAGATGCGGCGCGAACAACTTGAAGTCGTTGGCCTTGCGCGCCTCCACCCAGAACACCTCCGCGCGGGAGGTGGCCTTCGCCAGCCGCGCGATCAACGACGGCGGCGTGGCGATGGCATGATCGCGCTGCCGGCGCATCTCGCGCAGGTTGGCCAGCGGCCAGTCCTCGAGCTGCGAGGAGCCCGCCTCGGCACGCTCCAGCAGGCGTGCCACCTTGGGCGTGGTCAACAGGGCATGGTGTTCGGTCTCGAGCGCCGCCAGCTGTTCGCCGCGCACGTCGGCGCTGCCGCGCGGCATCATCACCGCCGCATCCCAGCGCAGCAGGGACAGGGCGCCGCGAAAGGCGTGCAGACGGCGAAACTCTTGTTCCAATTGTTCGTAGGGCGAGACGGCCATGGGGGTTACTGTAGGCCCTTTAGGGAATAAGAACCGCCCTGCCGGAACGGCAGGGTGTGCACGAACGGCAGGTCCACGTCCGCCGCGCCCGTCACCTCGTAGTCGATGGCGTCGGGGTGATCGCGCCGGGTGGCGAGGTTCAACAGCACGCCGGCCATGTTGACCGACAGGTCCATGTCGACGTCGGCCGAACCCTCCGCCGGCACCACGAAGGACTGCCGGGTGAGGGCGGTCGCCACCGACTCGCCGGCGACGCGCAGTTCGGCATGGACCTCGCGCACCGGCAGGGCGCGGTGGTTCGGATTGTGCACCTGCAGCGAGACCAGGAAGTTCTGCCGCAGCAGCGTGCCGCCCGCGAGCCGCACGCCGATCACGGCCACCTCCGGCCGCTGGTAGGCCGGTGCGAACAGCGAACAGGCGCCGAGCGCGATGGTCACCGTCAGCGCGCCGGCACGCAGCGCGGCCCACCTGAAGGCGCGCCTCGGGGGGAGACGGCCGCGAGAAGACATTTCGGGCGCTTGATCGTCGAGCCAGGCCAGCACGGGGGCGATGCTATCATCCGCGCCAAAGTGCCGTCACTCAGAGTTTACATGCACCCATCCGGCCTCCTGCTCTGCGCGGGCCTGTCCCTCGCCGCGCAGCAACCCGCTCCCGCGCAGACGCCACCCGCCCAAAGCCCGTCGCCGGCGGGCATTGCGGCCGGTGCCGTCGCGGGGCTGCCGAGCGTCGCCACGGGTCCGACCGACTGCCTGGCGTCGGGTGACGGGTACCTGCGTGCCCGTCTGCGCGGCGCCATCGAGGCCGAGATCGACTGGCCGAACAGCGGCACCCGCTGTCAGGGCGAAACCAAGGATCATCCGCCCGGGGTGCGCCTGAGTTTTCAGCGCGCGGCCGGCGCCGCGCCCGATCTGCTCTTCGTGTTCGGCGTGACCGGCACGCGCGAAGGCCGGGACGCGCGGGCCGCGGGCGTCAATCTCACCGTCATCGTGCAGGGCACCGAGCGCATCTTCGGCACCCTGGGCGATAGCCGCTGCACCGTCGACAGCCTCTCCCAGCGGCCCGCCAAGGCCCCCCACACCTACCGGGTCGAAGCGCGCGGCTTCTGCACGCAACCCGCACACGCCGTGCGCGGCGACGGCGACGTCCTGGTCAGCACCTTCGACTTCGCCGGCCCGGTGCGCTACCCCGACACACCACCCCTCACCACCTCCCGGAGCAGCCGACCATGATCGAACGTGCCCCTCGCGGCTTCGGCCGCCCGTCCCTGGCCCTTCTCTCGATGAGCATGCTGTTCGCGGCCGGTCTCGCCGGGCGCAGCTCGGCGCAGCGCGCGGCGCCGGAACCCCTGTCGGCTTTTCCGCAAAGCCTGCTCGCGGTCC
>CAZZYJ010000211.1:0-5966 GCA_964658215.1 uncultured Steroidobacteraceae bacterium | reverse complement strand
AAGCTCGCGCAATGATCGCGCGCTGCGCGCCGCCGCACAGTTCGGTGACATGACGGCGGCGCTCGACCGCGACGACCGGACGGCCACGCGGCAGGCCGCCGCCGCGCTCATCAAGGAGTATCCGACCTCGCCCTACGCCGATCAGGCGCAGTTGACGATCGCCCGTCTGGACGTCGACGCGGGCCAGCCCGCGCAGGCGGTGGCGCCGTTGACGCAGGTGATGAACGGCTCGAAGGATGCCGAACTGAAGCGCATCGCACGCCTGCGCCTGGCGCGCCTGTTGATCGACCAGGGCAAGCCGGACCAGGCCCTGACGACGCTCGCGGAGGATGCGCCGGGTGCGTTCGTCAGCCGCTTCCACGAGGTGCGGGGCGATGCCTTCTACGCGAAGAAGGACTTCAAGGGTGCGCTCGACGAGTACAAGGCGGCACTCGCCGCTGCCGATTCCGGGGGGGCGGAGGGCGCCGTGCTCGAACTGAAGATTGCCGACGTGGCGCCCCCCGCCGTCGCGGCCGCCGTGCCGCCCGCCGCGGCGGCGCCCGCCGCTGCTTCCACCGCCGATCCCTCGAACAAGGCCAAACACTGATGCGCTTACTGTTGTCGTTGAGTCTCGCCTGTCTGCTGGTCGCGGCCGGTTGCAGCAAGGACAAGGATGTCGAGCCGCCCGCGGCGCTGATCAAGTTCACCGGCAAGCTGCCGGTCCGCAAGCTGTGGGGCGACAACGTCGGCGGCGGCAAGAAGCAGATCGTGCTGCGGCTCGGTCTCGGCCCGACGCTCGACGACGGCGTGGTGTTCGCCGCCTCGCACAAGGGCGAGGTGCTGGCCGTGGCGCTCGACACGGGCAAGCAGCGCTGGGTCAAGAAGTTGAAGCTGCCGCTGTCGGCCGGACCCGCGGCGGGTCAGGGGCTGGTGGTGGTGGGTTCGAGCAAGGGCATGGTCGTCGCGCTCGATGCGGCCACCGGCAACGAGCGCTGGCGCTTCAAGATGAATTCCGAGCTGGTGTCGGCGCCGGCCATCAGCGAGAAGGTGGTGGTCATTCGCTCGGTGGACGGCCGTCTGCGCGGTCTCGACGCGGCGAGCGGCAAGGAGTTGTGGCAGGTGGAACAGCAGGTGCCGCGGCTGAGCCTGCGCGGCACGGCGATCCCGGTCATCGCCAAGGAGCTGGCCATCAGCGGCTTCGACAACGGCAAGGTGATGGCGGTGTCGCTGACCACCGGCGACACGGTCTGGGACACGGCGCTGGCCTCCCCGCACGGGCGCACCGAGCTGGACCGCCTGGTCGACGTCGACGCGCCCGTGCACGTGGTCGGCGACAACGTCTTCGCCTCGGGATTCCAGGGCCGCACGGCGATGCTGGCGCTCGATTCGGGCCAGATCTGGTGGGCGCACGACATGTCGAGCTACCGCGGGCTCTCGGTCGACGACGACAATCTGTACGTCACGCTCGCCGACGGCGTGGTGGTGGCGATGCGCGGCCGCGACGGTTCGGAACTCTGGCGCAACGACAAATTGAAGCGGCGCGGACTTTCCGCACCGGCCGTGCTCGGCTCGTCCCTGGCGCTGGCGGATTATCAGGGCTACGTGCATTTTCTGGACAAGAGCAGCGGCGAGCTCCTCGCGCGCGAGCGCATCGCCAAGGAGCGCGTCAGCAATGCGCCGGTGGCGTCGGGCGACACGGTCGTCGTCCTCACGGACGGTGGCCATCTCGCCGCGTTCCGGACGGCGGCCGGAGTGCCGGCCGCCGCCGCTGCGCCGGTCGCCGCCCCGGCCGGCGTCGCACCGGCAGCATCGCCCGCCGTGGACCTGCCGCCGTCGGCGGTACCCGAGCCGGCCGCCCCCACACCGGGCGCGCCGGCGCCGAACCGGTAAGCATCCCGTGCTGCCCGTCGTCGCCTTGATCGGTCGGCCGAACGTAGGTAAATCGACGCTGTTCAATGCCATGACGGGCACGCGCGACGCGCTGGTGGCGGACCTGCCCGGTCTTACGCGCGACCGTCAATACGGCTTCGCACGACGGACGGACGTGCCGTGCATCGTGATCGACACGGGCGGGCTGGTGGAAAACGCCGACGTCATCGAAAGCCTGATGATCGCGCAGACCGAGCGCGCCATCGCCGAGGCGGACCGGCTCATCGTGCTGGTGGACGGGCGCGCCGGCGTCACGCCGCAGGATCAGTTCGTCGCGCAGCTCGCGCGCCGCAGCGGCAAACCGCTGTGGCTCGCCGTGAACAAGACCGAGGGATTCGACCACGACATCGCGGTGGCCGATTTTCATCAGCTCGGACTGGGCGAGCCGAACCCGATCGCCTCCGCCCATGATCAGGGCGTCATCTCGCTGCTGGAGGCCGTGCTCGCGGGACTCGAACCCGACCGGCAGGATGGCCCGGAACAGACCGGTATCAAGGTGGCCATCATCGGGCGTCCCAACGTGGGCAAGAGCACCCTGATCAACCGCATCCTCGGCGAGAACCGGGTGGTGGCCTTCGATCAGCCGGGCACCACCCGCGATGCGGTGCTGGTGCCGTTCGAGCGCGACGGCGAGCGCTATACCCTGATCGACACCGCCGGCGTCAGGCGTCGCTCGCGGGTCGAGGAGGTGGTGGAGAAATTCAGCGTCATCAAGACGCTGCAGGCCATCGAAACCGCGCACGTGGTCGTGGTCGTCATGGACGCGCAGGACAATGTCGCGGAGCAGGACGCGAGCCTCCTGGGCACGGTGATCGAGCAGGGCAGGGCCCTCGTGCTGGCGGTGAACAAATGGGACAACATCCCGACCGAACAGCGCGATCTGATCCGTCAGCAGATCGAGATGCGGCTGGAATTCGCATCGTTCGCGCCGCTGCACTTCATCTCGGCGCGCCACGGCAGCGGGGTGGGCGAACTGTTCGCGACGGTGCGCGAGGTCTACGCCGCGGCGACGCGCGACCTCGCCACCCCGGAACTCACCCGTGTGATGGAGGCGGCCATCGAGAGCCACCAGCCGCCCCTGGTGAGCGGCCGGCGCATCAAGCTGCGCTATGCACACCAGGGCGGCCGCAATCCGCCCGTCATCGTCATCCACGGCAATCAGACCGATCATGTGCCGGATGCCTATCGCCGGTACCTGGTCAACGTGTTCCGCAAGGCGTTCGAACTGGACGGGACGCCGGTGCGCGTCATTTTCAAGGGCGAGACCAATCCCTTCGCGGGCAAGCGCAATCCGCTCACCCCCCGTCAGGTACGCAAGCGAAAGCGTCTCATCCAACGCAACAAGCGTTGAACCGTCTTTTGATAGACTGACCGGCGGGGCGCGCCGGCGGCGCATGGACGGGATGTGGGATGCACTATTACAAAACCAAAACGGCGCGCGGCGCGGCGGTCGTCCTCTTCTGCGTCCTGGTGTATGGCGTCGCCGGGTTCGTGGTCGCGCCGCGAATCATCCGCTCGGTGCTGCTCGGGGACATTCCGGCCAATCTCGATGCCACGGCGACGGTGGGGGAGATCCACGTCAACCCGTTCCTGCTGCAGGTGACGGCGCGCGATTTCGCGCTGGCGGATGCGCGCGGCGACAAGCTGCTGGGCTTCCGGCGCTTGTTCGTCGACTTCGAAGTGTCGTCGCTCTGGCACCGGGCCTATTCCTTCGGCAACATCGAGCTCACGGCGCCCTTCGTGAACGCGTCGCTCGGCGCGGACGGGACGTTGAACCTGGCGCGTCTGCAGTCGAAAAAAGCCGCCGCGACGCCGCCCCGGGCGGACGCGGCCGAAGCGCTGCCGCGGCTGCGCATCGGTTCCTTCAGGGTGAGCGACGGTGCGCTGGCGTACGAGGACCATTCGCAGGCCGACGTGTTCTCGGCGCGACTGCAACCCATTGCCTTCGAACTGCGCAACTTCGCGACGGGCGCGCAGGGTGGGCGCTTCACCTTCACGGCGGCCTCCAAACTGGGGGAACGCGTCGAGTGGCACGGGCATCTGTCCGTGCAGCCGCTGGCATCGGACGGGGAGTTTCGCATCGAGGGTCTGCGGGCGCATACGCTGTGGGACTATCTCGAGGACCGCGTGAATTTCGTGGTCAACTCGGGGACCGTCGACCTGGGCGCGACCTACCGATTTGCGCTGCCGGCGGCTGCGCCGGCCGACTTCAACGTCGCTGTGAACACGCTGACGGTGGCGGACCTCACGGTGCGGCCCCGGCAGGGGGAGAGCGACTGGATCACGGTGCCGCGGCTCACCGTGAGCGGAACGACGGTGGACGTGGCGAAGCGCCGGGCGCAGGTGGAGCGGGTGTCGCTCACGGGCTTGAAGGTGGCGGCCTGGCTCGAACCCGACGGATCGCTGAATCTTCTGAAACTGGCGTCGACGGGGGGCGCTGCTGCGCGGGGCAGCGCCGCGCCGGGTGTCGGGGCGATGGCCGTACCGGCCGGACCAGCGCCCGGGTCGGCGGCCGGGCGGCCCTGGCAGTACGAGGTGCGTCACGTGGATCTACACGAGGCGGCGATCTCGGTCGAGGACCGCACGTCGAGTCCTGCGGTCAGGGCGACGCTCGCGCCGTTGTCGGTACAGGTGGAGGGTCTCAGCCAGGATATGTCGCGGCCGGTCAAGCTGGCGCTGGACGCGCAGATCGGCAAGGGGTCGGTGTCCCTCACGGGCGACGTGACGCCGCAGCCGGTCGCGGCGACCTTGACCGTGAAACTGGCGGGCCTCGACCTCACGCCGCTGCAACCCTACGTGGCGCGGCGGACGTCGATGACCCTGCTGGGCGGCGACCTGGGCGTGGACGGGGTTTTGCGCTACGGCGCGGGTGCGGGCGCGAACAACGCTTCTGCCGGGCTGGGCTTTGCGGGCAACCTCAGCCTGCAGAATCTGCACACCGTGGACAACGCGCTGCGCGATGACTTCGTCGACGCGGATCGCCTCGACGTGGTCGGGCTGAAATACTCCCAGACGCCGGCCCGCCTGGACATCGATCAGGTGGTGGCGCGCAAGTTGTACGCGCGGGTGATCGTCGAAGCGGACGCCTTTTTGAATGTCACGCGGGTGCTCGCTGGGCCGGGCGCAACGCGTGCGGCGGGCACGGCTGGCAAATCGAGCACGGCAAGCACGGCAAGCGCGGCGGGCGCGGCGGCAGCGCCGGGGGCGGCCCTACCGATGTCCATCAAGAAAATAGAGCTGCATGCGGGGCGGCTCGACTTCACGGATCTGTCGGTGATGCCGAATTTCTCGGCGGGCATCCAAAAGCTGGAGGGCAGCGTGGTGGGCCTGTCGACGAAGGCGGGATCCCGCGCGAAAATCGATCTGCAGGGTTCCGTCGACACCTTCTCGCCGGTCACCATCGCCGGCCAGGTGGACGCGTTGAGCGGCAAGCTCTACACCGACGTGGCGCTGACCTTCCGCAACATCCAACTCGCCGTGTTCAACCCGTACTCGGGCAAGTTCGCGGGCTACGACGTCACGCGCGGCAAACTCAGCACGGAATTCCGCTACAAGGTGGACGGGCGCAAACTCGACGCGCAGCACCACATCGTCATCGACCAGCTCGAGTTCGGCGACAAAACGGGGAGCAAGGATGCGGTGTCGCTGCCGGTCAAGCTGGCGGTGTCGCTGCTCAAGGACCGCAACGGCCTCATCAGTCTGGACCTGCCCGTGTCGGGTTCCCTGGACGATCCGGAGTTTCGTGTCGCGCCCCTCCTGTGGAAGTTGTTCGTCAACGTCCTCGAAAAGGCCGTGACGGCGCCCTTCGCGTTGCTCGGGGAATTGTTCGGCGGCGGGCCCGACCTGCAGTTCGTCGATTTCCGCCCGGGCGTCGCGACGCTGGACGCGGCGGCGGCGGACAAGGTCAAGACGGTCGCCAAAGCCCTGCTCGAGCGGCCGCAGTTGAAGCTGGAAATTCCGATCGCGCTGGTGCCCGACGTGGACCGCCCGGCGTTGATCGCCGCTGGTGTCGATGCGCGCCTGAACGAGCCCGGCACGGCGAGGAAATCCGCGGGCGC
>CAZZYJ010000210.1:3873-5970 GCA_964658215.1 uncultured Steroidobacteraceae bacterium | reverse complement strand
GGTGAACGAGGTGTTCGCCGGAGAGCTGCGCGCGCTCATCGAGAATTTCGACCTGAAGCGCTACATGCGCGTGTTGGAGACTTTGCGTGTCAGCCACTGAAACAGCCTCCCTGCGTCGCGACACGGTACTGGTGGTCGACGACACGCCGGATACCCTGAGCCTGCTCACCGACACGCTCGATGGGGCCGGCTACACCGTGCTGATCGCCACCGACGGCAGCGCCGCGCTCGAGCTCATCGACTTCGTGACGCCCGATCTGATCCTCATGGACGCGGTGATGCCCGGCATGACGGGCTTCGAAACCTGCAGGCGGGTCAAGCGGGAGAAGATGCTGGTCCACTTACCGGTGATCTTCATGACGGGACTGGCGGAAGCGGAGCACGTGATCGAGGGTCTCGCATCGGGCGGCGTGGACTACGTGACCAAGCCGCTGGTGTTGGCAGTCCTGCTCGCACGCATCCGCGTGCACCTCGGCAACGCCCGCGTCGCCCAGGAAAGCCACTCGGCGTTGGACGCGAGCGGCCGCTTCCTGTTTGCCACCAACCACGCCGGCCGCATTCTCTGGTGCACGCCCAAGGCACGTCACCTCCTCAGCGACGGCGCGGGTTCCCTCAATTCGGAAATCGTCCTGCCGGCCGCGACGGTCCAGCAGATGCTGCGGCTGCAACGCAGCGACGACAAGCGACCGGAGTGCTGCCGCTTCAAGGTGGGCGAGCGGCCGCTCGAGTGCTCCTTCGTGAGTCCCCTGGGCTGCGATGAACTGATGTTTCGCCTGGCGGAGATCGGCAGCGTTTCCGCGGATGGCGATCGCGCCAGTCTCAAGAGCACCTTCGGCCTCACGGCGCGCGAAGCAGAAGTACTGCTGTGGATCAGCCGGGGCAAGGCCAACCGCGACATCGGCGAGATCTTGAACATCAGCCCGCGCACGGTCAACAAGCACCTCGAACAGGTGTTCGTGAAGCTCGGCGTCGAGAACCGCTCCGCCGCCACCGCGGTGGCCGTGCGGGCGCTCACGCGCTGAAAGCATCTTCAAATCATGCTCAGAACCCTCGCGGTCTCAAACTATCGGTCGCTGCGCAAATTCGTCATTCCGCTGGGTTCCCTGAACCTGATAACGGGTGCCAACGGAGCCGGCAAATCCAATGTGTACCGGGCGTTGCGACTGCTCGGGGATTGCGCGCGGGGCGGGGTCGTCGCGTCCCTCGCACGGGAGGGGGGTATCTTCTCCACGCTCTGGGCGGGGCCCGAGTCGCCCTCCGCTGCCGTCAAACGGGGTGAGCATCCGGTACAACCGACGGTGCGCGCGAAGCCGGTGGCGTTGCGCCTCGGGTTTCAGTCCGATGAATTCAGCTATGCAATAGACCTGGGATTGCCGGGGCCTGGCTCACCGTTCGCACGCGATCCCGAGATCAAGACGGAATGCATCTGGCATGGCGCGCAATTGCGGCCCTCCGCTCTTCTGGTGGAGCGGCGCGGCAGAGTGGTCAGTGTGCGCGGCGCAAGCGGCGGGTGGGATGTCGTGTCGACCAATCTCCAGTCCTTCGACAGCATGATGGACTTCATTGGCGATCCTCGACGCGCCGCAGAAGTGCTGGCGCTGCGTGACCAGATGCGGACCTGGCGGTTTTACGATCACTTCCGAACCGACGCCGAGGCGCCGGCTCGACGACCGCAGGTCAGCACGTATACGCCGACGTTGGCGCACGACGGCAATGATGTTGCGGCGGCCCTTCAAACCATCCGGAGCATGGGCAATGCGTCGGCCCTGACCCGGGCGATTACCGACGCGTTTCCCGGCGCTGAACTGCACCTGAGCGGCACCGACGGGCAGCTGTCGGCGGGTTTGAGCCAACAAGGACTGTTGCGACCGTTATCCGCGGCCGAGTTATCGGACGGTACATTGCGATATCTATCATGGACGGCGGCCTTGCTCACGCCGCGTCCACCGCATTTGATGGTCCTGAACGAACCGGAGGCCAGCCTGCACCCGGATTTGCTGCCGGCACTTGCTCGTTTGATCAGCGTCGCGGCGCAAACCACCAATATCGCATGCATCACGACTGATCACGGCACTCAAACAAGAGCCGGCGTGTGAG
>CAZZYJ010000210.1:0-3773 GCA_964658215.1 uncultured Steroidobacteraceae bacterium | reverse complement strand
AATATCGCATGCATCACGACTGATCACGGCACTCAAACAAGAGCCGGCGTGTGAGTGCATAGAACTGGAGAAAGAGTTCGGGGAGTCGCGGGTCGTGGGGCAAAGCAATATAGATATGCCCGTCTGGAAATGGCCGCAGCGCTGAGGGCTGCTCCCGCGAGCAACCCCGGTCGCCTTGGCAAAGGTGGCGCCTTTCGCCACGGCATCGGCAATCTCCCGCATGTCGCCTGCGCCTGTGCGGGCCACCGCGGCGCGCCCGATCGACGACAGGAGTTCCGCAGACCGACCCACGCAGGGTACCATCGGCCATGAACCACAGCATCCTCGTCTTCTACGGCTCCTATCGCTCCGACCGGATGGGAATTCGCCTGGCAAATTTCATCGTCGACGGACTTCGCAAGCGCGGCGATGCACCGGAGCTGATCGACGCCAAGGCCGTTGGCCTGCCAATCCTCGACCGCATGTACAAGGAATTCCCCAAAGGCGAGGCACCGCCGGCCATGGAAGGCCTGGCGACTAAAATCCGACACGCCGATGCCTTCATCTTCGTCGCCGGCGAGTACAACTGGGGGGTGCAGCCCGGGCTCAAAAACCTCACCGATCACTTTCTCGAAGAATGGTTCTGGCGCCCCGCAGCGATTGCGAGCTATTCGGCCGGCCGACTTGCGGGGGTGCGGGCGAATTTGCTGTGGCACGGGGCGCTGTCGGAGATGGGCATGGTGGTGACCTCGAGCACGCTCACCGTGGGACCCATCGCCCAGACCTTGGACGACCAGGGCGAGCCCATCGGCGAGGCCGGACAGTCGTTGACGAGGACGTTCTCCCGCTTCGCAGACGATCTTCGCTGGTGGACCGACGCGGCGACGACACAGCGCGCGAAGGCCCAGCCGCCGTATTGAGGAGAAGGGTGACGCGATGATCAACTACGTCTACCTCGGTACCAATGACCTGACGAGGGCCACTCGTTTCTACGACGCGACCCTGGCCGCCCTCGAGATGCCCCGTTGCATCACCAACGACCCCGAATGGGACCGCGTTTCGGCCGGCTGGGGACTCTACGAGGACGACGGAGCGCGGGAGCTTGCCTTCTGGATCGGCACGCCCTTCGATCAGCAGCCTGCCACGCCCGGCAACGGTACGATGGTGGCGTTCGTTGCGCGCTCGTGGAAAGCGGTCGATGAGTTTCATGCGAATGCTCTCGCACACGGTGGGAGTTGCGCCGGCGCTCCCGGCCTGCGCATTCACTACGGCCCCGATTTTTACGCGGCGTACGTGCGGGATCCGGATGGCAACAAAATCGCGGCGGTGTGCCGCGGTTTTACGGCCTAGGAAGATCGATCCATACAGCGACATCTTGCAAAGATGTTCAATGTGCCATGCGAGGCTAGTAGCACGCCACGCCGTCAAAGATGGGTGGATGGAGTTGCCTGCGCCCCCGCAAGGAAAATTTGGCAGTACTTGTCGCTTACCGGGAACCGGTATAGTATTATGTATGGCGGTCCAAGGCTTTAAATGTAAGGACACCGAAAAGCTATTCAAGAATGAGAAATCGCAGCGTTTCGGTGCCATACGCAAAGTCGCGAGTCGCAAGCTCACGATGCTGGAGGCTGCGAGCGTGCTTGAGGATCTCAAATCGCCGCCAGGTAATCGACTCGAAGCCCTGGTAATTGATCGAGCAGGACAGCACAGTATTCGCGTTAACGATCAGTTCCGGATCTGCTTCGTTTGGACGGATACGGGGCCGACGAACGTTGAGATTACCAACCATTACGCATGAGAGGCTAGGTCATATGACGTTCAAAAACGGAATGCGGCCGGTTCACCCCGGCGAAGTACTTCGGGAGGAATACTTGAAGCCCTTGGACTTGAGCGCAAACGCGCTTGCCAAGGCCCTGCGCCTGAGCCCATCGCGCATTGGTGACATCCTTCTTGAGCGCAGGGGTGTCACTGCCGATACCGCCGTGCGCCTCGCGCGCTACTTTGGCGGTACTGCACAGTTCTGGCTGAATTTGCAATCTATATATGATCTTCGTACAGCCGAGCGCTCTGCGGCAACGAAGCGGGCGCTGCGGGAGATTGAACCTCGTGAACAGTCAGCCTCAGCTTAAAACGATAGGTCAGTCTTTGACCTTGCTGCGAGGTCGCGTCCGTTGATACCGCGCGTCGGCGCGGCGGTTCGAGGCCCGGCGGCGGACCGCGCTCACTCGCCGGGGCAATAAATATTGCCGTGATCGCACCGATCGCAGATGCTCACCAGCATGCTGCGGCACCGGCAGCCATACAGCCGGTAATTGTCCTCCCGCTTTGCCCCACGCCCCGACGGCTCCGGGCTGCGCGGGGCTGAATGACGTGCGGAAGATCGCCCCCAGGCATCGCACCGCTGGAGGCCCGGGGGTTTTTGAAAGACCACAACCGTGCCGAAGCCTGCCTGCTGGCCGAGTACAGCCGGCGCACCTTCGTCGGTGCGGAAGACGGATGACCGCCATCGAATACCACCGCCGCGCCGATCGGCACCGACCCGCCGATCCCCACGGTCGGCATACCGGGCGGCGGCATATCCCCATACCAACCGCGAGAAACACCGGCCTGCGCCTGCTGCTGCGGCCGCAGCGGTCTTGGCGGTAATGTTTTATTTGGTGGGACGACTGGGACTCGAACCCAGGACCAAAGCCTTAAAAGGGCCTTGCTCTACCAGCTGAGCTACCGTCCCGCCCAGCCGCGTATCATAGCCGATGTCGGCGCCCGAATCACCGGTCTCGTGGCGTCCGGTAGCGGGTGGGATCGGGCACGCCGGCCTCGGCGAAGCCGGCGGCGCGCAGCCGGCAGGAGTCGCACTGCCGGCACGCCTGGCCCTGCGCGTCCGCCTGGTAGCACGACACGGTGAGGCCATAGTCGACTCCGAGCGCGACCCCGGCGCGGATGATGTCGGCCTTGGACAGGGCGATCAGCGGGGCATGGATCTCGAAACGCGTGCCCTCCACGCCCGCCTTGGTGGCCAATTGGGCCAGGCGTGCGAACGCGTCGATGAAGGCCGGACGGCAATCCGGGTAACCGGAGTAATCCACCGCGTTCACGCCGACGAAGATATCCGCGGCGCCCACCACCTCCGCCCAGCCGAGGGCGAGCGCGAGCATCAGGGTGTTGCGGGCCGGTACGTAGGTCACCGGAATGCCCGTGCCCGGCGTTTCGGGCACGGGCACGCTCGCGTCCGTCAGCGCCGAGCCGCCGATGCCGGCGAGGTCCACGCCCATGACGCGGTGCTCGAACGCGCCGAGGGCCTCGGCGACGCGCCGGGCGGCATCGAGTTCCGAGGCGTGGCGCTGGCCGTAGTGCACGCTCAAGGCATACACGCGAAAACCCTGCGCACGGGCCATCGCCAGCGTGGTGGCCGAGTCGAGGCCGCCCGACAGGAGCACGACGGCGGCTTTCATTTGCCGGGAACGTCGCCCCACAAGATCTTGTGAAGCTGCATCTGGAAGCGCACGGGCAGGCGGTCGGCGAGTATCCATTCCGCCAGCGTGGTGGCCGACAGTTGCCGGTAGCTCGGCGAGAACAGGATCTGGCAGCGCGCTGCCAGTCCGTGTTCCGTCAGGTATGCCTTGCTCCAGTCGAAATCCTCGCGCGAGCAGATGACGAATTTCAGCTGATCGTGCGGCCGCAGGCCTGCGTAGTTGCCCACGAGGTTGCGCTGCGACTCGTGCGAGCCGGGCGTCTTGACGTCGACCACGCGGGAGACGCGCGGGTCGACCGCGCCGATGTCGAACGACCCGCTG
>CAZZYJ010000209.1:0-5990 GCA_964658215.1 uncultured Steroidobacteraceae bacterium | reverse complement strand
CCACCACCGCCGCCACCGCCACCACCACCGCCGCCGGTGCGCTCCTGAGCCTCGTTCACCTTCAGCGCTCGCCCGTCGACATCGTGGCCATTCAAGGCCTGCATGGCGCGCGCGGCATCCGCGCTCGCCATTTCAACGAAGCCGAAACCGCGGGGCCGACCGGTATCGCGATCGTTGATCAGCGCCACCGATTGAACGGCGCCATGCTTTTCGAACAGCGTGCGCACAGCGGACTCATCCATTGAGAACGGGAGATTGCCAACATACATTTTCGTCATGTGAAGAATACCTGCTACAAAAGAAACTATCGGTTGGTCACGCATGCCGAACCGGAAGTTCGAACAGAATGCCAGCCACCTGGATCGAAGAAGCCTGCTTTGTGGGTTGTGGCCAGGACGCCGGAAGGGCGGAGTGACCAGAAACGGACCAAGTAGAAATGATCGAGCCGCTGCAGATGGTACAGCAAATGAAGGACTAATACGAATATTGAGTTGTCAAGCAGCACCAGACGGACAGAATGGCCGGGCGAGGTCGCTCCGCGCTCAGCACGCCGGGCTCGACCACCATTCCTACCAAAGAAAAATTTGCCGCACTGCACAACGCCCGCGCTGCCGCCGCCTCCTCCAGCCCGTGATTCGCCATCACCAATACCCCGCCCGCCCGAAGATTACGTCGCGCTGCCGCAAACAGCCGGCCGGGATCGAGCAGCTTCAAGGGCAGGCGCCACGCCAGCAGGGCCGGCGCGGTCACGAAGGGAAACCAGGCGGTGATCACGTCGGCTGGCAGGTCACAGTCCGTATAGTCTGCGACCAGAAAGCGTGAATGCGGCAGGCCGGCCAGGTATCCCGCGGCGTAATCGATGCGCGCGCGGCCGTTCTTGAACAAGCGATGCCCGTCCACTTCGACGCCGGTCAGCGCCGCAGGCTGGAAAAATGCCTGCCATGCCGCAGCATACCAGAAGCTCGCACAACCGACGTCGACCACCACGCCCCCGCTCGGGCGGCGCAGCCCGCACCGGCTCCATACCCGGTCGAGAAGATCCAGATATTCATAGTTGTTGAGGCTGGTGGACGCGCTCAGCCGGCGTTCGAAGTGCACGCCAAAACGGCGGCGCAACTCGTCGATCCGCTGTGTCTGAGCGAGCGGACGGGCCGGCAGATCGCCGGCGGGGACCTCGCAGAACGGGCCGCGTGACCAGGCGAGGCGGCGCGAAACGCCGTACCAGAACCGGTGCCGCAACGAGCGCAGCCGCTGCCACCAGGTATGGCGCTGCCTCACGATGCTTCTTTCATCGTGTCTTCCCCAACGCCGCGAGATCGCGTGCGCACTCGAGTGTACGTCAACGTCGGTTACACTGGCGGCCGACGTGAAAAACCCACACCGTACACCGTTGGCGGCAGCGTGCATGCTTCTGTTCGGCATGGGCACCGCGGTCGCGCGCGACGTCGTCATCCATGCCGGCACACTGCTCGACGGCACCCGCGATGCGCCGCGTTTCCAGGTCTCGATCCGGGTGCACGAGGACCGCATCGCCGCCGTCGAGGCGGGCTACGCGGCGCCCCCGGATGCGGACGTGATCGATCTTTCGGACGCGACGGTGATGCCCGGCTTCATCGACTGTCACGTGCACGTCTCCGCCCTGCTGCCGAGCCGCAACAACGCCACCGAATATGCACTGACCCATTCCGACCTGGACCGCGCGTTCGACGCGGCGGTGTTCGCGCGGCAGATGCTGCAACAAGGCTTCACCAGCGCGCGCGACGTGGGCGGCGGCGACGAAACCGTGGCGCTGCGCAACGCGATCGATGGCGGCAAGGTTCCCGGGCCGCGCCTGTGGGTCTCGCTCGAGCCGCTGGGTCCGACGGCGGGCCACGGCGACCCGAGGAATGGCCTCGACGGCGCGCTGTCGCATGCGGGATGGGAACGCGGCATCGTCGATTCGCCGGAGCAGGCTCGTCTGCGGGTGCGCGAACATCGCGGGCGCGGCGCGGACCTGATCAAGCTGATGCCTTCGGGCGGCATCGCCTCGACCGGGGATGACCCGCGACAGCAGCTCATGACGAACGAGGAGATGCGCATCGCCGTGGAAACGGCACACGCCCTGGGAATGAAGGTGGCCGCTCATGTCTATCCCGCCGCCGCCATCGAGAACGCCGTGCGGGCGGGCGTCGACTCGATCGAGCATGGCTCCTTCGCCACGGCACGAACCTTTGCCCTGATGCGGGAGCACGGCACCTATCTCGTGCCCACCTTGACCGTGTACGAGGTGTTCTATGCCGCCGCGCGGGATCATCCCGAACTGCTCACGCCCGGGACGGCGGCGAAGGAGCTCGCCAACGATCCGCTGCCGAAACGGAATCTGCCGCTCGCCGCCAGGTCCGGCGTCAGGATTGCCTATGGGACCGATCTGGGCCAGGGCGATCATTCCCAGGAATTCACCTTGTTGACGGACAACGGACTCACCCCCGCGCAGGCCCTCGCGGCCGCGACGCGCAACGCCGCGGATCTGCTCGGCGCCGGCGGGCAGGTGGGATCGGTTCGCGTCGGGGGCTGGGCCGACCTCGTGGCCACCACGGGAAATCCGCTGCAGGATCCCGCGCGGTTCAGGCACGTGAGTTTCGTCATGAAGGGTGGCGTCGTCTACCGACGTGCGGGAGCGGCGACGGTGGCGGGTGGCGGCGAGGCCGCCGGCCGGGATGCCGGCGAAGCCGCCGGCGCGCCGGCCCAGGGCGCCGTCGGCAGCGGTCGGCGATGACCATCACACTGCGCAGGGCCGGCCGCGCGGACGTCCCGGTGCTCGATGCCCTGATCGCAAGGTCGGCCCGCGGTTTGAGCGGGGGCGATTATCGGCCGGAACAGGTCGAGGGTGCCCTGCGGGGCGCGTTCGGCGTCGATACGCAGTTGCTCGAGGACGAAACTTATTTCGTCGCCGAAGAAAACGGCGAGATCGTCGGCTGCGGGGGCTGGAGTTTTCGCTCGACGCTGTTCGGCGGCGACGCCCGCGCGGATCGCGATGCGTCGACACTGGACCCGGCACACCATCCGGCGAGGATCCGGGCTTTTTTCGTGGACCCCGCCCATGCACGGCGTGGAATCGGCACCCTGCTGCTGGTGCGCTGCGAACGGGAAGCCCGTGCGCGGGGATATTCGCAGGTGGAGTTGATGGCGACGCTGCCGGGCGTCAGGCTCTACGCGGCGTGTGGCTACGCGGGCGGTGCGACGATTCGCCACCCGGTGGGTCCTGCCGAGCACATCGAGTTCGTGCCGATGCGCAAAGCCCTACTCCACCCATAGCCGAGCCCAGCCCGCGCTGCCGAGCTCGCGCAGGCGGCGGATGTTTTCCAGGTAGATGGAATCCGGATCCGGATGGGCGGCGAGCACCCGCTCCACGCTCGCTTCGCGCAAAATGTGCAGGGTGGGATGAGGCGAACGATTGGTGTGGTTGTCGATGTCGCCTGCTCGAGTTCCCGCGAATTGATACTGAGGATGGAAGCTCGCCACCTGCAACTCACCTTCGAGCTGCAGTTCACGCACCGCCGCATCGCATACCTCGAGAAAATCGTTGAACTCGACGAAGTCGTTGAGCACCCAGGGGTGGATGAGCAGAGTGGTCTCCCAAGCGCGCGGATCCGCCTCCTGCAACCAGCGCAATTCCGACCGCAGCTCCTCGAGCAGTCCGGCGGCGCTGCGCTCGACGCTCACGTGAAACCTCACCCGTCCGGCATCGTAGACGCTCTTCGCGAACGGACACAGGGAAAGACCGATGACGGCTCTTTCGAGCCACCGGCGCGTGGCACCCGCGGCGACATCGCGCGCAGCGTCTTCCTCCGCGACCACAGGGCTCCCGGCCGCATCGCCCGCGGCGGGATCGACCGCGGCGTCTTTGCCCGCGGCGTCCCGATGAATTGAATCCTGTGCCACCGTCGATAGTCTAAAGGTTTCCGGTTCTAGTATCCTGTTTGCCCGTCTTCCATCCGAGATCCGATCGATGCCAAACCCGATTCCTGCCACGTTGATCCCGGGCGACGGGATTGGTCCCGAAATCGTCGACGCCACCCTCGCCGCCCTCGCCGCCCTGGGCGCACCTTTTCAATGGGACTGGCAGGTCGCGGGTTTGGAGGGCGTCAACAAGTCGGGCGATCCGCTTCCCGTGCAGGCCATAGACAGCATTCGCCGCACCCGCCTCGCCTTGAAGGGACCGCTGGAGACGCCCTCCGGCGGCGGCTATCGTTCTTCGAACGTCCGCCTGCGCGAAGAATTCAAGCTCTACGCCAATCTGCGCCCGGCGCGCACCCTCGTTCCCGGCGGCCGCTTCGACAAGATCGATCTCGTGGTGGTGCGGGAGAACCTCGAGGGACTGTACATCGGTCACGAGCACTACATCCAGATCGACGACGATCCGCACGCGGTGGCCATGGCCACCGGCGTCAACACGCGGCAGGGAAGCCGGCGGCTGCTCGAGTTCGCGTTCGAGAACGCCGTCGCCACGGGGCGCAAGAAAGTGACCATCGTGCACAAGGCCAACATCATGAAGGCCCTGACCGGCATCTTTCTCGAAACCGGCCTCGAATTGTACGAACGCAAGTACAAGAGCCGTTTCGCGCTCGACACCGTGATCATCGACGCCTGTGCCATGAAGCTCGTGCTCAATCCGTGGCAGTTCGACATGCTGGTGACCACGAACCTGTTCGGCGACATCCTCTCGGATTTGGTGGCCGGTCTGGTGGGCGGCCTCGGCATGACGCCCGGCGCGAACATCGGCGCGGATGCGGCGATCTTCGAAGCCGTCCACGGCTCGGCGCCGGATATTGCAGGCAAGGGTGTCGCCAATCCCATCGCCCTGCTGCTGGCGTCGGCGATGATGCTCGAACACTGCAAGTTGTCCGACCTGGCGGTGCGCTTGCGCAAGGCGATTTCGGACACCTTGAACGTGGACAACGTCCGCACCGGGGATCTGGGCGGACGCGCCACCACGGCCGAATTCACCAAGACCCTGGTGCAGCGGATCGCGAACGCGTGACCCGCGGTGCCCCGGCGGGGCCGCGTGCACCCATCATCTCCATCCGCGGCCTGAGCAAGTCCTATGCCTCGGGCGTGCAGGCGCCCTGACTACGGCCTCCTTTTTCATCCCTCTGCACATCCTGCATCCCGTTTTGATGGTCGTTTTTTTGTGCCTGACCGCCGTGACGTTCAGCCTGTTCGGTTTCATCATCGGACTCTGGGCGCGCGGCTGGGAACAGCTGCAGTTCATTCCCATGCTGGTGATCACGCCGCTGACCTTCTTGGGCGGTGCTTTCTACTCCATCGCCATGCTGCCCCCCGCATGGCGGACCTTCAGCCTGTTCAACCCCATCGTGTACCTGATCAGCGGCTTCCGCTGGACCTTCTACGGCACCGCCGACGTGAACGTGCTGGCGAGCATGGGGATGACGCTGGGATTCATGGGACTGTGCCTCGGCGTGATCGCGATGATCTTCAAGACGGGCTACCGCCTGAAGAGCTGACGGGCGCTTCCCGCCGTCGATTGACCGCGGTCGGCGGGGCGTGCCCGCGCACGCCCCCTCCTGCTTCAACGTCGTCCGCCCCGCCTAGAAGGAATACGCTACCTTCACGTAGTAGAAGCCGCCGTTGATGCCGAACGGCGAGAAGCTCGGGTACTGCTCCACGGCGGCATTGTCCTGGGCGGCAATTTCGCTCGTACGTATGTTGCCGTTGATCTTGTTCGGAAACCGATTGAACAAGTTGTCCGCGCCCAGGTCCGCCTTCAGATGGTCCGTAAACTGATACCCCACGTCCAGGTTGGTGATGAGGGTCACACCGATGCTGGTCTTGTAGTAGAGGTAGCCACCGGTGGAATTGTCGCCGTCGTCGTTCTCATATTCCGAGGCGGGACCATAGACCTTCTCGACCAGATTGACGCTGAACTTGCCGTACGTCGTCAGGGCCCCGAGATTCACCACGTATTTCGGGGTCGCCGTGGTCAGATCGGA
>CAZZYJ010000208.1:0-6000 GCA_964658215.1 uncultured Steroidobacteraceae bacterium | reverse complement strand
CGGATAAAACCACCGGCGCCGCGCAGCCCGCGGCGCCGGCCGAGGCGGCCTCGTCCAAGCCGGTCCAGGTCCGGGTGGTCACCTCGATGGGCAGTTTCACGCTCGAGCTGAATGCGGAGCGCGCGCCCCTCACCGTGGCGCAATTCCTCAAGTACGTCGATTCGGGACATTACTCGGGAACGATTTTTCACCGGGTGATCGCGAATTTCGTCATCCAGGGCGGCGGCCTCGATGCCGACTACAAGATGAAGGGCAATCCCACCAAGGTCGTCAACGAGTCCGGCAACGGCCTGACCAACCTGCGCGGCACCGTGGGGCTCGCCCGCCCCGCCGAACCGCACGCCGGCGACTGCCAGTTCTACGTAAACCTCGCCGACAACGCGGCACTCGATCCGAACCAGACGCGCTGGGGCTACGCGGTGTTCGCCAAGGTCGTACAGGGCATGGACGTGGTCGACAAGATCAGCGACGTCCCCACCGGCGCGAAGGGGCCGGTGAAGGAGGATTCGCCGTTGAAACCCGTGCTCATCGAGCGGATCGAGCGCGTCCCGGTCTCCTGATCGGCGGTGAGCACGCTCTTCATTTCGGACCTGCACATCGACGCCGCGCGGCCGGCGATCACCGACCAGTTTCTCGCGTTTCTGCGCGCCGAGGCGGGCGGCGCCGAGGCGCTGTACATACTCGGCGATCTGTTCGAGTCCTGGGTGGGGGACGACGCCGCCGACGTCGCCCAGCACGCCGCGATCGCCGGCTTGAAGACGCTCACCGCCGGCGGCGTGCCGTGTTTCGTCATGCACGGCAACCGCGATTTCCTGCTCGGCGCGCGCTTCTGCGCGATGTCCGGCGCCCGCCTGCTGCCGGACCCGGTGGTGGTCACCCTGTACGGCGAACCGGTGCTGGTGACGCACGGCGACGCGCTGTGCACCGACGATCGTGCCTACCAGCGCCTGCGCGCCACCGTGCGCGACCTGGGCTGGCAGCGACAGTTCCTCGGCCTGTCCGTGGCGGCGCGACGGGCGTTGGCGGGCGCTGCGCGGCAGGGCAGCCAGGCCCACACCGCCCAGCTCGAATACCGGATCGCCGATGTGAACGCGGCGAGCGTCGCCGCCGCCGTGCGCGCCGCGGGCACCGCCACGCTGCTGCACGGCCACACGCATCGGCCGGCCATTCACGCCCTGGAGGTGGACGGCCGCGCCTGCACGCGCATCGTGCTGGGGGACTGGTATGACCAGGGCAGCGTGCTGCGCTGGAGCCGGGCGGGTCCGGAACTCGTCTCGCTGCAGCGTTGAGCCCGGCGAGTCCGCGCGGCGCCCCAGGTTACGGCGCCCCCGAGTGAAACCGAAACACCTCGTCGCGCGTGGTGATGAGCTCCGCCTCGAGCTCTGCGAAGGCGTCGATGCGCGGCGCGAGCACGAGGTCGGCGCGGCGCGCGGCACGGCGCGCCAGGTCCAGATAGACACGCTGATGGCGGGCCTCGGCCTCGTGCAGCCCCTGGAACAGCGCGCCGGCCGCGCCGCCGATGACGGGGGCCAGCGCCGCGAAGCGCTCGCAGGAACGGGCTTCGATGAAAGCCCCGCACACCATCAGGTCGACTTCGCGCTGCGGCTCCGTCCTTGCCACCAGGCGTCGCAGCCGCTCGGCATAGCGGCCGGGCGCGAGACGCTGCGGAAGGATGCGCAGCGTCTTCATGAGCTTCGCCACCTGTTCGTAATGACGCAGTTCCTCGCGGGCCAGCCGTGACATCTTGTCGGTGAGCTCGAGATCCTCGGCATAGGCGAACATCAGCGCGAGCGCGGTCGAGGCGGCTTTTTTCTCGCAATTCGCGTGATCGACGAGCAGCAGGTCGGGCGTCGAGCAGGCCTGCGCCACCCAGCTCGCCGGGGTCGCCGCCCGCAGCAGCGGGTGGACGGGCGGCGCCGTGCTCACGAGCCCACCCTCAAGTCGTCGACGGCACGCAGCACCTCGCGCGCCGTCTGAAAGCGATCCTGCGGCGATTTCGCCAGCAGGCGCCGCAGCAACGTTTCATAGAAGGCGTAGCGGGGTTCGATGGGCGGCAATTCTGCGCGCTTGTGCTTGTAGATGACCTCCATGGCCGTGGCCCCCGTATAGGGCTTGCTGCCGGTCAGCATCTCGTAGAACACCACGCCGAGACTGTACAGGTCGCTGCGCGCATCGATGAGCTCGGCGTGTCCTTGTTCCGGACTCATGTAGTACGGGGTGCCGAATATCTCCCGCGTCCCCGTCAGTTCCGCATCCGTCTCGCCGGCTTTCGCGAGGCCGAAGTCGATCAGGCACAGCGAGCCGTCGGCCCGCAGCATCACGTTGGCGGGCTTCAAGTCCCGGTGCAGCACGCCCACCGCATGGATGGCGTCGAGCGCGCCGGCGAGCTGGGCGAGAAAGTGCAGCGCCGTCCCCGGCGCCAGCGGCTTCTTCATGCGCTGCCTGAGATCGCCGCCCGTGAAATGCTCCATCGCGATGTAGGCATGGTCGTCGGCCACGCCCAGATCGTGGATGCGCACGATGTTGCGATGGTTCAGCCCGGCGACGATTTCGTACTCCTGGAGGAAGCGGTCGAACCCCGGGTGGCCGTCCGCGGTGTCCGGCACCTGGCTGAACACCTTGAGCACCACCAGGGTGCCGGCCCGTTCGCTCTCGGCGAGATAGATCTTGCACATGCCGCCGCTGCCGATCTGCCGCAGACAGCGATGGCCGCGGATGATGACGGAGCCGAAACGGTAGCGCCGCTCGAAATTCGGCTCCGCGCGCAGCAGTGCGAGGGACCGGCCGTGCTCGCGGGTGGCCGCCGTCAGCGCCGTGCGCAGCTGCCCGCGGTCGAGCTTGCGGCCGTACAGTCGCTGCAGACGGGGCGTGCTGCCGGGCGTCGGCGGCGGGTCCTGCAGGCAGATCATGATCACGGGCGCGAACTCCGGACGCGCCAGCAGCTCGGCGGCGAACGCCTCCTCGGCGGAGGCGGGTGGCGCCGCCACGATGATGGCGGCATCGAACGCGACGCCGGCGAACGCCGGCTCCCAGACCGCATCGTCGCCGAGCCGGTGCTCCACGATCACCGCACCGGGCCACTCTATCTCGACGTGCTTGGCGACCAGCAGCCGGAAGTCGGCGCGCTCCGCGATCAGCAGTAGACGCAAATTCCTACACGGTCCGCACGGCTTTGAGACTGCGGCCGGTGCCGTCGCGGCGCTGCTGCTTGGCCTCGTCGGAACGCTCCCCCTGCAGACGCCGCAGATACTCCGGCGTGACGTCCCCGGTCACGTACTCCCCCGAGAAACACGAGGTGTCGAAATCCTTGATCTTGGCGTTGTCGTGCCGCACGGCATGCACCAGATCCTCGAGATCCTGGTAGACGAGCCAATCCGCGCCGATGATGTCGCGCACCTCGTCGACGCTGTGGCCCGCGGCCACCAGCTCGGAGGTGTCGGGCATGTCGATGCCGTAGACGTTGGGATGACGCACCGGCGGCGCCGCGGAGGCGAAATAGACTTTTTTCGCACCGGCCTCGCGGGCCATCTCGATGATCTGTGCGGAGGTCGTGCCGCGCACGATGGAATCGTCCACCAGCAGCACGTTCTTGCCGCGAAATTCCAAATCGATGGCGTTCAATTTGCTGCGCACCGACTTCGCCCGCTGTTCCTGGCCGGGCATGATGAAGGTGCGCCCGATGTAGCGGTTCTTGATGAAGCCTTCGCGATACTTGACGCCGAGCAGCTGCGCCACCTGCACCGCCGCCGTGCGGCTGGTGTCCGGAATGGGGATGACCACGTCGATGTCGTGCTCGGGACGCTCGCGCTTGATCTTTTCGGCGAGACGCTCGCCCATGCGCAGCCGCGCCTTGTACACCGAGATGTTGTCGATGATGGAATCGGGACGCGCGAAATACACGAACTCGAAGATGCACGGCGTGTGGCGCGCCATCGCCACGCAGGCCTGCGCATAGAAGCGTCCCTGTTCGTCGATGAACACCGCTTCGCCGGGAGCCACGTCGCGCACCATGTCGAAGCCCAGCATGTCGAGCGCCACGTTCTCGGACGCCAGCATCCATTCGGTGCCCTTCTTGGTCTCGCGCTTGCCGATCACCAGCGGCCGGATGCCGTTCGGGTCACGTATCCCGAGGATGCCGTGTCCGATCACCATGGCGACGACCGCATAGCCGCCACGGCAGCGCCGGTATACGGCGTTGGCGGCGGCGAAGACGTCGGCGGGGGTGACCCGCGGCGTTCCCACCCGCTGCAGCTCCGAAGCCAGCACGTTCAACAACACCTCGGAGTCCGAGCCGGTGTTGAGGTGACGGCGGTCCTCGCGCACCAGCACCTCGGTCAACTCGCGCGCGTTCGTCAAATTGCCGTTGTGGCCGAGACAGATGCCGTACGGCGAATTCACGTAGAAGGGCTGGGCGTCGTGTGCGCTGTCGGTGCCGGCGGTGGGATAGCGCACGTGGCCGATGCCGAGATTGCCCTTCAATTTGAGCATGTGTTTCTGTTGGAACACGTCGCGCACCAGGCCAGAATCCTTGCGCATGAACAGCTCGCCGTTCTCCGAGGTCATGATGCCGGCGGCATCCTGACCGCGGTGCTGCAGCACCGTCAACGCATCATAGATGCGCTGATTGACCGCACTCACACCGACCATCCCGATGATTCCGCACATGCCGCACCTCCGGTACTAACGCCCCACTCTGACTCCGGTCAGGCGCTCGAGCTTCGCCCAAGGTTCGCCTCTCTCGCCGACCATGGCCCGCAGCCAGTCGCCGGCGGTCTCGCCGTAGGGAACCAGTTTGGACCGGCCCCACCACTCTTCACGATTCAGATGCAGCAATTCGCCACCGATGATCATCAGGCCCACGAGCACCGCGCCGCGCAGCATGCCGAACAACAGCCCGATCACGCGGTCCAGCGGGCCGAGCCCGAGGCTGCGCGTGAAATAACTGAGCAGCATGCCGACCACCCAGCCGATGAGCAGCACGAACACCAGCATCACCAGACGACCCACCCAGGGCGCGATGTTCGGATCCGCGAGCAGCCCGCCCAGGTGCGGCTCGACGCGCGGTCCGAATTTCCAGGCCGCCCAGACGGCGAAAATCCAGAACACCAGCGACACCGCTTCGCGCACGAAACCGCGCAGGAGTCCGATCACCGTTGAACCGAGCAGCACCAACAGTATCAACGCGTCCGCCCCGGTCACCATGACGTCATTCTACCGGACCGCCGCCGCCGTTGCCTCGGAAACCCGTGCCCGTGGCCGGACGGCCGCGCCGGCCTACGCGGCGGGGGGCACCAGACTCGCGTGATAACCCTGCGCCTTGACCTTGGCGAGCGCCCGAAGCGCCGCATTGCGATCGGCGAGCGGGCCGAGGCGCACCCGATACCGGAGCGCGTGCCCCGCTCCGCTGGCGCTCAGGCTCACGGCGTTGAACTGCAGGCGCAGGTGCCGCACGAGCTTGTCCGCGTTCGGCCGGCTGGCGAAACTGCCCACCTGCACCGCCCAGCCGTGGCGCGGCGTGGCGGCCTTGCGAGGCCCTGGCTCGGCCGGCGTGTCGGGCACCTCCGGTTCGACGTCCGCGCCCGCCGGCACCGCCAAGGGGCGCTCGACGGACGCAGGCTCCGGCGTGGGATCCGCCGGGGGTGCCGTGCCGTCACTGCCGGCGGCCGGCGCGGGCGCCGGGTCGTCGGGCGCGGCCACGGCCTTGCGGGTGGCGAGATCGACCGTGACGTGGCGCACCGTCTCCGCCGCGCCCGCTGCGCCCCCCGACGTAGAGCGAGCCCTCCGGGAAGCAGAAGTCCTTCTGTACGTCGATGAGGAGCAGGTGCAGCTGGCGCGCGTCCGAGGTCGCGGGCCGGAGCGCGTGCTGCTTACGCCACGCGTTGGCCTCATCGAAGACGCGCATGGAGTCGGGCGCGTAGCGCGCGTCCTCTGCATGCTTGGGGTCGAAGATCGTCGGGAGCGGGAGCGGGTTGCGCATGGGACCTCCTGGTTCGCTGGTTC
>CAZZYJ010000207.1:0-6014 GCA_964658215.1 uncultured Steroidobacteraceae bacterium | reverse complement strand
CGCCGCAGCTCCGCCACGACGGGCTCGTGTTCGATGAAACTCACCGCGCCGGCGAAATCGTAGAGGTACCAGGCGAAGCCGCAGTCGTCGAAATCAATGACACGCAGCCGCGGCCCGTCCACCAACAAATTGGCGAGCCGCAGATCGGCATGCACCAGTCCGAACACGTCGCCGCCGGTGCCGATCATCGCCAGACGCCGCCGTATGCGTTGCAAGGCGCGCTCCACGATGCCGACCCCGTCGGCGTCGAGACCCGGCGCTGCGCGCCAGGGGCCCCACCGGGCGTCTGGCCCGACCATCGCTTCGACGTCCCAGCGCCTGCGTCCGAATCCCGCGGGCGGCGTCCACGCTCGCGCATGCCCGTGCAGGCGCGCCGTGACTTCGCCCAATCGTTCGAACCAGGCCGACGCCGAGCGGGCATCGGGCGCCCTGCCCGGCAGGCGCTCGAACGCCACGGCCCAGCGCGGCGCCAACGTACCGGGCAGCGCAAGGCTTCCCGCAACCGGCGGCGGAGCCGCGGGCGCAGCCTCCGGGATCGGCTCCGACTGCGGCTCGAGCCGCTGCACCAGATCGCCGTCGGTGCCCGGCACGGGCGACGCCGTCTCGACGATCCCTTCACGGCGCAGCGCCTGCACCCAGGCGAGTTCCGAGCGGATTTCCTGCAGCGACGAATACCCGAGGCGCTGCACCCGCAGCACCAGGGTGCGTCCGGCCGGATCGCCGAGCGCGAACGTGGCGTTCTCCGACACGTTCAGGAGGCTGACCTCGGTGCCGGGCGCCAAGCCCCAGCGGCCGACGTTGCACGCCACCCGGGCGGTGAGTTCCGCGAGCACCGCCGGCGGATATTCGCCGCTCATGCGGCGGCACGGCCCACGGCGCTCAACCCCTCGTCCAGCGCCGCGAGCAGATGATCCGCATCGCCGCTCGAAAAACACAGCGGCGGGCGGATCTTCAAGACATCCCCCTGCCTGCCCGCGACGCCGATCAGGACACGACGCCGGCGCAGCGCGTTGACCACGATCCGCGCGAGCTCGGCGCCGCGCGTGGCCGGCGGGACCGGCGCAGCCTCCCGCACGTCGCGCAGCGCAACCCCGAGGTACAGTCCCACCGCGCGCACCTCGGCGATCTGCGGATGCCGGGCCGCCAGCGCGATGAGCCCCTGCTCGAGGTGGGTACCCACCCGGCGAGAATTGCCCATCAAATCTTCCGCCTGGATGACGTCGAGCACCGCCTGTCCCGCCGCCGCCGCCACGGGTGAACCGCCGAACGTATTGAAGTATCCGGTCCGCGAACACAGCGCCTGCAGGATGTCGGGGCGGCTCGCGACCGCCCCCATGGGATAGCCGTTGCCCATGGGCTTGCCGAAGGTGACGACGTCGGGGCGCAGGCCATGACGCTCGAATCCCCACAGCGACTCGCCCGTGCGCCCGAAGCCGCATTGCACCTCGTCGGCGATGAACAACCCCTGCGCGCGGTGCACCGCGTCGACGGCGGCGCGCAGGAAGCCGCGCGGATGCGGATACACGCCGTCACTGGAGAAAATACCATCCACCAGCAGCGCCGCCACCCCGAGGCCGCAACGCTCGAGATCCTCGATGGCCGCGGCCACGTGCTCCGCGAAGACACGCGAGACCTCGGCCGGCGTCGCGCCGTTCGCAGCGGGCGCCGGCACGAGGCGCACATGCGGCGGCGGTGCCGCCGGCATGAACGACGCCGGGCTCACCTCGGTGGCGAGGCCGGTGTTGCCATGGTAGGCCGCCTCGGTGACGATGACGCCGCGCGCACCGGTGTAGGCGGCGGCGAGCCGCAGCGCGAGATCGTTGCTCTCACTGCCCGTGCAGGTGAACGTGAGCGTCGACACCGGGGCGGGCAGCGTGGCCAGCAGGCGCGCCGCATATTCGTCGATGCCGTCGTGAAGATAGCGGGTATGCACGTTGAGCTGTTGCAGCTGCCGCGTGACCGCCTCGACCACCCGGGGGTGGCAATGACCCACCGACGGCACATTGTTGTAGGCGTCCAGATAGGCGGTGCCCGCGGCGTCGTACAGCCAGCAGCCCGCACCGCGCACGATCTGCAGCGGTTCGTCGTAGAACAGCATGGAGGCGGCGCCGAACACCCGGGCGCGTCGCTCGATGCGGGCCGCGAGCGGCTGTCCCAGCCCGCTGGCGGCGCCGGGCTCGAAGGCATTGAGCGAAAGAATTCGTTTGCCGTCCACGCGCGTGCCGTCAGGAAATCGGCAGCGGCGTGCCCGTCACCGCGGGCCGCCACGCCATGAGAGCCCACGCGGCGAGCAGCCAGGCCGCCACCCCGTAGGGCCACAAGTTGTTGGGGAATTCCGGCACGGGATACACGGTGCGATAGGACACCCACAGCAGCACGAGCGGTCCCAGCGCGCAGACGCTCGACCAGACCACGCGCCGCTCGCGCCAGGCCTCCACCGATTCGGCGGCACCCACGCTGACGTAGACGCCGATCAGCGCCAGCACGCCGAGCGTGCTGGTGTAGCTGTAGTAGTTGCCGGGACCCACGAACGGGGCCCACAGCACGAAGGGCACCAGACTCATCGCTGCCGACAGCGCGACGGCGGGCGCCGGTGTGCCGTGCACCGCGTGCACCGCGCCCAGGCGCGGCGCGAGACCGCCGCGCCCCAGCGCGAACAGCACACGACCCGCTGCGGCCAGCGGTCCCAGCATGCCGGTGAAACAACTGACCGCGGCGGCCACGTCGAGGGCGATGGCCCAGCGCGGCGACGCATAGCGCAGCGCCAGATCGTTGAGCGGCGCCTGCGACCTGCCGAGCGCCTCGATGCCGCGCGGGCCGAAGCCGATGACTTCGCAGTAGGCCACGAAGGTGAAGAACACGCCCGAGGCGATCACCGTGAACAACAACGCGATGGGGATGTTGCGCCGGGGATTCCGGGTTTCCTCGCCCAGGGTGGCCGCGCCCTCGAAGCCGGCGAAGGACAGGATGCAGAACACCATCGCGAAGCCGAGGCCCGACCAGCCGCCGAAATTCTTTGCCGGTCGAAAGCTCGTCATGCTCTCGTGCAGGCCGGGGTGAACTTGCAGCAGGATGCGTCCACACAAGACCAGGATGGCGGCCATCGCCGTCACTTCCAGCGCGAGCATGAGACGGCCCGCGACGCGCATGTCGCGAAATGCGAGCCACCAGCCGAGCAGCAGCGCGAGGCTACCGATCACCCACCATGCCGCGCCCGCGGCTGCGGCTGCGCCCGCGCCGCTGCCCGCACCCGGGCCGGCGGCGGGGGCGAGACCCTGCAGCGCCGCCGCGGTGAAGCTACCCACCAGGGCTGCCTGGCCGGTGGCGAAGCCGACATAGGTGAGGAGGAGGCACCAGCCCGCGACGAAACCCATCCGCCGGCCGAAGGTGTGTGAGATGTACGCGTACGCCGACCCCGAGTGGGCCACGCGCCGGCTGCAGGACATGAACGACAACGCGATCAACACCATCGACAACGTGCCGATGACGAAGGCCAGCGGTGCCGCGGCGCCCGCGGCCTGCACCACCAGGGTGATGTTGAACGCCGCCGTCACCGTGGGACAGATGATGGAAACCGACAGGCCGATGGCTTCGGGCAGGCTCAGGCGGCGGGCCAGGCCCGCAGCGCGGGGGTGGGCGCGGTCGGCAGGCACGGTGGCGGGCGGCGGGCCGTTCATCCCGTCCCGGTGAGCCGGGCGATCTCTTGCAACAGCGCGTCCGTGGTGGTCTGGCGACAGTAGCCGGCATTGTTGCGCAACGACCAGTCGTGCCGCTCCGCCGACAGCGTGACGCAGGCATCGGTGGGCACCGTCACCCGATAGCCCAGATCGCAGGCGTCGCGCACCGCCGAGTCCACGCATTGATCGGTCAGACAGCCGGCGATGATGAGGTAACGGGTGCCCAAGTTGCGCAACACGTAGTCGATGTTGGTAGAGATGAACACGGACGAGGACGTTTTCGGAAACATCATCTCGTCGCCCGCGGGGGCGAGTTCGTCGACCATACGGGCATCGGCCGAGCCCTTCGGCACGTGAAACCCGGTGATCTTGTAATCGAGCGAGCGATCGCGCCCGTCGGCGGTGAGGCTCTCGATCAGGGTGTACAGCACTTCGATGTTCGCGCCGCGGCAGGCGTGTTGCAGACGCACCATGTTGGGCAACGCCCGGTCGCGCAGGCTGGCGAAGAAATAGCCGAAGCGCTGCTCCCGCTCGGCGGGGTCCAGATGTGCGTATTCGCCGCCGCTCCAGGTGCAGTTGTAGTTCTGTACGTCGACGAACAACAGCGCCGTGTGCGCAGGTTCGACGGGGATGTCACGACTCGATGGATGATTCATGGGTTCAGTACACCTCGGCATAGCGACGACAGATCTCCGCTTCCTCGAGCCCGTGCAAACCCTGGATCTCGGCCCGTTTGAACTTGAGGTAGGCATCGTGCAGCTCGGCGCCCAGCCACCCGGCCGCCGCGGTGCTGGCTTCCAGCAGCGTGAGCGCGGCGGCCAGACTGTCAGGGAGCGCCGCGGCCGGCGTGGCGGCGAGGTCGTATCGATGACGTATCCCGTCCAAGCCGGCCTGCACCAGGACGGCCAGCGCGAGATAGGGGCTCGCAGTGGCATCCGCGACCCGAAACTCCACGTTGCACTGTCGGGCGCGGTACGCAGGATCGCTGCCCGCCACGGCGCAGATGCGCACCGCCGAACCCCGGTCGAGCAGACCCACGTTCGCCCGCGTCGGTGCCCAGCCGCTCGGGCGCAGCCGGTAATACGAAGCCAGCGACGGCGCCGTCAGCGCGCACAGCGCGGGCAGGTGATGCAGCACGCCGGCGATGAATTGCCGCCCCCGCGTCGACAAGTGCCAGGGCTGTCCCTCCTCGTAGAGCACGGGCCGCCCGTCCCCGTCCAGAAAGCTCCAGTGAATATGCGTGCCGTTGCTCACCCCGTGGGGCTCGGGCCGCGGCGTGAAACTGACCCGCTCGCCGAACCGATACGCCACCGCACGCGTCAGTTCGCGGGTGATCACCGCCTCGTCGGCGGCCCGCAGCCCGGGCGCCGGCGCCACCGTGACCTCGAACTGCCGCGGCCCGTATTCGGCCAGGAAGGAATCCGGCACCACGCCGGCCTGGCGCAGCGCCGCGAGCACGGTCTCGCCGAACAGGCCCTGCCGGCGATAGGCATCGAGTTCGTAGGGCTGCGCCGGCTGGCGGGGTACGCCGCTGTAGACGAATTCCTGTTCGAACGCCGCCAGCACCGTCCAGCCGGTCTCGGCCGTCATCGCTTCGAGCGCCCGTCGCAATACCTGGCGCGGACAGAAATCCCAGGCGGACCCGTCGAGCGTTCTCAAGTCACCCAGGAAAAAATATTCCGTGGCGCTGCCGTCGAAGGGCACGACGACGCGGCTGCCGGGGTCGGGTACCAGCAGCACCTCGCCCTGCGTGCCGAAGGGCGTGAACTCGATGGCGCCGAACGCCGAGAGGAACAGGTTGGTCGGCGCGAGCGCGACACCCCCCGCCAGCCGGGCGGCAAGATCGGCCAGCGGAAAACTCTTGCCGCGCAAATGCCCGGAAAGATCGCTGGTGCCGACGAACACGATCTGTTCACGCTGCATACGGGTCGCCGCCACGCGTGCCTGTCACCGGAACGGTGCGTCGATCTGGAGATCCAGCGCCACCGCGTGGCGGTTGGTTTCATTGGCCAGACCGATGATGGCCACCAGTTCGGCATGCTGCTCCGGGGTGAGCCCCTTCCTGCGCGCCGCGGCGCCGTGCGAGGCGATGCAGTAGTGGCAGCCGTTGGTCACGCTCACCGCAAGGTAGATCAATTCCTTGGTGAGCGGATCGAGCGCGCCGGGGCCCATCACCTCTTTGGCATTCGCCCACATGCGGCGCAAGCTCGGCGGGTGATGTGCCAGCACTTTCCAATAATTGTTCACCCAGTCGGTGTTGCGGGTGGCCATGATGTCGTCGTAGACCGCGCGTACTTCCGCCGACGCGTCCGCGTATTCGATGGGAGCCTGCGCCGC
>CAZZYJ010000206.1:0-6048 GCA_964658215.1 uncultured Steroidobacteraceae bacterium | reverse complement strand
GAGCGCGATGGCGCCGCCCGACCCGGCGTCCGCGGCGTACAGCCAGTCCAGATTCAGCAAAATGCCGATCCGTTCGAGCAGCGCCTGGAGTTCGACCGGTTTGGTCAGGAAGGCATCGTGCACGACACCCGCGCCGGGGGCATACTCGTGTGCATTGGCGGAGACGATCATGATCCTCATGCGCCCCAGGTGTTCCATGCCGCGCAGCTGCCGCGCGAGCTCCCAACCCGCGATGTCGGGCAGAGACAGGTCGACGATCGCGAGCTGCGGTTGCGACTGCGCGGCGAGTTGCAGGCAGGTCTTGCCGTCGCGGGCGAGCAGGAGGTTGAAGCCGAGCGGTCGCAGGAAGGTGCGCAGCAGTTCCAGGTGCTGCGGATCGTCGTCGGCGACGATCAGTTCCTGACGCGCCCCCGGGTACCCCACGATCCGTCGCGACGCGGGCGCCGCCGGGATCTCGGTTCTGACCTCGGACAGGAGCAGACGCACCGAGAACACGGTGCCCGTTAGCGCGCCGCTGCGCACCAGCACTTCACCGCCCATCATGTGCGTCAGCAGCTTGGTGATCGTGAGGCCGAGGCCCGTGCCGGGGATGGCGCGCACCCCCTCGCTGCTGCCCCGCTCGAAGGGCTCGAAAATGCGTGCCAGGTCCTCGGGCGCGATGCCCATGCCGGTATCTGCAATGTCGAATATCGCCACGTCGCTGCGATATTGCACCGTCAGGGTGACCGAACCGCGTTCGGTATATTTGATGGCGTTCGACAGCAGATTGATCAGGATCTGCCGCAGACGTTTCTTGTCCGCGTACACGTGCGGTGGCAGGCGGGAGGGGGGCTGATAGCGAAATTGCAGACCCTTGGCGAGCGCCTGCAGGCGGAACATATCGACCAGTTGATCGAGGAACTCGCCGAACTGCACGGTGTCTCGGCTGAGCTTCAGCATGCCGTTTTCGATGCGCGAGACGTCCAGCAGCCCGTCGATCAGATTGGACAGATGTTCGGCGCTGCGGCGTATCACGCGCACCGCGGTGTTGGGCGCGCCGCCGCCGTCGCGTTCCAGCAGCTGGGCGTAACCGAAAATGGAATTCAAGGGAGTGCGGATTTCGTGACTGATGCCGACGATGTACCGTGTCTTCGCGAGATTGGCCGCCTCCGCGACTTCCTTCGCGCGTTGCAGATCCGCATCGGTGCGACGATGCGCGTCGATCTCCTCGATGAGCGTCGCCGTGTGTCTCGCGGAGTCCGCCTCGGCCGTCCGCCGGCTGTCGTGGGCCAGCACGATGAGCCAGGACACCACGCAGGACGGCACCAGCAAGCTCAGGTAGACCAACCCGAGCGTGTCGCGGACGGTGCCGCGCGCGGCCACCGAACCGTCGGCATAGCCGTGATAGATGAGCGCCAGCAGCAGGCCCACCGCGAGGTTGCACAGAATCAGGATGCCGGCGAAGTTGCCGGCGCGCGAGTCGAGCGCCTGTGCGAACCGGGCGGGCAGCGTCTTCGTCATGAGCGCGGCCAGCTGACGCGCGACGCGGCCGTGGGGCTTGCACGCATCGTGACACCGCGCTTCGAGGGTGCAGCACAGCGAGCAGATCGGTCCGGCGTACATCGGGCAGGTGGCCATGTCGCTGGCTTCGAACACGTTCTCGCAGACGCAACAGCGCAGGGAGTCGATGTCGGGCGCGGCCGGCTCGGCCGGTCGCGCCAGGTAATACCGTCCGCGGGTGGCCCAGGCGATGAGCGGCGCGGCGACGAACGCGGTGAGCAATGCGACGAACGGGGAGAGGATTTGTGCCACGACGCCGAACACGCCGAGATAGGCCAGGCTCGATGTGATCACGGCCAGCGCGAGCGCGCCGACGCCGACGGGATTGATGTCATAGAGATAGGCGCGGCGAAATTCGATGTGGCGCGGACTCCATCCCACCGCCTTGTTGATCACGAGGTCGGCGGTGAGGGCGCCGATCCACCCGGCGGCAAAATTGGCATAGATCAGCAGGATGGCGTCGATGGCGTGGAAAATCCCGATTTCCATCAGCACCAGCGCGAGCACGGTGTTGAACACCAGCCAGACCACCCGCCCCGGATGACTGTGGGTCAACCGTGAGAAGAAATTGGACCAGGCGATCGAACCGGCGTACGCGTTGGTGACGTTGATCTTGAGCTGGCACACGATGACGAACAGCCCGGTGAGCACCAGCGCGCCCGAGGGGGAGCCGAATGCCGTGCGAAAGGCCACGAGATACATCTGCACGGGCTGGTTGGCTTCGAGCAGCGGAACGCCGAAACGCAGGGCGAGCACCGCGAGGAACGACCCCGCGAGCAGTTTGAAACCGCCGATCAGCACCCAGCCCGGACCCGTGGTGAGGAGCGCGGTCCACCAGCTGAAGCGGCGCCGTTCGTCGCGAACGGGCAGGAAGCGCAGGTAGTCGACCTGTTCGCCGATCTGGGGCAGCAGCGACAGCAGCGTCGAGGCGGCCATGCCGAGCAGCAGCGGGTTCACGGCGGTGCCGCTGCCCCGCGCGCCGGCGTAGTGGGTCCACGCGGCGTAGTCGCCGGGGCGCTTCCACGCGATGTACAGAATCGGCAGAAACTGCAGCGCCAGCCAGACGGGCTGGGTGGCGATCTGCATGCGGCTGATCATGCTGATGCCGTACAGGGCGATGGGGATGACCACGAGTGCGCTGAGCACATGCGCGAGGGCCAGCGGCACGCCGAGCAGCAGTTGCAGCGCCACCGACAATATGCTCGCTTCGACGGAGAAGAGCAGAAACGTGAACGACGCGTAGATCAGCGACGTGAGGGTGGAGCCGAGATAGCCAAAGCCCGCGCCCCGCGTCAACAAATCGATGTCGACGCCGTATTTCGCGGCGTAGTACGCGATCGGCAGCCCGATGAGGAACATCAACGCCATGAAAGACAGGATGGCATAGAAGGTGTTCGGGAAGCCGTAGGCCAGGGTCAGGGTGCCGCCGATGGCCTCGCACGCCAGGAACGCAACAGGGCCCAGCGCCGTGTTGCCGACCCGGAAGGCCGACTTGCGGGCACTCGCCGCCGTGAAGCGCAACGCATAGTCTTCCAACGTCTGCGAAGCGACCCATTGATTGTATTGCCGGCGCTCTCGGACAACTCGCTGTTGTGAGCTCATGGGTGGCGTGTTCCTTGGAGCATTCCCTGCGGCGCATTCTTGCATATACCGCCGTCGCGCTGCGCGACTACGTCAAACGACGCATGGGGTCGCGCGACCGCTTGCTGTAGGTTTGCACCCGGATGACAGGGGTACCGGGCGGCGAGCACCAAGCGTCGAGCATCGAGCCGCAAGCGGCACCGATGTAGTGCAATCGGCGGCCGGCGTTGGAGCTGCCGCACCAACTTCGTGCCGGTGCCGTTTTACGAAAATCAACGGAGGGATAGCTATGAATTCTCAACTTGAACGGACGCGCTCCGTGCGTCGCCTGCTGTGGGCGGTGCTGCCCGGCATGGCATTTATGACGACGCTGGTCGACGGCGCCCATGCCGAGGTATCGCTGCCGCCCATCACGGTGGGGGCGGGGATCCAGACCAGCTTTTACAACTGCGACAAGTCCTGCATCTACAGTCCGGGAACCGTCAAGGAAGGCGACAGCAACGTGTCGGGATTCGCCCTGAACAGCGTGCGCCTGTACATCAACGGCGATGTGATGGACCACATCAAGATCATGTTCAACACCGAATACACGGGCAGCGGCGCCGACGAGAACAAGGTGGCCGTGCTCGACGCCGTCGGGCGCTTCGAATTCTCGGATTACTTCAACATCTGGGCGGGGCGCTTTCTGCCGCCGAGCGACCGGGCGAATCTGTACGGCCCCTACTACGCGAACGACTGGACGCCGTACGCCGACGGCATCGCCGATTTCTATCCGAGCGTCGAGAACGGCCGCGATACGGGCGTCGCCTACTGGGGCCAGTTCGGCATGCTGAAGGCATCGGTCGGCGTATTCGACGGGCAGTCGCTCAACAGCGTCGTGGCCGACAAGAGCAAATTGTTGTACGCCGCGCGCCTGATGCTCGATTTCTGGGACCCGGAGGCGGGCTACTACCTGAACGGCACGTATTACGGGGAGAAGGACCTCCTTGCCGTGGGTCTCGTCGCGCAGAGCCAGGATTCGAAGACCACGGCCAGCCTCGATGCGTTGCTCGACAAGAAGCTGCCCAACGACGGCGTCGTCACCGTGGAAACGGAGTACCTGCACGACAACGGGCTGTCGGGGCTGACCAAGAGCCGGGGCTGGTATGGTCTGGGTGCCTACCTGTTTCCCCAGCAGGTCGGCATCAGCAAGATCCAGCTGCTTGGCAAGTACAGCGAGAAGAAGAGCGACGCCGGTTTCGCCAACGACGCGGCGGTGGCCGCCGACAAGCTCAAGACGCTGGAATTCAATGCGAATTATCTGATCAAACCGTACAACGCCCGGGTGGGCCTGTACTTCCTGCGTCAGAAGGACGAGCTCGGCAAGACCTCGCCGCACGAGATCGGATTGAAGCTTCAGCTGCAAATGTAAGACAGTCGATCAAACGGAGATCAGGCAATGAATCTAGGGAACATGATGAAGTGGTCGGTGGCCGGAGCCGCGACGCTGGTATCGCTGGCCGCGACGGCCGAAGACACGATCAAGGTCGGTGTGTTGCATTCGCTGTCCGGCACCATGGCCATCAGCGAAACCACGCTGAAAGACACGGTGTTGATGATGATCGACGAGCAGAACAAGAAGGGCGGCCTGCTCGGCAGGAAGCTCGAGGCCGTGGTGGTGGATCCCGCCTCGAACTGGCCGCTGTTCGCCGAGAAAGCGGCCGAACTGCTCGAGAAGGACAAGGTGTCGGTGGTGTTCGGTTGCTGGACGTCGGTGTCGCGAAAATCCGTCCTGCCGGTGCTCGAGAAGGACAACGGTCTGCTGTTCTATCCGGTGCAGTACGAAGGCGAGGAATCGTCGAAGAACGTCATCTACACCGGCGCGGCGCCCAATCAGCAGGCCATTCCGGCGGTGGATTACCTGATGAAGGACGTCGGCGTGAAGCGCTGGGTGTTGGAGGGCACCGACTACGTCTATCCGCGCACCACCAACAAGATCCTGCAAGCCTACCTCACGCAGAAAGGCGTGAAGGCGGAGGACATCATGGTCAACTACACCCCGTTTGGCTTCTCGGACTGGACGAGCGAAGTGACCAAGATCAAGAAGTTCGGCTCGGCCGGGCAGAAGACGGCGGTGGTGTCGACGATCAACGGCGATGCCAACGTGCCCTTCTACAAGGAACTCGGCAACCAGAAGATCTCGGCGGAGGACACCCCGGTGGTGGCGTTCTCGGTGGGCGAGGAGGAGCTGTCGGGTCTCGACGCCAAACCGCTCGTGGGTCATCTCGCCGCGTGGAACTACTTCATGAGCATCGATACGCCCGTCAACAAGGAGTGGATCAAGAAATGGCATGCGTACACCAAGAACCCGAAGCGGACCTTCAACGATCCCATGGAGGCGCACGTCATCGGTTTTCAGTTGTGGGTCAAGGCCGTGGAAAAGGCGGGTTCGACGGACACCGAGAAGGTCATTGCGGCACTGCCGGGCCTGTCGGTGGACAACCTGACGGGCGGCAGCGCGACCGTGCTGCCGAATCACCACATCACGAAGCCGGTCTACATCGGCGAGATACGCGGCGACGGTCAGCTCGACGTGGTGTGGAAGACCGACAAGGAGATCCCGGGCGAGGCGTGGTCGCACTATCTGCCTTCCGACAAGGGCATCACGGCCGATTGGGTGAAGCTCAAGTGCGGCAACTACAACGAGGCGACCAAGGTGTGTTCGGGGCAGAGTCTCAAGTAGTTGAGGCGCCCGCCTCCGGCTTGATGTAGAACTGCAGCGTCATGTCGCTCTTCGCGTGAGGTCACCTTGAACAAACTGCGACGATTGACAGGCCTCGTTGCGGCAGTCGCCGCACTGGGCTGGCTGGGGTTGGTGGTGGCGGGTGCATCGACGGCCCGGGCGGCGGAGCAGGGGGCGGAGGTTGAGCCTGATCCGCGGCAGCAGGG